>DGXB01000023.1 GCA_002396205.1 Bacteroidales bacterium UBA4243
GCAGGAAGGCACCTATCCCCTGCCCGAAGCCCAGTTGGACCGCTTCATGTTCAATCTCATGCTCGACTATCCTTCGTATGAAGAAGAAATAGACATCGTGAAGAACACCACCGTAGGCAGCGCGACCGAGGTGAATGCCGTGCTTTCGCCCGAGGAAATCCTCTATTTCCAGCAGTTGGTGCGCCGTGTGCCCGTGCCCGACAATGTGTATGAATACGCTGTGAACTTAGTCGCCAAAACGCGTCCTCACACGGAGAAAGCCCATGACTGGGCCAACCGTTATCTCAGCTGGGGTGCCGGTCCACGTGCCTCACAATACCTTATTATTGGAGCGAAAGCCAACGCATTGTTGACAGGCAAATACTCGCCCGACATCGAAGACGTGCAGCGCGTAGCCATCCCGATTCTGCGCCACCGCCTCATCCGCAACTACACGGCTGAGGCGGAAGGCATCAGCATTGAAAACATCATTGATACGTTGAAATAAACGATTGCCTAAAAAACCGACCGTCTATAGATTCCCGTGGGAATGACATAGACGGTCGGTTTTTTAGTATTATTCCTCATCAACCAAAAACACCGCCACCTGACGGATGCCGTTGGCGCCGATGACAAGCGTCTGCTCAATGTCGGTGCTGCGGCTCGGTCCCGTGATGATGGTCAGCTGTGAAGGTCTGTCCTTGGCGTATTTTTTCTTCACGGTCTGGAATGCCGTGCGCATCCCGGGGACGATTTGTTCGGTGGTGGCATATACCAACAGGATGTCGGGCAAGGCATAAGCCTCGCGCGTCAGCGTCATGGCATCGGAAAGCACGATGCTACCCGTTTGGGCAACGAGGCATTCGCAACCCGTCAGGCTAACAAGTTTCTGCTTGGGTTCGCGCTCCTTGCTTTCTGTATAAGGGATGCCGTATTTCGTCAGAAGTTGCTGCATTTCAGGGCTGGTGCACCACAGCGGTTCCCAGCCGTTTTCGGGTGCCAACTGTTTGAGACACTCGGCAAACTCGGCCTCGCTCTCCAAATAGATGAAGATGCCCCCATGGTCCTTGAAGTTCTGCACGAAGGTGATGGCGGTGCCGTCTTCCTCCTTGATGGGCACCCACGTCTCGGTGCGTTGGTCGATGTCCTTAAACAAAGCCTCCTGCCGCTCGATAAGGGCATTGCGCACCTTAGCGAGCATCTGCTCCTTGAAGGTGGCATCCTTGTTTTCTCCTTTGTTGTCCCAAGCCATGATGATTATGCGTTTTCAGGTTGGTTTTCAACGTTATGCTCGGCGGCTTTCAGCGCGGCATCCTTCAGTTTCTCCTCTTCCGAGTTGTTCCACGGACGCTTGCCGAAGATGCGTTCCAAGTCCTCGCCGAAGATGACCTCCTCGTCGATGAGCTTATTGGCCAACTGCGACAAGCCCTCGCGATGGTCGGTAAGAATCTGGATGGCCTCCTGATAGGCTTTCTCGATGATTTTGCTCACCTCCTTGTCGATGGTCTCGGCGGTCTTTTCACTATAGGGTTTGGTGAAACTATAATCCTGCTGACCCGTTGAGTCATAATAACTGATATTTCCGATTTCGTCGTCCAAACCATAGTAGGTCACCATGGCGAAGGCCTGCTTGGTCACCTTTTCAAGATCGGAAAGGGCTCCCGTTGAGATTTGGCCAAACACCACCTGCTCGGCGGCGCGACCACCCAAGGTGGCGATCATCTCATGGTACATCTGTTCCTTGGTTGTGATTTGGCGCTCCTCAGGCAGATACCAGGCCGCACCGAGCGAGTTGCCACGCGGCACGATGGTCACCTTGACCAACGGATGCGCATATTGCAGCAGCCAGCTCGTCGTGGCGTGACCCGCCTCGTGGAAGGCAATGACTTTCTTCTCCTCTGGAGTGATGATCTTGTTCTTCTTTTCGAGACCACCAATGATGCGGTCGACAGCATCGAGGAAGTCCTGTTTGCCAATCAAGTCCTTGCCCTTGCGAGCGGCCATCAGAGCGGCTTCGTTGCAAACATTGGCAATGTCGGCACCTGAGAAGCCTGGGGTTTGCTTGGCCAAGAAATCCTTGTCGACATCGTTATCGAGCTTCAAGTTGCGCATGTGGACTTCGAAAATCTCCTTACGGCCCACAACATCAGGCAACTCGACGTAGATCTGTCGGTCGAAACGGCCTGCACGGAGCAAGGCCTTGTCCAAAATGTCGGCGCGGTTGGTCGCGGCCAACACGATGACACCCGAATTGGTGCCGAAGCCGTCCATCTCGGTAAGCAGCTGGTTCAGTGTGCTTTCGCGCTCGTCGTTGCCACCCGTGATGGCACTCTTGCCACGAGCGCGACCGATGGCATCAATCTCGTCGATGAAGATGATGCATGGTGCCTTCGACTTGGCGTTGTTGAACAAATCGCGGACGCGAGAGGCACCCACACCGACAAACATCTCCACGAAATCGGAACCCGAAAGGCTGAAGAAAGGCACGTTGGCTTCACCAGCCACCGACTTGGCCAACAAGGTCTTACCAGTTCCAGGAGGGCCTACCAGCAGCACGCCCTTTGGGATTTTACCGCCCAATTTGGTATATTTCTCCGGATTCTTCAGGAAGTCGACGACCTCCATAATCTCCACTTTGGCTTCTTCGAGACCTGCCACGTCCTTGAATGTCACATTGACAGAACTGCTGTTTTTGTCATACAGTTGGGCCCGCGACTTGCCGATATTGAAAATCGAGCCTCCCCCACCCATGCTGCGACCCATGCCGCGCATCAGGATGATATAGAACACGATGAGCAGGCCAAAAGGCACCACCCATGACAAAATGTCCGACATCCAATTGTTGCGCCTTACATTGTTGATATACACAGGTTTGTCAATGCCTTGTTGGGTCTCTTCAACCATCTCCTCAAAACGGTCGAGCGAGCCAATCTTATAGGTATAGTTGGGACGCAACGAGGAGCCTCCAACCCTCGGAGCTTCGGGAAAATGCTTGATAAGGCCTTTATCGTTAAGATAAATCTCAGCATCTTCCTTGTTGACCAAGTCGATTTTTGCAACCTCTTGGTTCTTAAGCATTTCCTTCAACTCCCCTTGATTGATTTCCTCCTTTTCAACCGTGTCTTTCCCGCCGATAAACTGCAAACCAATCAGCGCGGCGAACAAAATGGCATAGATCCACATGAAGTTGAATCTTCTCTTGCCATTGGGGTTTTGCTGTGGCTGCTGGGGTTGACCAGGCTGGTTCGGGACATTGCCTTTCCCGTTAGTCTGTTTTTCTTCCATTTGTAAAATAATGATTTTGAAATATTTACTCCTCTGATGCCTTCACGATTCTTTCGGCATCAGCCCAAAGCTCTTCCAATTTATAGTAGCCCCGAGCCGATTCGAGGAACACGTGAACGACCACGTCCACGAAATCTATCAAAATCCATTCCGTATTGTCGCGTCCCTCCACATGGTAGGGTTTGGCGTGCGTCTTCTCGAACACCAATTCTTCCACCTTGTCGGCGATGGCGTCGACTTGCGTCTTCGACGGCGCATGGCAAATGACGAAATAGTCCGTCACTGCGGTGGTGATTTCCCTCAGGTCGAGGGTGACGATTTCCTTGCCTTTCACGGCTTCCATGGCCTCAACGGTGGCGGCCACAATCTCTTCAACGTTATCGTTCTGATGTCTGATTCTCATAATTGCATAAAATAGGGTGCAAATTTACGCATTTTTGCGTTATCAAGCGGCATTTGGCAAAAAAACCGTACTTTTGGCGCATGAAAAACGAACCTGTTATGGACGAAAACGACATCTTCACCCCCATTTCCACCTTCATTTTCGATTTCGACGGTGTCATGACCGACGGCACTGTCTTCTGCGACTTCGAGGGCCACCCCTTGCGTGCCTCCAACGTGAAAGACGGCTACGCGATTCAATTGGCCTCGAAATTGGGCTATAACGTGGCGGTCATTTCGGGCGCGGTTTGCCCTTCGACAGTTGTCCGCATGAACAGCCTCGGCGTGACCGACGTGTTCACGGGAATCCCCGACAAAGTATTGAAACTCAACGAATACATGCAAGAAAAGGGCTTGAAGCCCGAGGAAATCATGTTTATGGGCGACGACATCCCCGACCTCAATGTGATGAAAATGGTAGGCTTGCCAGCCTGCCCTGCCGATGCCGTGCCTGAGGTGCGGGCCATCAGCAAATTTGTCAGTGAAAAACCAGGCGGCAAAGGCGCGGTGCGCGACGTCATCGAGAGGACGCTGAAGGTACAAGGCAAGTGGATGACGGCTGAGGCTTATGCATGGTAAACGCGGTGCTTCGACAAGCTCAGCAACCGCTATTGCACTACAATCCTTCGATTCAACTCCACCCCGTCCTCATCGACGCAACGGAGACGATAGGTGCCTTTCTCCACGTCGATGGGCATCTGGTGGTTGAGGCGCGTTTGGCCCAAGAATTCATCGTTCAAAGTCCAGTAAATCGTCTTTTGCGGGTTGCGGTGGGCAATCTCGAAGACCACCTGCTGACGGTCGCCACGGATGCCGATGGGGATGCTCACCTTGGCGTCACTTTTGGGATAGACGAAAGCCATCACCTCGTCGGGATGGGCTGTGCCACAGCCTGGATAGAAGGCCGGCTGAGGGCGGAACAACGGCGAGTGCTTCTTGTAGAACCACTCCATCACAGGCGGCAACACATAATACACCTCGTAGCACTTCTGGTCGACGGGATAGCAGTCGGGGCGCACCTGAAACTGTCGCGACGCATCCAAGAACACCTTTTTATGATAAGGGCACACGCCCGTCTGGTTCTCCACGTTGACAACACGGATTTTCTTGGTCTGCGAGCAATACTCGCCTTTCGGATAGCCCGACTCGGCGCACACCTCAACCTCGATGCTCTCCGAAGTGTTGGCAGGATAGCGATAACTGTCGTTGAGCTTGCCCACCACGTCAAACAAGATGGGAGCCGCCACGCCCACACCCGTCAGGCCCGGACGACCTTCGCCGTCGGAGTTGCCCACCCATACGCCTACGACATAACGGTCGGTGAGGCCCACCGCCCAAGCGTCCTTGAAGCCGAAACTGGTGCCCGTCTTCCAAGCCACCTGCGCCGACGAGGAGAAGCCCCCCCACCCTATCTGGCTCGTGGGACGTGTCAGGCCTTTCATCACATTGAACGTCTCGGCGATGGCCTCGGCGGAGAAGGGCGACTCTTTCTCATCCATCTCCTCATTATAGTTTTCGTTCACGTGCACCGCCAACTTGCGTCCCATCTTGGCGTAGGCGTTGGTGATGTCGAACAGCGACGCCTCTCCCCCACCAACGATGAGCGACAAGCCGTAGTGTTCGGCATCGAAGACAATGCCTTTCAGCGGCAGCTGTTTCAAAAGGCTGTGGAAACGTTGCTGGCCGTATTCGCGCAAAAGGTGAACAAAAGGCGCATTCAGCGAGTTTTGCAACGCCTTGTCGGCAGGCACTGCGCCCCAATACTCGCCACTATAGTTCTTCGGTGTGAAGCCCGAAAGGCTCATCGGCACGTCGGGCAAGACCATCTGCGGGAGCAATGTCCCTTCGTCAAGCATGGCCGCGAAGAGGAAGGGTTTGAGGATGCTGCCCGTGGAGCGTTGCGCCTTCACCATGTCGACCATGGCAGCATCGGAGGCATTTTTGTTATTGCCCACGTATGCAACGATTTCATCATTCAGGTAATCAACCACATACACGGCCGCATTGTCGATGTTGTTCATCACGTTCACCTCGTGCTGGCGATCCATGACGTCGGTCACCGCAATTTGCAAGTTGTAGTCGATGGTGGAGGCGATTTGCTGGCCGTGGTGCTGCTTGTCTTGGTCGCTGAGGTAATGATAGGCCAACATAGGCATGTCGTAAGGCCGATTGGGGATGTCCTCCATTATGGCCAATTCCGCGTCTTCTTCCGAAAGTTTAGGTACGTTGAAGCGTTTGGGAATGAAGGTCTTGGAATTTGGCAAACGCTGTAACAACTCATTTCTTTTTTGTTCCAATCTGTCGCGTGAGCGGCCTGGGTGAATCAGCGCCGGCGAATTGGGCAGCACCGCGAGGGTGGCCGCCTCGCCCCACGAGAGGTTGTCGGGCGTGGTGTGGAAATAGCGCCACGCCGCCGCGTCGATGCCCACCACATTGCCCCCGAAAGGCGCGTTGGCGGCATACATGTTGAGGATGGACCTTTTGGAATAGCGCAGTTCGAGTCGCATGGCCAGAATCACCTCCCACAGCTTTTCGGCGTAGGTTCGTGGCGGGTTGTCGCGCGACATGCGCACCACCTGCATCGAGAGGGTGCTGCCGCCGCGCACCACCTCGCCGGCCTTCACATTGTCGACAAACGCCTTGACGAACGACACGGGGTTGAAGCCCGGATGGAAGAAGAACCAGCGGTCCTCGTACTCAAGGAGGCAGGCGACGTACTTCGGGGAATAGCGGTCCGAGGCGGGGAAACGCCACTGTCCGTCGTCGGCAATCTTCGCGCCGAGCAGTTCGCCGTTCCTCGCCGTCAGCACCGTCGAGTAAGGCTTCTCGAAGCGCGGCACGGGGACGCACAAAAAGGCAATGAAAAGACCTGCAAGGGTCAACAGAACAATTCTCCATTTTCTTGCAGGTCTTTTCATGACTAAAATCTTTTCTTTACTTCACCACGCAACCTCTGGCCGGAATCTGGTAATAAATCTCGGCTTTATACATGTCCTCGCAGCGCACGGCGGGAATCATGTAGTTGCCCTCGTAGGTGGCGTTGGCCTTCAAGGTGAAGGTCTTCTTCGCGCCCGGCATCAGGTCGAAGTAGAAGTAGGCACGGTCGTCGCGAAGGTCGAGGTGCTTGGCACCTTCGTTGCCGGTCATGTCGCCACTCAGGCGGTCGTTGACCAACTCCCAACCCGAAGGCAGGTAGTATGACAGCGCCAGCTCTGTGACTTGATACTCGCTTGGGTTGGTTACTGTCATTTGCACCTTGATGTCGGTGCCAGCGGTCAGGTTGCTCAGATTGACAGGATTGCCATTCTTATCGGTGTAGCTCACGAACATCTCGATCATGTTGCCGCTTTCGTTCATGTCGTACTCGGCCACCGAGGTCTTGGTGAAGAGGTTGGCCACCATCGTTTGGTCGGTGTTGTTCTTGATCTCAACCGTGTTGCTGCCCAACTTCGGCGTGAAGCCATAGCCCACCGAGGCCATGTTGGTGTTCAAGGTGCGCTCGTCGCCGTTCACCTTCACGGTGGCGGAGAGGTTAGCCTTATTAAGTCCTGCCTTCTCGGCATACTTGCCCAAGACGAAGAGCGAGAAGGCCGTGGTCTGGGTGTCCATCCAGCGGTTGGTGCTCATCATGCGGCACACGTTGTTGATGTTGCTCTGCACGGTTTGTGCATCCACGTCGCAAAGCATTTGCGTGTAGGCATACATGGCCAAGTCGCGGGTGCGCGATCCAAACGAGGTGTAGTAGTCGGACATCTGCTGGCCTTCACCAACAACGGGCAACAAGTTCTGCGCGATGTTAGTCTTACCCGTCTGGGCAAAGGCGGCAGCAGCCAGGGCCTTGGTGAGGTCGTAGTTCATCTCTATTTCCTTGAAACGGTTCATGGCGCCCATCTCAGCCTTGTCGGCCAAGGCCAAAACGAACAGGCGGTAGGCCTGGATTGTCTCGCCTTGCTTGAAGTCGGGGTTGTTCTTCCACTGCTTGGCGCGGTTGGCTTGGTAGCTCAGCAGGCCGTCGAGGAAATATTGCGGCACGTTGTAGCCTTGCTTGTTGGCCTCAACGAGGAAATGCAGGGCATAAATTTCGGTCCACGGGTCGGTGTATTTGCCGCCTATCCAATTCGTCATCGAGTTGTCGGACTTCTGATACGACTTCAGATTAGTGATGGCCGACTCGATGTTGTTGCGCATCTCCTCTTTCTCCTTGTCGTCGAGCTGGACGAAATAATTGAGGTAAAGCTGCGGGAACGCCTTCGAGGTGAGTTGTTCGAGGCAGCCGTGCGGATAGTCCATCAGGTAATCGATGCGGCCAAAGAGGTCGACGGGCAGCAGGCTCGAAACAGTGATGTTGCCTTGCTGCGTGCCCGTCATGCCTTCGAGGTTGAACGGCACGCTGACCGTCTGCCCCGCTCCGATTTCCTTGGTGATGGTGTTGCGACGCTCGGCGTAAGGCATACGGATGGGCATCACTGTCGACGACTCGGCGGTGTAGCCATCGCTCGTCACCGAAACCTTCAGTTCGGCATTGCCCAACGTATTGGGGATGCTGGACCTGACCGCGACCAAACCCTCACCATTGTTGTCAATCGTCACCGAAGTGGGTAGGTTGCCAACGGGTTCAAGGTTCTTGTTCTCGAACTTCACTTGCAAGGTCTTGCCCTTCATTGTGGGGGCTTGCACCTGCACCTTGAGCTTCAGCTCGTCGCCAGGCGCCACCACACGCGGAGCGGAAGCATACAAGTTAATCGGGTCGACGACGGTCATGCGCTTTTCAGCCGAGCCGAAAGCCTTGCCGGTGCCCTTGGCCACCACCATGAAGCGCAACGCGCCTGAACATTGCGGAACCTCAAAGCTATGTGTGTTGGTTTCGCCCGCCTTCAGCTCGAAAGGCCCAAGGGTGATGGCGTAGGCCTTGAAGCGGTTGTCGAGGGTGATTTCCTGGTTGAGGATGCCGTCGCCGCCGATGGCGTAAACAGAGCCAAGCTCGCCGCTGAATGCGTCAACAATGTTGGCGTAGTTGTCCCAAGTGCGGACGCTCAAAGCCTGCTTGCTGTTGAAGTAGCCGTAAGGATTCGGCGTCGAGAAATTGGTGAGGCCGAGAATGCCTTCATCCACAACGGCCAAGGTATAGGTCATCGGTTGCTTGTTGGCTTCCGAAACCTTCACGTCAAGGGTTTTCTTCGTGTTGGCCGTTTCGGGCACGCTGATGTTGGGCTGCAGCTGCAATTTCTTGTTTTCCACCTTCACAGGAATGACGCCATAGAGGCGGATAGGAAGGTCGTTGGCTGCATCATGCGGCTGAATCAGAGCCACATAGACATACACATTCGGAATCATTTCCTCAGTGGCCGTGATTTCCACCTTGCCTTCCTGACCAAGATTTTCGACCAACATGGTTTGCAGCACGCGGTCGTTGGCTTCCACCGTCACCAAAGCCTTGGCCTTTTCGTTGGCGGGGAACGTCACCACGATTTTCTCACCCACCTGATAACTTTCAGCCGTCGACTTCATCGAAAGCTGGGCCGGTGCACCCGAAGCCGTCGACGAATGGCCATAGCCCCAGTCGAAGCTGATGACCTTGGCAAAGGTGTGGCCACCTTGCTTGTCGCTGACGACGAGGAGATAGCTGCCCCATTTGTCGTTCGGGATGTTGAAGGTGACCGAGGTCGTGCCGTTGCAGGTCAAGGTGCCGTTCTTCACAGGGGCCTTGTAAGTGCCTGAGGCATAGCGTTGCAGGCTGTATTCATCCTCGCTCGACCACCACCAATAGGAATCCAATCTGTAAAGCGCATATTCCAGCGCGACCGCCGACTTGCAGGCCGTCCCGTCCTCGTTGACCATGGCAATGTCGAACTTCCAGTCCTTGTCGGTGTCGTAATAGCTGCCATATTTTGCCGTGGATTCGGGCAGGTCAACGCCAACGTAACGCTGGTAAGGCGAGAGCTTGGTCTTGAACGAAGCAATGCTGAAGTCGCCGCCCTGTTCGAAGACCTTCACCGTGAAGGTGCCGTTCATCATTTGCGAAGCATAGACATCCTTGAGCGGACCGAAGCCCACATTGGCGATGCCCTCCGTATTAAGCTGACCACTGAAAAGCGACAACTCTTGAGGCTCGAAACGTTGCGTTTCATTGACGAAGGAGTAGTTGGCAAAGTTCTTGAAAGTCGTCTCGCCACCGCGCAGCTTCACGTCGACTTCGGCCTTCAAGCCGTTGGCTTTCATCCCGTTGAGCCATCTCGAAACGAGGGTCACACGCTCGTTCTTGCTCAAGCTGACCACCTCGGGCAGTTCAAACTTGATTTCCAAGCGGTTGGGCTTCACCGTCTCCACACGCAGGCTCTTGGTGATGGTGCTCGTGCCCACTTTGAAACGGGCTGTCCAAACTCCAGTCTCGTCGCTGACGTTGGTCGGCACCTTGAAGCAATAGATGTCGTTCACGGGCTTGGTGTTCACTTGTTTGGCATAGAGGCGACCCGTGGCATCCAGCACTTCGAGGACGACGGGATAGTCGGCGGGAATGCTCTCTTCCATATCGTTCAGCATCAGGTTGAGCTGCATCTCATCGCCAGGGCGCCACACGCCACGGTTGGTATAGGCAAAGCCCGAAACACCTTTCTCGACAGACTCGCCAGCCACATTGAAACGGCTGTACGACAACGCATTGCCATCGCTCAACTTGATCACCGACTTGCTGCCTTTATTGTCCGTGGCCATCACGAAAGCGGGACGGTTGGCGCATTTCAGCTGCACATGACCTTGGGCATCAACGCTGCCTTGGGCCAACTCCTGTCTTTGGAAATTGTAAGCCGTGACTTGCGCTCCCATTGCCGGAGTGGCATCCGAAATCCGGTAGACATACACGTCAACCACATCGTTGCGCCCCATCTTGGCGG
The DNA here is from genome assembly GCA_002396205.1 of Bacteroidales bacterium UBA4243. GTDB lineage: Bacteria > Bacteroidota > Bacteroidia > Bacteroidales > F082 > Limimorpha. Next base: position 10,596 of record DGXB01000023.1, read on the forward strand.
TCACCGCGAGGTTGCTGACAACGATGTTCTTCTTCATTTCCACATAGTTATAATAGTAGTAGCCGTTGGGGTCGTTCCACTCGCCGTCGTAGTTGTATTCCCTGTAGTCGTAGGCTTGGCCATCCCAATAGTCGGCTTCCAAGGCTTCGTTTTCCGTCACGGCGTTTTTCATCTCGTCGGAAGCGAAGGTGTAGTCGGCGGGACCGAAATTGAGGCTCAACTGATACATCGCGCCGGGTTCCACCTTAATATAATCGGACAGCACGATGGGGAACGTCTTCCATTGGTTGGCATACGGGTTGTCGATTGCCAGGCGCACCTTCTTCTCCAAACGACCCGCCTTGCGCACGCCGTAAGTCTCGTTCAACTCATTGTCCTGCAAGAAGGAGAGGATGTTGTCGTCGAACACGCGCACAATCCTCAGTGTCACCGAGTTGAGGCAGATGGCATCGAAATAGACCGTGGTTTCGTCCACATCGGGGATGATGACGCCGTCGTCGGTCCAGCGAACCTTGGGCAGGTTGTCGGTGAGGTCGAAGTCAAAGGGATAGTCGCTTTGCAACAACATTCCGTTGGCGGCACGAATGCCACTGCTGACGGTCATGTTCAAATCTTCCAATTGATAGCTGTAAAGCGAAGTCTTGTCGAAGAAGAAATCAATCCTGTTTCCCTTGATGTCAGCCTTGTAGCCCAACTTCTGGTTGAAATTCACGAAACCGTCGAGGTTCTGGTTCTCTTTCAGCGGCTGCGAGAAGAGCAAAGTGCCCTTGCTGGCGGCCTTGTCGACATCGAACATCACCGGCTCGAACTTGTCCTTGGCATACACCGTCAGGCTGCGTTGCATCTTGGCCTTACAGTCCAAGACCTTGCCATCGAGGACGACATTTGTCTGATAATCCGCATTTTGGCGTTTAAAGCCTTGCAGCGTAAAGTCATAGACGTTGTTGCCCGCATTGGCCACCTCAACGGGATGGCTTTTGCGGAAAGACTCGTCAAACAAATTGACAGCTTCGTCTTGGTCGACGGGCGTGGCAAACGCGATACGCATCAGGTAGCCCATCTCGTCATTCGAGGTGCAAAGTGGTTGCACCGTGACGATGCTGAAATTCTGCCGACGCACGCCGAAGCCGAACTCCAACGTTTGGTCGGTCTTCACGTCCACAAAGTCCGACATCTTGAACTTGCAGACATAGTTCTGGTCCTTGTCGATGCCGTCGTACTGGAACCCGACGGTGTTCTCATCGACCCAAACGGCCTTGCCTTTCAGCGCAGGCGTAAACTCGAAGGCCTTGGCGGGAATAGTCTCGCCATATTTCACCTTCATCGTTGCCGGATTGTTGAAACGCACCACGATAGGCTCGCCATTGGCGATGACGCCCGAAGTGTAGCTGTCCAACAGCGCCAGCACAGCGTCGTCAAGCGGCTTGATGCGTTCCACGAAGGTCGTGGAGCCGCCTGTTGTCGTCCCTTTCTTGCCGCACGACGGCAGAAGGCCGAGCAGCAACGCCGCGACAATTAGGCCGATGCTGCCGATTTTTTTCATTTTTTGTTTTGTACACATATCGATTAGATTTGATGGTTATTCGAGAGTACAAAAATAGGAAACAAGAATGAAAAAAAGCCGTTTCCTGAAAAGAAAAACGACTTTTTTACAAAAAAGGGCAATTCAACCTCATTGCTAACCTTTTAATATTTCGCCTTGAAGGTCAAACCGACATAGAACAAGTCAACTGGGGCTTTCACGCCAAGTTCGTTGTCAACGCGGGCGAAAGCCGAAATATAATGCCTCCCCGAGAGGCGATAGTCGACCGAAAGCACTGTGCGCAGGTTGTCGACGCCGCCTTTCTTGGGGTCGTTGGTGAGCCAAAACAGCTCGGTGGAAAGCGCATATTTCCAACGGCTGTTCATCGGCTGGTAGGTCACCTTGAGGCGGTTGCGCCAATAGATTCGTGGGTTGACGCGGTGTTCGCCCGTGCGCTCGTCGAAGAAGGTGCCCAGCACCTTGCTGCGCACCGTGAACTTGAAACGGCGGTATTCCTCAGAGTAGGTCACCTGAACACCCAAGCGGCCACGGTTCTCAAAATAGCCCTTGTCGTTATGGCGGCGGATGTAGTCGGCGGTGAGGCCAATATTCATGCGGTTGTGCCAGCAAGTGTAGTCCACCCCCACCGAGTTGAGCCAACGGTCGAACTGCGAGAAGTCGTTATTGAAACGCAGCTCCTCCTCAGCCGACAGCCCAAAGTTGGCTGGCAAAGCCACCGATGCCTCAGCCGAGACGATGCCGCCAAAATCGGTGGTGCGCTCGCTCTGCGCCAGCCCCATCACCGACATCGGCAACAACAGCACTATGATCAGCCACTTCCTCACTATTCCGTGAAATCCTTAATTTTAGTAATCGTATCAATCGTATTCACCTCGCCGTCGATGGGCTTATAATAGACCTTCACGAAAGCGACATCGCGCAGGTAGTCGATGTGCCCCACCTCCACCTTCTTGATGTCGAGGCCAGTGCGTTCGATAAGGTCGGACTTCAGGTCGTCTTCCTTGCCATGCTTGGTGTTCTCAATACGGTCGTAAAGGATGATTTTCATCGCCGTATGGTTCAGCATTTTTGTACCGTCGAGAATCCAAATCACCAATACCACCAACAGGTTGACCGCCAGCAATTCCACATAACTCGTCGAGAGCGCCATGCCGTTGACGATGCTCAGGCCCATCACCACGAAGAGGTAGGTCATCTCACGGATTTTGATCGTCTCCGTTCGATAGCGAATCATGCCGAAGATGGCAAACAGGCCGAGGGCGTAGGCGATGTTCATCTTCATGTTCTCCATCAGCGAGATGATAAGGAAGATGACCACGGCAAACATGATGAAGGTGAAATAGTAGTCCTTGCGGTTGGCCTTTTTGTAGTAGAAGCAATGGATGACAAGCCAGCAGACGAGAAGATTGAACACGAAGCGGATCAAGGTCGTCCAAAGGCTTTGTGCATCGAAGAGAGGCACGCCGAGGAAGTCGAGGCCAGTGGCACCACCTCCAAACTCGCGTGCAATGTCAGGGTCAAAGTCCTGTAGGTTGATTTGTAGTAGATTCATATTGTTGTTTGTTGATTGTTGAATTGTATAATTGTTGTTGGCCATTAGCCATAGGCCATAGTCTTTAATTTCTCTATCCACCTGAGTTTCTTCTTGAACCGGTTCTGCTTCACGCCGGGATTGGTCATACAGGTGCCGATGCAATACTTGCTCATTTTGTAGGGTTTTATTCTCAAATCAAAGAGGACATCCTTCAGCAGCGATTTGGCCCTACCGTCCTGCTTAAGTTCCATCACCACCAAAGGTGCCATCGAGGCGACGTTGCCGTTGCGAAGGTTCTCGAAACGAAGGTTGCAGTCGATGGTGAGGCGTTCGGTCTTGTCGTAGTTCACCAAGGTAATGCGGTCAAAGGCGGTGATCAAGTGCGGACTCAGCAAACTGACCGGATAAGGTTGTTTTTCGGTCAAGAACGCCGCCGCATCAGGGTTTTCGATGATGTTGGGAATGGGTTCCACCGCGATGCGTTTCTTCTTCGTGCGGCCTTTGTTGCTCTTGTGCTTCACCTCGCAGAAGGTCAGGTGCGAGTCGACGTAGGTTCGCACGCGCACCTTGTCGCGCACCAAGTGGCGGTCGTGGTGGACGATATACATTGTCAGCTCAGGCGTGTCGTAATACACAGTGCTGTAGGGCGAAAGGCGGTTGCCTTCCACCTCCTGGGCATAGTAGCCATTGCGGATGCGAAGCAGGATGTCGCGCAACTGCTTCTCGGTGACGAGGTATTTCGTGTCGATGCGGTTCATCAGCTTCACGCCGCTCATCTCGTCGAGCGTGATGGGCTTCATGCCTTGCACTATGTTCAGAATCTCTTCCACGGTGCCTTATTTCGGGACGTATTCGTAGGTCTTCACCGACTCCAGTTTGCCGTTCGGGTAGTAGTTGAGTTGGCGTACTTTCGCGCCTTCCTCGTCGTATTCGAACTTGCGGATGCGAACCACCTTGTCGCGGTCGTTGTATTCGATTTCGCGCACCACCTTGGCGGTGATGTCGCTGTTTTCGGGATACTCGCTCACGATGCGCCACTTCTGACCATAGCTGGCATATTCGATTTCCTCAATCTTGCGGCCATATTCATCGTATGTCGTCACGCGGTCGAGGAAGGCGCGTTTGTCGCCCGCCGCCGTGTTCCACTCCTTCAGCACCATGCCACGGCGGTTGTCGCGCTTGGCGATGGTGCTTTCCGACACAGCCTGTGCAAAAACACCCACATTGAGGGCTACAAAGGCCAAAATCATTATTAGTCGTTTCATTTTTTCAGTTATTTTAGATTTAAAATTTAAGATTTAAGATTCAAGATTCGGGGACTGTTGTCTCATCGTCCTCCGTCCATTTTACACATTGACAATGACTTCAAACTGTTCAGCGAGTTCGTAGATTTGCCCGGCCTCGTCGACGGTGATGGTTTGGAACATCAGTTCAGGGATTTCCGTGTTGATGTCGTCCGATGCAGTAAACACTTCATACACACCAGGTTGCAGCTTCTGGAAGTAGAAATAGCCATCCACCCCCACGCGAACGTCATCGAAATGGTACTCCTCGCCCACCCTGCGGATGTAGACGCGATGCTCGTAGGCCCAGCCTTCGCCACGATAGCTTCCGTTGTGGTAAAAAGCGGCATGAACGCGGCCTTTCACGATGGAAGTGCCATAAGCCTTGCCGTCGTGGATATAGATGGTAGGCACCTGGCACACCACGCCGCCATTCAGGCTGACCGTCTCGCTCACCGCCACCTTCTCGCCCGAAGGCAACGTGGAATAGGAAAACACAGTGTAGTCGCCAGGACGCAGATAGTCAAACTGATACATTCCTTCGGCATTGGTCTCCACATCATTTCCAAAATAGGGATCATCGCCATAAACGATGAACACATCGGTCTTGGCCGCAACCAAAGTGTCGGTTGTCAAGGTATAGTTGTCGTCGGGATGGTGAACGAGTTTCACGAAACCTTGTATGGTGCCAGTGCCGCCCTCGCCCGGACCTTTGTTGCACGAAGGCAACAGAAGCATTGCCACCATAAGGGCGAAAAATAACTTGATGATTCTGTTCATTTTCGTTGAAATTTTAAAAGTGCAAAGATAGAAATCTAACGTTTCGCTTTTGGAAAAAATTTCCAATAATTGTGCCAAATGGCGAAAAATCAGCTTCAAAGTGCAAGATTGTCCCCTGTTTTATCGGTGTCGCTGATGTTGGAACAAATCTTTTTCAGGACGGTGACGAAGGTCTGCAAGTCCTGTTCACCGATGCCGTCGATGGCTTTTTCCATCGTGTCGATGGCAAGTTGTTTTGTGGAGTCCTTGAGAGCCATGCCCTCGCCGGTCACCACGATGTTGTTCACACGGCGGTCCTCCTTGGCCACCGAGCGCGTCACCAAGCCCTTTTTCTCTAAGTTGTCGATGAACTGCGTCACCGAATTCTTGTCTTTCTGGATGATGAACGAGATGGCCTGTTGGGTGAGCGTGCCTTCGTTCCAGAGCGTATCCATCACAAGGTACTGCTCCGCCGTCAGGTTGACATTGTTCTTCTTGAAGACCTCCGCCAAATACTTTTTGAGCCTGCAATTCAGGATGTTGACATAGACGCCAACTTGCTTTACGAGTATCATATTATCACATTTTTGGGATTATCCTTGTTATTGACATTGCAATAATACGAATATTTTTCCTTTTGACAACGCTTTCACTGGGCTAAATCGTGAAAATAACCCAATATGCCATACAAAGGGACATTCTCCATCCAGCCTTGATCGACGTAAGGCAACATGGAACAGCGGAGGCCTTTCATGTGTTTGTCGGCATGGTCGATGGTGACGAAACCTTGCAGCGACTTGCTCTTTGTGTTTTCCTCAGCCTTCACTTCTATCGGGATGATGCGCTCATCGGTCTGCATGAGGAAATCCACTTCCTGTGTCGAGTTGTCCTTGCTGAAATAATAGAGCGGCATGTCGCCAAGAACCTTAAGTTGCTGCAAAACAAAGTTTTCTGAAAACGCGCCCTTAAACTCGACAAACACCGTGTTGGCGATAAGCATCAGTCGAGCCGGGGCACTCGACAAGGCACCCAGCAAACCCACGTCGAGCAAATAGAGCTTGAAAGCCTCGGTGTCCTCATAAAACGACAGCGGCATGGTCGGGTTGAGGCACCGCTTCAGCTTGATGACAAGCCCAGCATCGACGAGCCACTGAATGGCCATCTCGAAATCTTTAGCCCGCGCTCCCTTCCTAACTGCGCCATAGATGAACTTCTTGTTTTCCTTGGCGAGCTGTCCGGGGATGGAGTTCCACACCAAGCGGATACGTTGCGTCTCATTGCCGGCATGTTTGGCAAAATCGCGCTCGTAGGTCTTCAAAATCGACTTTTGTATGCGTCGCACCTTGGGCACATCCTTGTCGGTGATGTAACAAAGCACCGCCTCAGGCATTCCGCCCACATAAAAATATTGGCGGAGCAAATCCTGGAGCTTTGTCGCCAACGGGCGCAACACTTCCCACTGCCGAGCGTTCAAGGCATCACATAGCCGTTCCTCACCAACCGCCCACAAAAACTCCTCAAACGAAAGCGGATAAAGTTTCATTATGTCGACCTTCCCGACAGGATACGACTCACCCACCCGTGTGCTGATACCCAAAAGCGACCCAGCCACAACCACATGCTGATCACTTGCGTTTTCGCAAAAATACTTCAACGCCGTCAACGCACGCGGAGCTTCCTGTATCTCGTCAATGAAAAGCAGTGTCTTGCCCGCATTGATGCTTTGGTTGGTGTAGGCCTCAATGGCACGTAGAATACGTTCCATGTCGAAATCCTGCACAAAAAGCGTTTGCATGAATTCATTGTTATCGCAGTTGAGGTAAATCAGGTTTTCAAACTCCCCTTCCCCAAACTCCTTTAAAAGGAAGGTTTTTCCAACCTGTCTCGCGCCCTCCAATACAAGGGGTTTTCTTCCAACCGAGTTTTTCCACCTCACCAAATCGTTATAAAGATATCGCTTCATAGTCTAGTAATTTAAAATTTTGCTGCAAAAATACTAATTTTTAGATTTATACAACATATTACGAACATTTTTCTTGGGGAATATTCAGCAAACTGCCACACTTTTCTTGGGGAATATTC
>DGXB01000111.1:0-23508 GCA_002396205.1 Bacteroidales bacterium UBA4243
GGTCTCGGGGCGCGTGGTGGCCACCACGGCGTAGGGTGCCCCACCAACCTCCCCCGAGGGGAGGCTTTTTAGTGTGTAGTTTATGGTGGAAAGCGTCTTTTCGGTGTCAAAAAGGACTTGTTCGTTTGTAAATCTAAGAATGGTATAACCTTGCAATTCAAGAATTTCAGAGCGAAGTTTGTCGTTTTCGGCCACTTGAGGGTCATTGTGATAACCGCCATCCACTTCAATGATGAGGTGTTTTTCCAAGCAAAGGAAATCAACGATGAAATCACCTATAATGTGTTGCCTTCTGAATTTGAATCCGGTTTTCTTTCCCCTTAGTTGTTCCCAAAGAGCACTTTCTGCTTCTGTGGGTTGGCTCCTCATTCTCTTGGAATGCTCCTTAAGAGTGGAATAGGAATAAGGATTGGCTGTTCGGTACCTATTGATGAGCTTGGGGAGCTCCCCCTCTGGGGGAGTTGAGGGGGCCAAATAGTATCTCAGGTAGTACAGCTTGCTGTGCTCGTCCTTGAAGATGACCTCCTCGTCGCTCAAGGCCGTCAAGGCTTTCGGGTCCCAGTTGACCATGCGCACACCGCGATAAATCAGACCTTTGTTGTAAAGGTCGACGAAGGCATGGATGACGCTCTTCGAGCGGATGTCGTCCATGGTGAAGGAGGTGCGTTCCCAGTCGCAGGAGCAACCGAGGCGACGCAACTGCTTGAGGATGATGCCACCGTGCTCGTGGGTCCAGTCCCAAGCGTGCTTGAGGAACTCCTCACGGCTGAGGTCGGTCTTCTTGATGCCTTGTTGCGCCAATTTGTTCACCACCTTGGCTTCGGTGGCGATGGAGGCGTGGTCGGTGCCGGGCACCCAGCAGGCGTTCTTGCCTTGCATACGGGCGCGGCGGATCAGGATGTCCTGGATCGTGTTGTTCATCATGTGGCCCATGTGAAGCACGCCGGTCACATTGGGCGGCGGGATCACGATGGTGTAGGGTTCGCGTTCGTCGGGCGTGGAGTGGAAGTAGTTCTTCTCCATCCAGTGTTCGTACCATTTGCCTTCAACGTCCTGAGGGCTGTATTTGCTGCTGATTTCCATGTATTTGTTGTTGATTGTTGACTGTTTAATTGTTTAATTGTTGACTGACGTGGGATTGCGGGACGCGAGACGCTGGACTTTTTTTGTCGTCGCTTTGCGTCACTGCGAGGCACGAAGCAGTCCATTCGTATTGCGTAAAACAATCGGCAAAAGTAGTTTTTTTTTGCCTATGCTTTGACTTTTTTCCTCATTTTTCCAACCGTATTGAGATTTTTCCTATTTTTGTCCGCAAGAAAATCATCTTAAACTTTTTAATTTATGGTATTACTTCAAACTAATGTGACAATGGTGATCCTGCTGGTTATCCTCGCAGTGGTCGCCGGGTTCCTCATTTTCTATGTCTCAAAGGCAAAGAAGGAACATCCTAAAGGCTTGATTGCAGCCGCTTTAAGTAACATGGGTGAGCGTTTCGGCTACTACATCATGAACGCCATCCTGTTGCTGTTCATCGTGTCGAAGTTCGGGTTGCCCGATGCCACCGCTGGTATCATCTACTCGGTGTTCTACTTCGGCATTTATGTGTTGAGTCTCGTTGGCGGTATCATCGCCGACCGCACCCAGAACTACCACCGCACCATCCAGTGGGGCTTGATCATCATGGCCCTCGGTTATGTGGGCATGGCTATCCCGTTGTTCAGCAAGAACGCTGAAGGCATCATCGCCGACGGTACGGGCAGCTGGTGGGGCATCCTCATCTTCACTTGCGTGGCCTTGCTGTTCATCGCTTTTGGTAACGGTTTGTTCAAGGGCAACTTGCAGGCTCTCGTCGGTCAGATGTACGACAACTTCGAGGCCGAGGCTGCCAAGAAAGGTCCAGCCGCTTTGGCCGAGGCCAAGGACAAGCGCGACAGCGGTTTCCAGATTTTCTACGTGTTCATCAACATCGGTGGCGTGATTGCTCCCTTCGTGGCTCCCATGCTGCGCGAGTGGTGGCTTAAGATTCACAACTTTGTTTACAACGCAGACATGTCGGCTCTCTGCCATCAGTATCTTGCTGACAACACCGTCACGCAAAAATTCACTGAAACGATGGCCAACTCGGTGCTCCCGACCGCCAACTACGGTGACAATTTGACGCAGTTCTGCTCCGACTATATCCTGACCTTCAACCAAGGTGTCCACTTCTCGTTCTTCGTTTCGGTGGCCGCCATGCTCATTTCGCTGATTATCTTCTTCACGCAAAAGAGCAAGTTCCCGCAACCCGCCAAGAAGGTCGCTACTGAGACCGTGGGTTACACCGCTGAGGAAAAGGCTGCCATGGCTAAGGAAATCAAGCAGCGTATGGCCGCTTTGTTTGCCGTGTTGGGCATCGCCGTGTTCTTCTGGCTCTCGTTCCACCAAAACGGCCAGTCGCTGTCGGTGTTCGCCCGCGACTTCGTGGACTCATCGAGCATCGCCCCTGAAATCTGGCAGGCTTTGAACCCGTTGTTCGTCATCATCCTCACCCCGTTGGTCATGGGCATCTTCGCTTCGTTGGCTCGCAAGGGCAAGGCCGTTTCGACGCCTCGCAAGATTGCCTACGGTATGGGTCTCGCTGGTTGCGCCTACCTCTTCCTGATGGTGTTCTCCATCATGAAGGGTTATCCGTCGGGCGACGATTTCCGCGCCATGGATGCCGCCCAAATGGCCGCCGCTGGCCTTGCCAAGGCTGCTCCGTGGGTGATGATTGTCACCTATTTCTTCCTCACCGTGGCCGAGTTGTTCATCTCGCCGCTGGGTCTGTCCTTCGTCTCGAAGGTGGCTCCGCGCCACATGGTGGGTCTCTGCCAAGGCTTGTGGTTAGGTGCCACGGCCATCGGCAACCTCTTCATCTTCGTCGGTCCTATCATGCTCAACGCTTGGGACATCTGGAAGTGCTGGGGTGTGTTCCTCGCCATCTGCCTCGTCTCCATGTCGATCATGTTCGGTATGGTGAAGTGGCTTGAGAGGGTGACCGAATAACAATGAATTTGCATAGAGACGCAAAATTTTGCGTCTCTATATATTAAGGTAAAAAGCCGGCAGCGATGTCGGCTTTTTTTTGTGCCTGAAAATGAGATTTTTTTTCATCACTCTGCCCGCTTTTGGCAAAGTAAAGGTGTTGTTTTGCATCGGAAATTCAAAACAACAGCATTATGGACAGACTAAAATCTTACTACCAAGTTCACGCGACGTTCTGGAAAGAACCGCTCAACGCCACGAATTATCTCGCCGAAAAGAGAGCAAAACTTTGCCGTATCGACAAGACTTTCTCCGATAGCGACACACACACATCGCAACAGGAGGCTTTCGGCTACTACCAAAGCCTCATCGACGTGCTTTACGAAGCCTTTGGCGGCCATTACACCAACGACCGACAGGCACAAATCGACTTGCAAGCCTTTTTCAATGCCCAGTGCCAAAGTGCCGTAACTCACATTGGGAGAATGACTTTCGACGATAATCTTTTCAACGAGATTGCCGTCTATCGGGTGGTTGGAGGAAAGAAAAGGCTGGTTCGCGGCATCCATTATGAACTTGAATACGAAAACGCTTAAAAAGAGACAAAGAGATTTGAAAAACATGCTCCGTAGGAGCTTTCTCTTAATAACAAAACTCTAAGAACCTTCTTGTTATGCTCCATAGGAGCTTTCTTTTAGTCAGTTTTTTATTTACTGCCATTAGAAAACATCATCAATAGTTTCAAACAACAAAAGCACAAAAAAAATGAAAAAAAGAAGCAATTTCATCGCATTGGCCGTTCTGACGGCTACCGTTTCGCTCTTCTCATGCGAAAGCAAGAAGCAGCCCACCATGACTCCGCAAAGTACCGAACTTTCGGGCGGCCTTAAAGACTATTTTGAGGTGGTCGACAAGGAAATAACAGCGGGTGACGACTCATGGTCGCTTTGGAACATCGAGCTGAAGCGCACCGACAAGCCGTTCCCTTGGGAAGAAGACGTCACCATGGCCAACTTCAACGACTTCTATTCCGACGGCAGGGCTTACTGCAAAGTGGGCTTCGGCTTGGAGACTTTCGACAAAAATGGGAACCTTGTCGGCAAACGCGCCGCGACCGCTTGCGGCCTCTTGGGACCCTACAGCAGTCAGGACGTCCTCGACCTCATGAAACTTCAACCCGGCGAAACGAGCTTTATCCGTTGGGATGGCATGGATGAGAAAGAGGCGAAAGGAAAGAAATTCACCTATAAAATCACATCGGCCATTGAAATGGTGGGGGCAAAACCAAGCAAAGCATCCGCCTCGAACAACTGGGACAAGGTGCTGGACAGCTACGAAGCGTATGTCAACAAGTATGTCGCCTGCATGAAAAAGGCGATGAGTGGCGACACCAAAGCCTTGAGCGAATACCTCTCGCTTCTCGAAAAAGCCGAGGAACTTGGCGAGCAACTGGAAAACGCCTCAAGCAGCATGACGGCCAAGCAAGTGAGCCGCTACACGAAAATCAACACCAAGATGTTGGAAGCCGCCGCGAGCGGATTCTAAAGCACGAAATCCACGAAAAACCAACATTGCAGCTATTGTATGTCCGAAAAATCCCTATATTTGCGGCGTAATCAAGCAAAAGAAAGGCAATTATCGAAGCAAAGACAGAGAAATAAGACATACTGAAAAGCGGACGAACAGACCTTGGCCCTCATTTACCACAACAGCCGCAAGGCAACCACTCAAGCGAAGTTCAGTCCGCGCTGCAATGTTGTAGCGTGGATTGAATCGGATGTGAGTGGCAGGCGTGGTAACCTGAGGGCTTGACGAGGAGATTCACGCTAATTTGTAAAACAACTAAAACATCCCATCATGAATACACAAAACACACTTAAAATCTACGAAAAGAAAGAGGGCTACCAGTTCTTTTTCATCAGAAAAGAATTACACCCCATGTTCGATGGTCTTAGCACTTTTTCATTGGTTTGCTCAGACGGCAAGCATTACGAAGACCTGGAAATATCCAAATCTGGAAAAGTCCTACGTTATTTCATCTTTGCCAACGATTTTTTCAAGGAGCATCCATTGCTGCAAAAACATGAAGAGATTCCCTTTTCGGTTGACAAGGTCAAGGGGATTGTAAGAATTGATCTATAATTACACTTAGCAATTTGAAAACATAAAACTATGAGTATGGGACTATTCGATTCATCACAAATCAATCAATTAATTCTGAAAACTCTTTACGAAGAAAACTATCTCCCGCACGCTGAAATTGTGAAACGGGTTACACAAGAACTTGGTTTATCCTCAGAAGTTCTTGAAGAAAGAGAAAAAAATAATCTTTCAGAATTCAGTCATAAAGTCGCTGGACAAGAACAATCGTTAAAGACTATGAGATTCATAGAGCGTGTAATGGCAGAAAACAAGAAAAATGGATGGAGAATAACTGAAAAGGGGAAAAAGCATCTTGAAAAACTAAAGAGCTCATCGTATGTTGTAAATGATTATTCCGTTATTTATGCTTATTGTAAGGAAACTGGAATAAAGATTCCCAAATTGGAGAAAGGAAGCGCATACTTATACAAAAGCGAGGACAAAAATATGGTTGCATTCTTTGTGATAAATCCCAACAAAGAAGATATGAGAGGACTCAAAGAGGCTATGAGAAACTATAGATGTAGCAAAGAAGTCAAAGGGGTTGTATTTTGTCCCCAAGCCACATCATTTGCACAGGAGGAAAACATCGAAACGGTTTATTATCACATGGATATAAAAATCCAAGACAACCAGTCCGAAATCAAAGATTCTCATGAAATAATGCCGTTAAGCGAAAACGCTTTGAGCGATTTCATAGTGGAGCATTATTTAAGCTCAAATGACAAAGGATTTCATAAAGATAAGAAAATCCATCCAAGAGAGTTCCATATTGGAGAAAATAGACGTATAGATATTCTTTGTAGGGATTCAAACGATAATCTTCTAGTCATTGAGAACAAGATTAATCCCAAAACGGATTTCCATGTTGTTGGACAGATTATGTACTATCTTTACCATGTGGAGAACACATGCCATGAAAAACCCAAAGGTATCATTTTACTCCCAAATAATGTTGAAAATCCTCAAATCATAAGAGACACCTTGCAGTTATGCAAAGATGATTTGGATATACAACTAATGTTCTATTCTTTAATTCTGACATTTTGCAAATCGATCTAACGAAAATCATTTACCAAAGAATGCTTTTCTTCCTTGACTCTGCCCGAAAATGGCAGAGTTTTGTTTTTGTTTTGCCGACGGAAACGACAAAACAAAAGCATCATGAAAGCAAAATCATCCGCATTGTTCGACATCGAAAAAATCTTCCAAGCTTCAGAAGACTCACAAATGAGTAGTCAATTCTTGACCAAAAACGCCAAACCGCTTGAAAGATTGGCTAATAGATTGGAAATCAGTAGAGAACAAGCAACTTTGTTTGCCATCGTCGCCTGTTCATCGTACATTGCGAAGAAGAGAACATCGCAGCAAACAGGCCGAGGATTGGATTTTAATATGTCCGAAAAAACCTTTACTTTTGCCCTCGAAAAGCAAAGACTTTTATGGACAAACTCATCAAATGCATCTGGATTGCCAACATGTAAACTGATTGTGCTCATCTACTTAACAAAACAGAAACTCAATGTTGTGGGTAGACACCAAGCATTAGGGCAGAAACGTTGAAACAAAAAACTGAAATTTGCAGATTTTTATAGTTAAACATTTGAATATCAATGGGCAGAAAACTTACTATTCAACCCATGTATATTTCGTGGCGCGTCCATTGCCTCGTATGGAAAGACAACCGTCTTTGCAAAGGTTGGCAATCAAGGAACGGCTTTGTTTCAAGGTCAAAAGAGGGTTAAGGGCTTTCGCGATGTTCGTGGACGACGCGCCCAAGGTGCTTTTGGTGGAATAATAAACGCGTCTGATGGTCTCCGCCCCGTATTTTTTCGACCAATTGGTATATGCCTGTTCAAAAAAAGCCACTCCCATTGTATAAAGGAAATGCTCGTCTTCTTGAATCGCCCCTTTTTCAACAAGCGTGTCTATGCTGTTTGGGAATAGCGAATCCACGTCTCCGTTGTATATGTGATAAAGGTTTATCAGTTCGTATGAGTTGAGTCGCTGTCCCCATTTGCGAAGGAAAAGATAGAGTTTCGGACTCGATATTGTCGCTTTGAGGCGAACGCAGACAAAGTAGTCGTCTGAATTAGAGTAGTCGGGCAGGGGCTTCCCTTCTTTCACACAATTGGCAAACATGATGTTCGCTCCCTGCCCCGAGCGTTCTATCCATCCCGTTTTCTCCATCGTTTCGGCCAAAAGCCGGTTTCGCGGAGAACTCGGCACGGTCAGTATATTGCCTATGTTGACACCGAACGGAAATCCTCCAGGATTCACAACCTCCATGACGTCAGGGTATTGCCTTATCACCACGTCGCCTGTCAGTTGATAGCTGCGGTGAACGCAAGCGTTAAGGAGTGCCTCCCTTATCGTGGTGCGGTTGTATGCTGGTACATCGTGTATTGTCGGCATGTCCTCAACATGCAATAATGGGTTTGCCAAAGGTTGGTTGAGGTAATCCCACACATTGTCAATCATGGTAAAAAGGGGGAGGCGGAACTCGCGCCGTGCAGAATACCTCTCGTCGGCATGGCTGTTGCGGAACTCCACGACCACATTGCTTTGAGGCAGGTGCTTTTCAATCGCTTTCGGGCTGCCCAATAGTATCAGGGCGGCGTAAGTCAATTTGCCATCGGAGTCGGACAGTCTCAATTCGGCGAGCAATTGAGGCAAAGGAATTGTCAAGACATCCTCGTTGAGCCTTTTGTCGGCGATAAGCCGCCTCATGGACGACACCGCAGCCCCATCCAAGTCGTCAATGGTCAACCCTGCACAAGGACGAGCCGAGAAATCCGGATCTTGTTCGTTGATAATGGAGAAATATTCCGAGTCGTCCATTTCGCGCAAACTATCGCCTGTGCGCATGAGTGGCACGCCCTCGAAACGCAGAGCCTTGCCTATTGGCCGCGATGGTATGTGGAAAACCACGACGCGTAATTTGTTGTCGAACAGCTCCTCTATATGCACTCTGATAGCCAAACGATTGTAGATTTCATCTTCCAATTGCCCGATTTTGCCCTCCGCAAAATTGCTGCCAACAACAAGGTGCGGGTATTTGTCGGTCATTCCCAATACCAAACGGCCGCCTTTTTCATTCGCCAATGCGACGATATAACCTAATACGCATTTACGCCTTTCCCTAATGTCGTCGTGGCTTCCGCCAGCGAAAGGAAAGTTCCTTTTTGCCTCTTTAAACTCAACGTGGTCTTCTTGCTCCATGAGTTTCTGCAATTCCGATATAGTGCTCATTCCTTGGAAATTTCTGCAAAGATACAAAACATAATCCGAACTTGGGCAGAAATACAAAAACGAAAAGCTGAAAATTGTCGATATTTATAGTTAATCAATTGATAATCAATGGGCAGAAAATTTTGTATTATATTAAGTTTAGGCTCCAACTTGACGGATAGCAGAAGAAATTTCTTACCTTTGCGGTCAAAAAAGCCCCGCCATGGACAAACTCATCAAATGCATCTGGATTGCCAACACCGTCGCTGATCGCCGCGACGCGGGCATCACCCTGAAGGAACTGAACGAACGATGGACGCGCGACGGCGACAACGACCCCATCCCCGAACGCTCGTTCCACAACTACCGCCAATACATCGCCGACGTGTTTGGCATCGACATCGAATGTGACAAAAGCCGCAATGCCTACTACATCCCCCAAGGCGAGCGTGAGGAGATGCTCGGCAACGACCTCAAGATGTGGCTGCTACACAGCTTTGCCGTCAACAACAGGCTTTCGGCAAACCTCGATTTGCGCAAGCGAGTGCAGTTTGAACCCATTCCGGGAGGCATCGAGCATCTGGAGCCACTGATGGAAGCCTTGGAGAAAAACCTCGAAGTCGAAATGCACTACAAGCGGTATTATTACACCGACCAAAACAAACGATACCTTTGCAAACCGCTCGCACTGAAGCTGTTCAAGCAGCGTTGGTACCTCATCGCCCTCAACGAAAGGGAAGAAATACGCTGCTTCGCCTTGGACCGCATTGACGATCTCAAAACCACAGAAACGGTTTTCAAGAAGCCCGATGATTTCGACTTGGCGACTTATTTTAAGGATGCTTTCGGCATCTATGTGGAGCCTAATTTGCAGACGGAGGAAATCGTCATCAAGGCCGACACCGACCAAAGCAACTTCCTGAAAGGCTTGCCCTTGCATCCATCACAACATATCGTGAAGGAGACGGAGAACTATTGCATTTTTTCTTGGCGACCCAAGCCTTCCTACGACTTCATCCAGCAACTGCTCACGATGAACGCACATATCGAAGTGCTGGAGCCGGTTTCGCTGCGTGAAAGATTCAAGGCCTTGCTGCAAGAAATGTTATCGAAGTATTGAGAGTTTCTTGCATTTTCCTACCTTTGCAGGCAAATAGCGGAACAACCAAAGACAAATTATCGAACTGAGAAAAGCGAATTTGCGAGCGCGACATGGGGCATGTAAAATTTTGGCGTTAAATCTACACTATGCCGTTATTTTTTCTCTATTTTTGCACCTATTATTATAGGATTCCAATATAATAATCTCAAAAACAAAAACCATGAAAAAGTTCCTGTTTATGCTTTGCTTCCTACTTGCGCTGTCGCTATCGGCCCGCAGCAGCATCTACCTGTTTGAGCAGTTCGACGACACCTTCCTGCCCAACGGCTGGAGCGTGGTGGGCACCGACATCTCGTTTTGGTCCATTTCGGAGACCAATAAGGCGGGTGGCACGCCCAACGAGATTACGTTCTACTGCAACACACCCCAAACATGGCGCCTGATTTCGCCCTCCGTCGATTTGACTGGTGTCGAAAGCCTTACGTTTTCTTTCAAGCTCCGCTACGAGAAATGGGGCACGGCCATGAACATCGGCATCGCCACTTCATCCGACAACGGCGGCCATTGGCACGAAGGCTGGGTGCAAAACTTCGGGGCGACCGGCAATCACGAAATCAGCCAAGAGATTGCCACCGAAGACATGGGCAAGGCCAACGTGAAATTCTGCATCTTTTTCACCAACACGCAAGGCGCCAACTATAGTGATGCCTACATCGACGACATTGCCGCCTTTGTGCAACGCGACCTCGACATTGAGCTGTCGGCCATCACGACAGAAGCGGTGCAAGTCAGCCGCAGCTTCGACGTAGGGATGCGCCTGTTCAACACGGGCAGCACGACGGTCACCTCCGTGGAAGGCTATTACCAATTCGATGAACAGACACCCGTTTCGCAGACCTTCAACGTCAACATTCCAGCCAACACCCATGCCAACCTGAGCTTCGACGTGCCTGCCCACCTCATCCCCGACACCTACACGCTCACGATGGGCATCGTGAAGGTAAACGGCACAGAAGACGACGACCTCACGAACAACACCCTCACGCAAAAGACCTCCATCGCCTGCGCGACCACGCAACGGCTTCCGATGTTCGAGCACTTCACCAGCTCGAGCTGCGGCACTTGCCCGCAACTGAGCCAGCAGATGGAGACCTTCTGCAACAACAACCCCGGCAAATACACCTACGTGAAATACCAAATGAACTGGCCCGCCCCCGGCGACCCTTATTATACCTCAGAATGCGGCGTAAGAAAGACCTATTACGGCGTGATTTCCCTTCCCACCCTTTTCATGGATGCCGTAGATTACGAATTTAACCCTGTGACGCAGAGCGACTTCGACAATCATTACGACACCCCGTCAGCCGTGGAAATCGAGGGAGCCTATTCGGTGGAAGGCAACACAATCCACGTCACTGCCGACCTGATGGCCTTTGCCGACTTGGACGATGTCCGTGTTTACGTTGCAGTAAGCGAAATGACCACGCACAACAACGCCACCATCAACGGCGAGACCTCGTTTCACCATGTGATGATGAAGATGCTGCCCAATGCACAAGGCACTACGCTCTCGCTTCGCGCTGGCGAAATCCACCATTTGAGTTTCGACCACGACATGAGTAGCACCCATGTGGAGGAAATGGACGACCTCGAAGTGGCCGTCTGGATCCAGAATTACGACACCAAGAAGGTCTATAACAGCCATTTCCTGTTCGAAACGCCCAGCCATCCCTTTGCGCCGGAGCAGCTTACCCTCACTAAAGAAGGCAATACGCTCACCGCCCAATGGAACGCGCCTGCAGGAAATGCCCCCACAGGCTATAACATTTGGATGAACGAAACCTTGGTGGCCGAAAACAGCAACGAGACAAGCCACACCTTCAGCATTGCGCCAGGCGAGGACTTCCATTGCGTGCAAGTGCAGGCTGTTTATGGCGATGGGATCACCTCCGTGAAAGCCGTTGCCACCGACAATTCGACTTGGAGCGTTGATGAACAAGATTTCAGCTCCCTCGGTTTGTATCCCAACCCAGCTTCGGAAGCCGTTTATATCCAAGGGTTTATACCCAATAAAATTATGATGTACAACGCTTTAGGCCAATTGGTTAAAACCTTTGGAGAGGTTCAGCAAATCCATGTGAATGACCTCCCCAACGGTCTCTACCACTTGGTCGCCACAGACGAAAAAGGAACCATAAGAAATACAAAAGTCATTATCAATCATTAAATCAATATTTTATGAAAAAGTTTGTGCTTACTTCCATTGCCCTGCTCGTAGGCATCATCGGCTTTGCGGCCATGCCCACCATCGACCCTGCGCTACGCGAGGAGATGGGCAAGCGGGGCGATGACGAGAAAATCAAAATCGTCGTCCTGATGAACGAACAATCTGACGCGACGGCATTAAGCCGTGAGGCCAACTTCTTCGCCACCAAACAAGAGCGTCGCGCCTTCGTGGTGGAAACGCTGAAGCGTCAGGCCGAAACCTCGCAAGCCGAGTTGCTTGGCCTGCTTGAGGAGATGAAGCAACACGATATGGTGGCCGACATCCAGTCGCTCTGGCTCGTGAATGCCATCAGCTGCCAAGCCACCAAAACGGCCATCAACAGCCTTGAGCAACAGCGAGGCATCAAGACCATCGCCTATCGCGAAGAAACCCAATGGATTGCCGACGGTGAGGTCAAACCCGCTGTGAAAAACGGCGACCGCGACATTGCCGAGTTTTTGTACCAAATCGACGTGCCGCCCGTTTGGGATTTGGGCTATACGGGCCATGGCGTGCTCGTCGCCATCATCGATACGGGTGTGCGCCTCGACCATGAGGACTTGGCCGGTCGGTTTTGGGATGGCGGTAGCGAATACCCCAACCACGGCTACGATTTCTATTACAACGACAACGATCCCGATGATATTTACGGCCACGGCACCGAGGTGGCAGGCATCGTTTGCGGAACAGGTGCTGGCGGGACAAAGACCGGTGTGGCTCCCGATGCCACCATCATGGTCTTGAAAGCCTTCAGAGACGACGGCGTTGGCGAAGAGACGCCTTGGGTCGCCGCGATGCAGTTCGCCATTGAGCATGGTGCTGATGTGCTCAACATGTCGTTGGGCCGTCCCAAGCCCGAACCCGCACAAAAACTGATGATGCGACAGGCCTGCGACAACACTTTGGCTGCTGGCGTCATTGCCGCAGCTTGTGCAGGCAATGTGGGCTCGGTACAGTTCATGATTCCCGTGCCGTACAACATCTACACCCCTGGCGACTGCCCGCCGCCCCATCTGCATCCCGACCAAATGGTGAATGCAGGCGGCACGAGCTGCGTGGTTTGCGTTGGCTCCGTTCTTTCCGACAACAGCTTCAACGAAATCTCGTCAATAGGGCCGTCGCAATGGACAGACGTGGCCGAGTACAACGACTATCCCTACACCGCTGGCAGCACGACAGAAATAGGACTGATTCGCCCCGACATCTGCGCGCCTGGCAACGACCTCACCACCCTCGACCATGGGAACAACAGCGGCTATACGCTTTTCAGCGGCACCTCGGCTGCCTCACCCTGCGTGGCTGGCACCATTGCCCTGATGCTCTCCAAGAACCCTAACCTGACCCCTGCACAAATCGACGAAATCCTGGAAAACACCGCCTTGAAACTCACTGAGCACAAAAGCAACAACTTCGGCTCAGGCGTCGTGGATGCCTTGGCCGCCGTCAATGCCGTGGATTACGACAATGTGGAAGAGGCTGAATTGCAGTCGGTTCAGGTGTATCCCAATCCGACCATGGGTAGTTTCACCGTGAGTTGCGAAGGGATGAGCCAAATCGACATTTACGCCATCGACGGACGTTTGGTGCGTAGCATCCGTGCCGACCGCAACAGCTATCAAATCGATGGCCTTGAAAGCGGCGTTTACATGTTGCAAGTCACGAACGGAAGCTCCAGTTTTGTCCAAAAGATCATAAAAATCTGAGAACCATGAAACAGCCTTTTTTAATCATCATATTGGCATTAGCAAGCCTTTTTTCTCAAGCCCAAACCATCGACCCAAGGCTGAGCGAGGAAATGAACCGCCGCGCGGAAGACGAGAAAATCGAGGTTTTCGTCTTGATGAAAGCGCAATACGACCGCACACAGCTGTGGCGCCAAGCCGATTTTTATGCTACTAAAGCAGAACGTAAGGCTTTTGTAATCAACGAATTGAAAGCCTTTGCCGAGGCATCGCAATACGACCTGAAGCAAATGCTTTCCGAAATGGAGCGTCGTGGCTTGACCACGTCGGCCCAGTCGATTTGGACGGCCAACGCGGTTTACTTTGCGGCCACCAAAGCCGCCATTCAAGACCTTGCGCAAAGGCCTGACATTAAAACGATTGCCTTCAGCCACAAGCAAAACCTGATTCCCGAGACCGAACGGGGCAAGGTGGTAGAAGCTACCCGCGAAACCACGCAAAATGTGCTGATGGTCAATGCCGACAAAGTGTGGGAATTGGGCTATCGAGGCGAAGGCGTTTTGGTTTCCGTCGTCGATTCGGGCGTCAACTACAACCATTTGGACGTGGCCGACCACCTCTGGGACGGTGGCGAGGAGTTCCCGCTTCACGGCATCGACATCGTGAATGGCGATCTCGACCCCATGGACGACCTCGATCACGGCACACACTGCGCCGGTACCGTTTTGGGCGACGGCACAGCAGGCTCGCTGACGGGTGTGGCCCCCGAAGCCACGCTGATGTGCGTCAAAAGCATTGACTCAACGGGCTTTGGCGGAGCGGTCAACATTTCGAGAGGCATGGAATGGTCGGTGGAGCACGGCTGCGACCTCATCAGCATGTCGTTAGGCATGAGTCTGGCCGAAATGCCCGACAAAGAGCTGCTGCGTCGCACATGTGAGTCCGTTCTCGATGCGGGCATCGTGGCGGCTGTATGTGCTGGCAACGAAGGCCATCTTCAGAACTGGGGCTATGGACCTGTGCCCGACAACGTGCGCGTGCCTGCCAGCTGTCCTCCGCCTTATCTCGACCCCGACCAGCTGGAGAATCCTGGCGGCCTGACCTGCGTGATTGCCGTGGGTGCTGTCGACTATAACGACGTTGCGGCCTATTTCACCTGCGAGGGTCCCGTCACATGGCAAGACTCCGAGTTTGGCGACTATCCCTACAATCCCGGCATCGGCCTCATCCGTCCCGACGTGAGCGGTCCCGGCGTAGCCATCAAGTCGCTCAACTACCTCACCAACGACGGTTACACCAACATGGACGGCACCTCGATGGCGACGCCCTGCGTGGCTGGCATCATCGCCCTGATGCTCCAAAAGAACCCTGAGCTGACCCCTGCCGAGATTTGTCGCATTTTGGAAGAGACCTCCGTCAAGCTCACCGAGCACAAGAGCAACCTCACCGGCGTAGGCCGCGTGGATGCCTTGGCTGCCATCGAAGCCGTACAGCCTTACGACGGCCTTGTGGAGAACAACGTAAAAGCCACCATTTATCCCAACCCCAGTGCCGACGTTTTCACCATCCGTTGCGAAGGCATGAGACACATCGAAGTCTATTCCGTGGACGGCAAGTTGGTGAAAAGCCAGCCCACCACAGGCTCCCAATGCCAAATCAGCGGCTTGGGAAGCGGCGTTTATGTGGTGAAGGTCATGGCGGACGGCGGAATGGTGACAAAGAGGATGGTGAAGATGTGAGTCTTACACATTATTCTCTTGCAACTTTCTGATGCATCGAGTCACGTCTGCGGGAGGGTTGCTTCTGCTAAATTTGGCAAATATTTGGTGTTATTGCCAAAATAGTTACAAGTTTAAAGCGAGGAGATGGTAGCGAGGAACATTGCTGTCCCATCCGTTGCATACACTTTCACGGAACGGAAACATCTCTATGTAGCCGTCGCAGAAGGCAAAACTATCGCTCATGATGTTTTTTTCATATTTTTGCACCCAGAATCAACATCATAATTATGAACAACCAAAAAATAGCCATTCCCACTGCCGAAGGCCAGCTTTGGCCACATTTTGGCAAAGCCCCGCAGGTGACTTTTGTCACCGTTGAAGACGGGAAAGTCACCGAAACCGTTGTCAAACAAGCCCCTGAGCACGAGCATGGTGCCATGCCGCGCTTCCTTGCTGCCGAGGGTTGCACCGATGTCGTCTGTGGCGGCATTGGTGGCGGCGCCGTCCAGCTGCTCAACCAATTGGGTATCACCTTGCACGGCGGTGCCCCGACCATGCCCGTCGACGAAATCGTTTCGCGCTATCTCGCCGGCACCTTGATTTATGGCGACGCCACTTGCCATCACGACGGTTGCGGCGGCGTTTCTTGAAACACTCAAATTGAAGGTGCCGGTTCATCAGATCGCCGTGAAAGACGTCGTACATGTTCTCTTTCAATGAACCAACATAGCTCTCGAAACGGCGGCAAGCTCTAAGTCGATCTTCTCCGGAAATGATGAAAAGTCAGTCACCACAGTTGGAGCCGTCGTAAATGGAGTTGTCGTCCATTCTTCGTACATAAGTTTCATTTGCAAGAGGGTTGG
Organism: Bacteroidales bacterium UBA4243; assembly: GCA_002396205.1. Classification (GTDB taxonomy): domain Bacteria; phylum Bacteroidota; class Bacteroidia; order Bacteroidales; family F082; genus Limimorpha. The sequence continues at coordinate 16,011 of DGXB01000111.1, forward strand.
ATTAACGGGAAGCCCTTTTTTTTAACCAAGATACTTTTTGCATCATTAGTTACGTTATTCCTATGACAACGGACCAAAAACACACCACAACCCAAGCATTTCCAGCCATGATTAGACCAACATTAAAACTCGCGCTGCTTTTCGGCATTTTGGCCTTGCTCGCCTCAGGCTGCCAAAAGGACAACATCGTGGAGATTGACCCGATTGCGACCGACACGGCCGACGACGACATCGCCAACACCACTTTCGCGCAAACGGTCGGCATCGTGTTTTCCACGGATGGCAACGCCACTGTTGAAGGCGCGACCGACGACTTCTCGGTCACCATCAACGGCAATGACGTGACCATCGTTTACAGCGGCGACGAATACGTGATGTACGAGCTTTCGGGGACGACCACGGACGGCTACTTCAAGTTGTATAGCTCCCGTAAGCAAGGCATTACGCTCAATGGCACACACATCACCAACCCAAACGGCGCGGCCATTAACGTGCAAGGCCCACAGTCGGACCCGAACAAGGGGAAGCGCACCTTCATCAAGCTGACAGGCAACAACTATCTTGCCGACGGCACGTCCTACACCGACACACCCTCGACCGAAGATGAAAAGGCGGCCATGTTTGGCGAAGGCCAGTTCATCTTCTGCGGCGACGGCAGCCTCAGCGTGGTGGCCACGGGCAAAAACGGCATCGTCAGCGACGACTATCTGCATTTCCAATCGGGGAGCGTTGACGTCACCTCCTCAGCTGGACACGGAATGCGCGGCCAGGACTACATCCTCGTTTCGGGCGGCACGCTCACCGTGAGCACCTCGGCAAACATGAAAAAAGGACTCAGCACGGACGGCTACGTCATCATCAACGGAGGCCTAACCACCGTCAACGTTGCGGGTGGCACGGCCTACGACGACGAAGACGGCGAATACACCGGTTCGGCTGGCATCAAGGCCGACAGCTATTTCAGGATGAACGACGGTTTCCTCACCATCATCAACACTGGGACGGGAGGCAAGGGCATCAGCTGCGACGGCAACGGATATTTTGGTGGCGGCACGGTTGAAATCTACGCCCATGGAAGCAACTACGGCTCGAACGGAGGCGGCGGTTTCCCTGGCGGCGGCAACAACAACGGCACCGAAAGCGTTGCGGCCAAAGGCATCAAATGCGACGGCAACCTTTTGTTTACGGGCGGACAAGTGACCGTCAACAGCTCGTCGCACGAAGCCATTGAGGCCAAGGGAAGTATCACGATTACTGATGGCGAGATTCGCGACATCTCGCAAGCCGACGATGCCATCAACTCGGGCAGCGACTTCACCATCAGTGGGGGCTACGTCTACGGCTATAGCGCAGGCAACGACGGCTTCGATGCCAACGGCAATTTCTACCTCAAAGGCGGCGTAGTCTTCGTGACGGGAGCCACCTCGCCCGAAGTGGCCATCGACGCCAACACCGAAGGCGGCTACAAACTGTATCTCACCGGTGGCACACTCATCGCCATTGGCGGCTTGGAAAGCGGCTCGTCGCTCTCACAAAGCTGTTATTCGGCTGCTTCGTGGTCGCAAAACACCTATTATGCCTTGACCATAGGCTCCAAAACCTACGTTTTCTATACCTCTTCAAGTGGCGGAACGCCTCTTGTGGTTTCGGGAGCCTCAACTCCCACCTTGCTTTCAGGCGTGACCTACTCGGGTGGAACGAGTCATTTCGCTTATTGGATGTTTGAAGACCCGACCGTCAGTGGTGGCACTTCGGTCAGCCTTTCGTCCTACACGGGCGGCAACGGCGGTGGCGGTGGCCCAGGTGGTGGTGGCGGTCATGGACCGTTTTAGTCCCGTAGGGACGACAGACAATAGGCAGGCAGTGTAAACCCCTGCCCCAAAAAAAGAAAATCGAATTATGAACAGAAAACACATTATCATATTGGCATTGGGAGTGTTATTCCCCATTGTAGCAGCAGCCCAAACCGACGTCGCGCTCGCCCCCGAATTTGGCGGTCGCCTCGCGGTTTCGTTGGACAAAAGAATCACCCGTGGTTGGCACGTTTCGCTCGAAGAGGAAGTGCGCTTCGACCAGAATTTCAGCGCCTTCGACCGTTTCCACACGACGCTTCGAATGACTTACAAGGTGCATCCCAACATCAAATTAGGCCTCGGTTACGCCTTAATCAACGGCTACAGCTCGACCGAGAAGGCTTTCAAAAACGCACGCCATCGTGCCCTGGCTGACGTGACGGGAACGCTGCATTTCGGCGAATGGAACCTGTCGCTCAGGGAACGTTTCCAGCTGACCCATCGCACGGGCGACTACAACGTATATCAAAACCCCGCCAACGAGCTGACCCTCAAGAGCCGCCTGATGATTCGTTACAAGAATCGCTATGGCAGATGGTCGCCTTACGCTTACGTCGAGCTTCGCAACTATCTCAACGCGCCCGTCATTGAAGCCGCTTTCGACGGCACCACCTATTATACCTTGGACGACTATTCCGAGACCGGCGAAGCGGGTTGGTTCCTCACGGGCTTCAACGGTGGCTACCTCAATCGCGTGCGAGGCTCAATCGGCGTGGATGTCAGGTTGAGCAAGAGCAGCACTTTGAATTTCTATGTTTTAGGAGATTACGTCATCGACAAAGTGGTGGATGCCAACGCTGAGGGAACAAAACTGAAATCCTACACCAAGGAAACTGGCTTCCGAGGCTGGGTTGGGGCTGGATATGAGTTCGCGTTTTAACGGTTAACAGAAATAAACGTTATTTTTCCGTCTCCCATGTGATTTTTCGTTTCCTTCATGCACCTAATTAAAAAAGAAGTAAAATCATTTTGAAATGAAAAAGACCTTTTTTACCCTCCTAGTGCTGTGCCTCAGCATGGTAGGCATGGCTCAAGCCACCATTGAACCATCGCTACAACGAGAGATGAGCCAACGTGGCAACGATGAGAAAATCAGAATCGGCATCATTATGCAGGAGCAAAGTAAGGCTGCGGACTTGCTCGCCGTAACCAACACTTTCGCCACCAACAAGGAGCGACGAGAGTACGTCGTGAAAACGCTGAAGCAACAAGCTAAAGCCTCGCAAGCCGACCTGCTCCGTCTTCTCGAAGAGATGCAACGCAATGGCATGGTCGATGACATTCGTCCGCTTTGGATTGCCAATGCCATCGGCTGCGAAGCCAACGCACAAGCCATCAACGACTTGGCGCAACGCTCCGACATCAAGACGCTATATCATTGCGAAAACACGGTTCTTCCACCAAAGACCAATAATGTTGCCGTGCAACCCAACGAAATCACACGCGGCATCGCCCAAAACATACTCATCATCAATGCCGACAAGGTTTGGGAATTGGGCTACACGGGCGAAGGCGTCATCGTAGGCCATCTCGACACGGGCGCCAACTACAACCACCACGACCTCCAAGGCCGCATGTGGGACGGTGGCGAGGAATTTCCGCACCACGGCTACGACGTGTATGAGCAAAACAACGACCCGATGGACACTTGGGGCCACGGCACGCATGTGGCCGGCACCATTTGCGGCACGGGAGCGGCTGGCACACAAACCGGAGCCGCACCAGGAGCCACATTGATGGAAGTCAAGGTCTTTGCCGACGAGCCGGATGTGGAAAGCAACGAATTTATCCTTTGCGAAGGGATGCAGTTTGCCATGGAACATGGCGCACAGGTGCTCAATATGTCGTTGGGCAAGTCGGGCGACGACGTGCAATATCGCCGCATGATGCGTGAAGGCTGCGACAGCATGTTGGCAGCAGGTATCGTGGTTGTTTCCACTTCGGGTAACATGGGCCAGTTCCAAAGTTTCATCCCAATACCTTACAACGCTGGCGCACCAGGCACTTGCCCCTCGCCTTGGATCCATCCCGATCAGGCCGTCAATCCTGGTGGGCTGAGCAGCGTCATCTGCGTTGGCTCGACGGAGAACAACGACCAAGTCAGCGCCTTCTCTTCACGCGGGCCGACCACTTGGGCCGATATACCTGAATACGCCGATTACCCATATGTTGCTGGCGATGCCACACAAATTGGCCTCATCAAGCCCGACGTGAGTGCCCCTGGAGGCAACGTGGTTTCGTTGGACTGGACCAATATTGAAGGATATAAAGCCGACCTCGGCACCTCGTTTGCGGCCCCTGCCGTGACGGGCACCATCGCCTTGATGCTCTCCAAAAACCCTGACCTCACGCCTGCACAAATCGACGAGATCCTTGAAACCACTGCCGTGAACCCTATCGGCTACAAGAATAATGACATCGGCTCAGGCCGTATCGACGCCTTGGCCGCCATTTTGGCCATGGATGGCTGTGGCCCCGTCGCCAACCTCGACTATACGATTGAGAACGACATCGTTACCCTTACTTGGGAAGGCAATGCCGAGAGCTACCTCGTCTTTGTGGATGGCGAAGAAGTTGGCTCCACTGCCGAGCCCCGCTTCGACCTTGAGCTTGAGGACGGCGACCACGAGTTGTGCGTTGCCCCATCGGAATGTCCTACCCAAAAATCATGCGTTTCCTTGGCTTTCGTGGGCGTTGGCGAGAACAAGCTCCAAGCCAATGTGTATCCCAACCCAAGTGCAGGAGGTTTTACGGTAGAGTGCGAAGGCATGACTGAGGTCAACATTTATGCCGTGGACGGAAAGTTAGTGAAGCAAATCGCCACCGCCAACGGATTGTGCAGCATTGACGGGCTTAGCGATGGCATTTACCTGCTGAAGATTGCAACGGAGAACGGAACATTGAACCAAAGAATTGTGAAATACTGAAAACCATGAAGAAAACCATTTTTATGATTACGCTGGCTTTGGCTTGTATGTTTGCGCAAGCCCAAGTCATCGACCCGCTTTTGCAGGAAGAGATGAACCGCCGCAGCGACAGCGAGATGATTGAAATCACCGTTTTGATGAAATCACGCTGCGACAGGAACATGTTGAACCAACGCGCCTCGGCTTTGCCCACTCGCGCCGAACGTCGGGCGTTTGTCGTCGACGAACTGAAGCGCTTCACCGAAGCATCGCAACGCGACTTGAAGTTGGCTCTTGCCGAAATGGAGCAAAAGGGCGAAGTCACGGCACCGCGCACCCTTTGGATGTCGAACAGCCTTTATTTTTCGGCTACGAAAGAAACCATTTTGGCTTTGTCCAAGCGCGACGACATTGCCCACATCGGCTACAACATCGAGCGGAAATGGATTGATGACGACGAAAAGCCTACATCAGCCAACGAAACCCGAGAAATAACGCCCAACATATTGAAAATCAATGCCGACAAAGTTTGGGAACTGGGCTTCACAGGCCAAGGCATCGTGGTCTCAGTCATTGATGCAGGTGTCAACTACAACCACCTTGATCTTGCCGACCACCTTTGGGACGGCGGCGAGACATTCCCTCATCACGGCTACGACGTGCGCAATGACGATGACGACCCGATGGACGACATGGGCCACGGCACGCACTGTGCTGGTACCGTGGCTGGCGACGGCACGGCAGGCTCGCAAACCGGTGTGGCCCCCGATGCGCAAATCATGTGCATCAAGAGCGTGAACGCCGACGGAACAGGCGGCGCCGTGAAGTTGGCCGAAGGCATGGAGTGGTCGGTGGAGCATGGCTGCGACATTATCAGCATGTCGATGGGCTTGGTGCATCCGAGCGTCACCGAAAGGGAGCTTTTCCGCCGCACCTGCGTTTCCATTTTGGACGCTGGCGTGTCGAGTTTCATTTGCGCTGGCAACGAAGGCTTTGCCCTGGACCAATACCCTATTCCCCAGAACGTGCGCATCCCCGGCAGCTGCCCTCCGCCTTATTTAGACCCCGATCAAATGGCCAATCCCGGTGAGTTGAGCAGTGCCATCGTGGTTGGGTCGGTCGACGACAACGACCAAGCTTCGTTCTTCACCGCCAACGGTCCATGCACATGGCAGGACACCGAATTTGGCGACTACGCCTACAATCCTGGCATCGGCCTCATCCGTCCCGACGTGTGCGCTCCTGGTGAGAGTGTCAAGTCGTTAGACTACCTCTCCAACTCAGGCTACAAGTCGATGACTGGTACCTCTCAAGCAACGCCTTGCGTGGCAGGCATCGCCGCCTTGATGCTCAGCAAGAACCCTGAGTTGTCGCCCGCTGACATTTGCCGCATCCTTGAAGAGACCTCGGTGAAACTCACGCCCACAAAGAGCAACCTCACGGGCGTTGGGCGCGTGGATGCGTTGGCTGCTATCGAAGCCGTGGAGGCCTATGATGGGTTGGATGAAAGCAACGTCAAGGCCATCATTTACCCGAATCCTGCAAAGGAAGTGGTGAATATCGAATGTGAAGGTATGACGAATGTCAAGGTCTTTTCGATGGATGGCAAGTTGTTGAAAGCCCTTGGCGTGAATGGGACGCAATGCCATATCGATGATTTGGAGAGCGGAATCTATTTCATTATGGTTGAAACAGTTAAAGGTTCTTCAATTAAGAAGATAGTGAAGCTATAACTCGAAGATCCTGTTTGATATCACGGTGCGTCTCAGTGTGAGGTGCACCGTGTTTTTTTGTTGTTTTCAAACAATTTCCTACCTTTGCGGCAAATAACAAAAACTATCAACTATGTTCAAAGGTCATCCCAAAGGGCTTTACGCCCTCGCATTGGCCAACACGGGCGAACGCTTCGGCTACTACACCATGTTGGCAATCTTCGTGCTTTTCCTGCAAGCCAAGTTCGGCTACAACGAGGCGCAGGCGGGCAACATCTACGGCATCTTCCTAGGATGCGTCTATTTCATGCCGCTCATCGGCGGCATGCTGGCCGACCGTTTCGGCTATGGCAAGATGGTGAAGTCGGGCATCGTGGTGATGTTTCTCGGCTACCTGCTGCTGGCGGTACCTATGGCAACGGCCACAGCCAAAGTAACCATGTTTTCGGCCTTGGCGCTCATCGCCATCGGCACGGGCCTTTTCAAAGGCAACCTGCAAGTGATGGTGGGCAACCTCTACGATGAAGCCAAATACAGCGCTTTCCGCGACAACGGCTTCAGCCTGTTCTACATGGCCATCAACATCGGATCGATGTTTGCGCCCATCACGGCTACCAAAGTCACGGATTTGTTCCTCGGAAAGGCGGGCTTCAGCTATGTGCCGCAAATCCCCTCGTTGGCGCACCAGTATTTGGACGGCACCATCACACCCGAAGCGCTCTCCAAGTTCGAGGCCTTGGCGGTGCAACAGGGTGGCGACATCACCAACCTCGCTGGCTTTGCCAACAACTACATCGATGCCTTGTCAGGAGCCTATAACTACGGTTTCGGTGTGGCCTGCCTCTCGCTGATTCTCTCGATGGCGATTTACCTGAGCTGCCGCAAGTGGTTCCAACACGCCGATGTCAACGCAAAGCAGGCCAAGACGATGGAGCATACTACGGTCCACGTCGAGGAACTCTCGAAGGAGCAGACCCGCGAACGCATCACGGCTTTGGTGATGGTCTTCGCCGTGGTCATCTTCTTC
>DGXB01000111.1:23559-29449 GCA_002396205.1 Bacteroidales bacterium UBA4243
CGTGGTCATCTTCTTCTGGATGTCGTTCCAGCAGGCTGGCCTCTGCCTGACCTACTTCGCCCGCGACTACACGCAAAGCTCGGCGACAGGCTTTACCCGCATTGGCTTCAACATTTGGTCGCTGACGCTAATTGCCATCTCGGTTTACACACTGTTCGGCATTTTCCAGTCGGAGACGAAGCGCAACAAAACGATTTGCGGAATTGTAACGGCGCTGCTTTGGGCTGGCGCCATCGCCTTGTATCTCGGTATGCCCGACCCGATTAGCATCCTACCACAACAGTTCCAGCAGTTCAACCCGTTCTTCGTGGTTGCGCTCACGCCCGTCTCGATGGCGGTCTTCGGTGCCTTGGCCAAGAAAGGCAAGGAACCTTCCTCGCCGCGCAAAATTGGCATGGGCATGATTGTGGCAGCCCTGGGTTTTCTGGTTTTGGTCGTCGCCTCGTTCCCCTTGGCCAGCCCTGCCGAGCTGAAAGAGCAAGGTGGCGTAAGTAGCACCTTGGTTTCTCCCAATTGGCTGATTAGCACCTATTTCGTCTTGACCTTCGCCGAGTTGCTGTTGAGTCCCATCGGCATCTCGTTCGTCACGAAGGTGGCACCTCCGAAATACAAAGGCATGATGATGGGCTTGTGGTTCTGCGTGACCGCCATCGGCAACTACCTCACCAGCGTCATCGCCCGCATTTGGGGCACGGGAATGCCCCTCTGGATGGTCTGGGGCGTACTTGTTGCGCTCTGCCTCCTCTCCGCCGTGTTCATTTTCTCGATTATGAAGCGGCTGGAGCGGGCAACTTCTGGATGTTAGATATGGTATGCCTTAAAGGGCAGAAATCTTTCAATAATCAATTTGAAAATCATTCAAAACCAAAAAAGTGTTGGGGGGCAGCGATGCTTCCCAACACTTTTTTAGCCAATTCAACTTTTTTTCTTGCCAAAGCAAAATTCTTTGTATATTTGTCGCCACGAATCCAATGTCTAACTAAACAAAACGGAATGAACAAAGCGCAATAAGCGCACTGACGGGAAACGGCATATTAAAACAAAAGCGTTTGCTTAAAACTTGCTTCTATAAACTTCCACAAAACAAATTAGACACCGCAAGCCAATACAGCAAAGTTCATGTGTTTTCACATGGGCTTTACTTATTTGTTGAGGTGTCTGGCTGTGGAAGGCCTATAGATCAACTTATAGTAAATGTCCATGTTTTTTGTTGCCAACTTGAAAACATTCAAAATGAAAACACATTTAAAACTTAAGTAATATGCAAAACAAGACTTTACAAATGAAAAGGGCGTTGCGTACCGCCCTGCTCGTCCTGCTGCTGAGTACAACGGAGATGATAAAAGGGTACGCCCAAAACTTCGACTTCTCGTCTGTATGTTCTACAGGGCAGACACTGTATTACAAAATTACGGATGCAACCAATCATTATGTCAAATTGACATGTCCAGGACAAGCAGATTATAATACATGCTGGAATGGATTTGAAAAACCTGCGGGAGATATAGTTTTACCGAACATTGTGCATTATAATGGAACGGCATTCACCATATCATCAATAGGCGACTATGCATTTTACCAATGCGAAGGTCTTACGGGATCATTAAATATCCCGAATACGATAACGACTATTGGTAAATGTTCTTTTGAGGATTGCAATGGCTTTACTGGTTCGTTAACTATTCCAGTGACGCTAGTGTCAATAGGTAGAGAAGCTTTTGGTATGTGCAGTAATTTTAGTGAAATACACTATAATGCAACAAATTGTATTGATACAACCCCAGCGGGAATGTTTCATCCATTTAGAAGTTGTAGTGGCGTGCTCGTTTTGGGTGAGAATGTGGAAAAAATACCAAATAATATTTTTATAAGTGCAGCATTCACAGGTGAGCTAAACATTCCGAATTCTTGTGTTGAAATAGGTGCAGGTGCTTTCGGTCATTGTGTTGGTTTTACAGGAGATTTAACTATTCCAAATTCTGTCACCACAATTGGTGATGGAGCTTTCTCTAATTGTATAGGTTTTAATGGTTCTTTGCTCATACCTTCTTCTGTAACTTCACTAGGTCAAAGGGTTTTTAGTCAATGCAGCGGGTTTAGTGAAGTGTATTACAATGCAACTCATTGTGCGGACGGAACCAACAATCATTTCCCTCCATTTATGGATTGTGGAGATTTAGGTGTACTCTATATTGGAGAAAATGTTGAAAGGATTCCAAAATACATGTTTTACACTGCTAGTTTTTCTGAAGTCCATTACGATGCAATCAACTGCGCTGATGCAACAGATCTGAATTATCCGAATTTCAATAATTGCCATGGGAAACTAGTCATTGGCAATAATGTTGAAAGGATTCCAAAGAATATGTTTCATAATGCTTATTTTTCTGAAGTCCATTATAATGCAATCAACTGCGCTGATGCAACAGATCCGTATTTTCCTGGTTGTCATGGAGAACTTGTAATTGGCAATAATGTTGAAATAATTCCAAAAGAAATGTTTCGATATAGTCATTTCTCCTCTATTATTATTCCGAATTCTATAATTGAAATAAGAGAGGATGCTTTTGATGTGTCAAATACTAATTCGGATGTGTATTATTTAGGGGATGTTTACCATTGGTGTAATATTTTATTTAAAAACCGTAATGCTAATCCATTAGCCAAAGCGCACAAATTATACATTAACGATGACTTAGTGAGCGATTTGATTATTCCAGAGACCATCAATAGCATTAAACAGTATGCTTTTGCAGGTGCGGGTTGCTTCAATTCTATTACTCTTCCAAATTCTCTTGTTTCAATACAAAAAAATGCTTTTGATGGTTGTAGTGGCATGACCGCGGTGTACTATTCTGGTAGTTTAGAGCAATGGTGCAGAATATCATTTGAGAATTATACTTCCCACCCGCTCTGTTCTAGTGTTCACTTCTCTCGTAATCTTTATATTAACGGGGAACTTGTCATAGATTTGATAATTCCTGAGTCCATTACGGAGATTAAGAACTATGCTTTTTACGGCTGTAACTGTTTCACTAAACTTATCATACCGCAATCAGTGACGGCGATTGGGACAAGTGCTTTTGTCAATTGCACCGGATTGACCTTGGTAGATTATTATGCGACAAATTGCGCTTCTATATCATCGTTTAATTCAAGTCCAATTGCAACTGTAAATATTGGAGAAAATGTTCAAGTCATCCCATCTGGTGCTTTTAGCAACTGTGCATCCTTAAATACAATAATTGCTTTGGGAACTACACCGCCAACATTAGGATCTAATGCGTTTTCAAATATATCTCCTGTTGCTACATTATTTGTTCCATGCGGTTCCCAAATGGCATATTTTTCCAATTGGAATATGTTTGAATATAATAACATCCATGAAGACTGTACATCCAGACCCGTGTCTATCAGTTCAAATATTAATGGCGGTACCGTTACCCCTTCTGTTACACAAGCTATTATGGGTCAGGAAGTTCGGCTTATGGTTGTACCAAACCAAGGAATGACGCTTTCTTCTATTATGGTAAGCAATGCAGTCGATCCCACTCAGACTATCCCCGTTTACCCTGTTGGCAAAACTGTTTCCACATATAGTTTTATCATGCCGCCATTTGGTGTTATTGTCATGGCCTCTTTTACCGCTGTCAATCTACTTGAGGAAAACAGCTGTGGCATTGCTTTAGTCTATCCCAATCCCACCAACGGCCAAATTAATGTCGAAGCCGAAGGCCTCAAACACATCGCCATCAGCAACATGCTTGGTCAGCAAATCTTCAATGGCAGTGCCGATGGCGATGCTTTTGAGTACGATTTTGGCCAACATGGTGCTGGCGTTTACCTTGTCCGTATTGAGACTTCGGAAGGCGTTGCTACAAAACGAGTGGTTGTAACGCAATGATTTGAAGGCTTTTTGATATAAGTTTCAAAAAGTCTTACTGTCCATCAAGACAATCAAAATACAGCAAAAGCCGGCAGCAGTGTCGGCTTTTTTTGTGTTGGATACAAACATTTTGCTAATTTTGCACCAAAATTCAACCAATGAATATTGAAGAAGTTAGGGGGCTGATTGAGAAGGACGAAAGTCGTGTGTTGGAGCTGAAAACAAGCACGAGAGAGCTTGTCAAAGGGATGCAAACGTTGTGTGCTTTCCTGAATTCTGACGGGGGCTGGCTGTTTTTCGGTATTTCGCCGAAGTTGGAGCTTTTGGGGCAAAACGTAACCGACCATACTCGGCGTGAAATCGCGCGAGAGATGACGAAGATTGAACCTGCTGTCAGTTTGCCAATGGAAGTTATAGATGTTCCTAATCGCAAGGATTGCTGCATTATCGGCTTGCATTGCGATGCTGCCAAATTCGGTGATGCTCCATATACTTACGATGGTCGTCCCTATTATAAAGTGGAAAGCACAACCGTTCAGATGCCTCGTTCCATGTTTGAAGAGCGGTTGCGCCGAAGCAATCCTATGCGTTTTGCTTGGGAAAGCCAGACACCTGACAATTTGCACATGGAGGATTTGGACGAAGATCGAATTAGAGGGGCTGTCATGTATGGCGTCAGGAGTGGCCGTATGCCGGCTTCATCGGTCACAGAATCCACTTTGCAACTGCTTGACAAATTTGCTATGGTGGAAAACGGTCGGGTGAAAAACGCCGCCGCCGCACTTTTCATCAAAAAACCGACGGCATATCCACAGTTTTTGCTACGGTTGGCTCGTTTTCGTGGTGTCGAGAAGAAGGATTTCATCGACAACGCGCGAGTAAAAGGCAACTTTTTCGATTTGCTTGATGCCGGTATGTCGTTCCTGTTCAAGCATCTTTCGCAAAGTGGTGTCGTTGATGGACTCCGCCGTAAGGAACAATTGGAAATTCCAGAAAGTGCGTTGCGAGAGGCTTTGACAAATGCCTTGTGTCATAGGTTGATGGATTCGCCAAGCGGAAGTGTGGGCATTTCCATTTTCGACGACCGGGTTGAGATAGAAAACACGGGTCATTTGCCCAGCGAATTGACTGTTGAGACCATCAAATTGCCTCATCGTTCTTTCCCACAGAATCCGATTATTGCTGATGCTTTGTATATGATGGCATTTTTGGAAAGTTGGGGGACAGGCGTGAGCAGAATGGTGGACGAATGTAAGAGCGTGGGATTGCCCGAACCTGAGTATGGCACTGATGGTACTTTTGTTTGGATTACTTTTAAACGACCTAACTCTGTTACCAACTCTGTTACTAACTCTGTTACTAACTCTGTTACCAACTCTGTTACTAACTCTGATACCAACTCTAACACTAGCTCTGATACTAACTCTAACACTAGCTCTGACACCAACTTAGTTACTGGCTTGGTTACTATTGATAGTGAAAACTTGTCAGATAGACAGAAAGAGGTGTTAAGATATTGTATGGTGGCGAGAAGTAGTCGTGAAATTTTGGAACATATTAGTGTAACATATCAATTCAAGAATATTGACAAATTCATCAATCCACTTGTCGAAATGGGGTTGCTGGAAAAAACCATTCCAGAGACTCCCAATTCACCGAAACAAAAATACATTACGAATAGAAGTCGCAAAAATGCTTAATTTTGCCGCAAAATAACCATTTATGTCAAGAAACGAACAAGAATTGAAAGGCGTGACGCTGTTGGGCAACCAAAACACCCATTACAGTTACGACTACACACCAGAAGTGTTGGAGACGTTTGAGAACAAACATCCTGAGAACGAATACCTTGTGACTTTAGATTGTCCCGAGTTTACTTCGTTGTGCCCCAAAACAGGCCAGCCCGACTTCGGACACCTTATTATCAATTACATTCCGCGGACGCTCATGGTGGAAAGCAAGAGCCTGAAACTCTACCTCTTCAGCTTCCGCAACCACGGCGAC
>DGXB01000109.1 GCA_002396205.1 Bacteroidales bacterium UBA4243
GCCCTCGGCGGGATAGTTGGCCATAGAGTAGGCCCTGACTGTCTCCTCGGTGTTCTTGCACTTGAGCGAGAACATGTCATATTTTTGCCAAGTGGGCAGGTACTCGCCGAGCGACTCCTTGTCGATGTCCTTGTCGTAGTCCATCTCGAAGGTTGGAATCTTGATTTGGGCATAAGAACCAGGAATGAAGTCCATGTGCTCACCTTCGGGCAGAGCCACGATAAACTCCTTGATAAACGAAGACACGAGCTTGTTGCTCACCACAGTGCATTCGTATTCCTTGACCTCAAGCACCGAGTCGGGCACCTGCACCTTCATGTTGTCCTTAACCTTAACCTGGCATCCCAGTCGCCAGTGGTCTTGCTGCTCCTTGCGCGAGAAGTGAACAGTCTCGGTTGGCAGGATGTCGCCTCCACCCTCGAGCACCTGAATCTTGCACTGTCCGCAGCTTCCCTTGCCACCACATGCGCTTGAGAGCATTACGCCTCCCTCGTGCAGGCTATTGAGCAACGACTTGCCACTTTCAATCTCAATCTCCTTCTTGCCGTTGTTGATGCTGATTTTCACTTTTCCTGTTGCCACGAGATAGTGCCTTGCAAGAAGCAGGATTATCACGAGCAGCAGCGTGAGCACCAGGAAGATGATGGCGCTCGATAGAACGGTCAATGTTGAATTTACTCCTAAAATTATCATAATCAATGTGTGTGCAAGTTGTTTTACTAAAGTTTAATGCCCATGAAGCTCATGAAGGCTATGCCCATGAGGCCTGTAATGATGAATGTGATGCCCACGCCTCGCAGTGCTGGTGGGATGTTGCTGTAGGCAATCTTCTCACGGATTGCAGCAAGGCCCACAATGGCGAGGAGCCAACGAATGCCGCTGCCTGCTCCGTAGACTGTAGCGGTCCAGCACGATGCGAAGTCGCGCTGCTGCATGAATAGGGCGCCTCCCAGGATGGCACAGTTAACTGCAATAAGCGGCAGGAAGATGCCGAGCGAGTTGTAGAGCGCTGGAGCAAACTTCTCAACTGCCATCTCTACTAATTGGGTGCCCGATGCAATCACTGCGATAAACATGATGAGGGCGAGGAAGCTCATGTCCACATCCTTGAAGCTGTCGCCCAGCCATGCGAGAGCACCAGGCTCAAGCACATATTTATTGAGCATGTAGTTGAGGGGAATAGTCACAACAAGCATGAACGTAACAGCGATGCCGAGGCCGAAAGCGGTTTTCACATTCTTGGAGACGGCCAGATAAGAGCACATTCCCAAGAAATAGGCAAAGATCATATTGTCGACGAAGACGGATTTAATAAATAGTCTGAAAAATTCCATGGCCGTTTAGTTTTGGTTGTTCTCTTGCATTTCGGGGTTACGGGTGCGCTGAATCCAGATGATGACACCTACAACAATGAGTGCCATCGGTGGTAAAATCATGAGTCCGTTGTTTTGATAACCAGCCTCATAGAACGACTGCGGGATGACCTGATAGCCAAGCAAAGTACCTGACCCAAACAATTCACGGAAGAAGGCTACGATGACAAGTATCAAGCTGTAACCCAGGCCGTTGCCCAATCCGTCCAAGAACGACTCCCCAGGCCCATGCGACAAGGCAAAAGCCTCCAAGCGCCCCATGATAATGCAGTTGGTAATGATAAGTCCCACATAAACAGATAGTTGTTTGCTTACATCGTAGGCGAAGGCCTTCAGGAATTGGTCGATCAAGATGACCAAGGTGGCCACAACGACAAGTTGCACGATGATACGAATACGGTTAGGGATACCCTTTCGCAGCAGCGAGATGATGAAATTCGACAACGCCGTCACGACCGTCACCGAGAGGCCCATCACCAAGGCAGGCTTGAGTTGGGCGGTCACGGCAAGGCAAGAGCAGATACCCAGCACCAAAACGGTGACGGGATTCGTCTTACGCAAAGGTTCTATAATGAGTTTCTTCAAGTTAGCCATAGTTATTCTCCTCTCTCTGCTATTCTGCTTAAATATGCCGAATATTTCTCCAGAGTGTTGTCAATCATTTCTTTAACTCCATTCGAAGTCTTGGTTGCTCCAGTGATGGCATCGAATTGAATAGGAACGAGGTTCCCATTTTCAAGTATCTGTTTGCCAGAGAATTGACCTTTGAATTTCTCGGTTGTGATTTCACCACCCAAACCAGGGGTTTCCGACTTGTGGTCGAAGTTGGCGCCCAAAATGGTCTTGCCATCGGCAGCAATGGCGAGATAGCCCCAAATGGGACCCCAAAGCCCGTTGCCTTGCATGGGGATGACGCTGATTTGTCGATCGATGACAAATAAAGGAAGGGTGCCGTCGTCAGAGATATTGCCGCTCTCATCCAAAAGAAATGAACCTGTGCAATGCTTCTCGAAAAGCAAGGGAGCGTTTTTGGCGTTGACATCGGGAATGCCCGCTGCTGTAAGAATGCTAATGCGTTTCTCGTTCTTCTTGTTTCGGTCTTGGAAAGGCTGTAGCCACAAGGCCGTCACCGTGAGCAGCACCGCCACAATGACGATTAAAACAGTGGCGTATAAGAAGATATAACGATTGCTATTGACATCTTTCTTCATGACTTAACGGTTTTTGAGAGTTTTAAAGCACGATGTTGGCGCATTTTGATGTTTCTGGCCACCACACAGTGGTCGATGAGCGGGGCGAAGCAGTTCATGAGCAAGATGCTGAGCATCATACCCTCGGGATAGGCCGGGTTGATGACACGCAGCATCACGGCGAAAATACCGATGAGCAGGCCATAGATCCACTTGCCCGTGTTGGTCTGGGCTGCCGTTACAGGGTCGGTGGCCATAAAGACCGCACCGAACATGAAACCGCCCATCAGGTAATGGTAGTAGAACGGCACTTGCATGTATTCGTTGGCGCCAATGGCATTGAATAACAAGCCCATGAGGCCACCACCAAGGATGACTGAGAGCATAATACGCCAGCTGGCGATACCCGTAATCAACAGTAGGGTCGCACCGAGTGCGACCGCTATCACCGATGTTTCACAAGTCGACCCAGGAATGGTTCCAATCAACATATCCAAGGCGGAAGCCGAAGGATGCACGCCAGCGGCCAATTCAGCCAAAGGCGTGGCGCTCGTGATGGCGTCGGTGCCCCAGAGGTCGGCGGCAACCCAAACGTTGTCGCCCGACATCCTAGTAGGATAAGCGAAAAAGAGGAAAGCGCGCGCCACCAAGGCGGGATTGAGGAAATTCATGCCCGTGCCGCCGAAGACCTCCTTGCCGATGATGACGGCAAAGGCCGTGGCAAGGGCAAGTTGCCACAAAGGCGTAGTGACCGGCACAATCATCGGTATGATGAAACCTGTGACCAAAAAGCCTTCGTTCACCTCATGGTGACGTATCTGAGCGAAGGTGAATTCGATGCCCAAACCGACGATATACGACACTGCCAACATGGGCAGCATTCTCAAAAAGCCAAACCAGAGGCAATACCACCAACTGGCCACCGAGCCAAGTTCGTATGGCCAATCCGTGGCGTGGAGCGAAGTCTGGTAGCCGATGTTCCACATGCCAAAGAGCATGGCGGGAACGAGGGCGATGACGACCATAATCATGGCGCGTTTCAAATCGATGGCGTCACGAACGTGGCTTCCACGCCTGGTGACCCGATTGGGCGTGAAGGCAAAGGTGTGGAAAGCTTCGTATGTGCTTCCCAGCCAAGCCCATTTCCCTTTTGGCTTATGAGTCTCGAACCACTTTGCCAGCCCTTTAAACGCAGTGCTCTTCACTTTATACTCCTCACTCCTAACTCCTAACTTCTTACTCATGATAATCCCTCCTTTCTCAGTTTTTCCAATGCCTCGCGGATGATGGCTTGGATGTCGGTTTTCGAAGTGTCGATGAACTCGCAAAGGGCGAAGTCTTCGGGCTCAACTTCGTAAATGCCCAAATTCTCCATCAGCTCGATGTCGCCGATGATGCAGGCCTTGATGAGTTGAGTGGGATAAATGTCGAAGGGGAAGACACGCTCGAAATTGCCCGTGAAGACCAAGGGACGCAAGTCGCCGTGGGTGTTGGTGTCGAATTTCCAGAAGTTTTCGAAGCGCGGTAGCTTGATGCCCATGGGCTTGAAGGTGCTTTTCGGCATGAAACCACTGAGGAAGGTACGCGAGAAGCTGAACTTCCTAAAGCCAGGCATCAGCCAGCCCATGAAGTCGTAATAGTCGCCTTCGGGCAGGATGCTCACCAAGTCGTCGTAGGCACTCAGGAAACCATCAGCGGCGATTTGTGTGCCGCTCAGGATGTCGCCCGAAATGACACGATTTTCCTTCGTGGCATCGTTGGCATCCATCTTAGGATACACATTGTTAAGCAGTTGCGCTTCGGTAATCTCAGCCAAACAAGCCCCAAACTTTAAACGATAATAATGTGGGTTCTTGATATTGGGTCCAGCCACGGCGACAACGCGCTCAGGCTTGTAAATGCCTGTGGCAACCAATTCACCCAACACGGCAACGTCCTGCAGGTTCATCGTCCAAATGATTTCTCCTTTATTAATTGGGTCAATGTGGGCGATTTGGGTGCCGATGTTCCCCGACGGGTGGGGACCCTTAACATGGTGAATTTCTATTCGTCGCTTCGCGTCATTGACTCCGTCGAATGCAGAGCATTTGCGAGGAACGAAGCAATCCAAACTCGCAAGCTTCTGTCCCGGCCTAAAGCAAACATGCACCACTCCATCCGTCAATTTCGCCAACGCTTCAATGCCTTTGACCAACATAGCCTCTTTGCCTTGCATAACGAAATCATAATCAGGTGCCAGAGGTGCGCTGCTGAAGGCACTGACGAAGATGGCCTTGGGCTTGTCATCGGGGTTGGCGACAGTGCCAAAAGGCCGTTGGCGCAGTTGGGTCCAAAGGCCGCATTGCAGCATAGCTGCTTTGATTGCATCTGCCGTGGTCAAAGCCGCTGTCGCGGATTTGTAATCCGCGACGGTCGAGCCTGCGGATTTGAAATCCGCTTCCACAACCACCTCCAAAAGCTTGCGTTTCTCGCCTCTCACAATTGCTTTCACCTGCCCGTTAACGGGTGAAGTGAAGCGGATGCGTTCATCGCTCTTGTCGCAAAACAAGGCATCGCCGACATCCACCAAATCGCCTTCCTCAACCAGCAATCGTGGCGTGAGGCCCACAAAGTCAGTGGGCTTCATGGAGTAGGTCGTGATGCTGCGCGCATCGGTGAGGCGTTTCTCAGCCGCTCCACTGACGGGCAGGTCAAGACCTTTCCGTATCGTTATGGTCTCAGACATTTTATTTGAGGTTAAGCAAAGGATAGATCTGCTTCACAAAAAGCTCCTCGGCATTCTCCTTGGTGACATGATGCAGAAGAAAACCGTCGTCACAAAGCGTCATGTTCGGCATCTCTTGGTTCATCATGGATCCAGTCTCGCACTTTACATTCACGCCATTGATGCACTCGTTGAAGCAAAAACTAGCTTTCAGTTCGATTAAGTCTTCGACATCGTATTTCTTCAGCAAACTTTTGAATTCCTGAATCACGTCGTAAGAACCATTGAGGTGACACGAACTTCCAGTACAAATCTTTATTATCATCATTACATTGATTTATATATTATATCTTGTCTTTATTGGAGCATCCGTAGCATTTACATACCTTATTATTATAATTATTCTACTCGTTCGCTTATTCGCTACGTTTTTATCGTATATGTATCTCGCTGCAAAATTACGACATTTATTTTGATTTCAACGAAAAAAAAGTAAAAATTTTCAAAATTGAGGTTTTAGGCATGTTTTAAGCTCTTATATCATAGATAATCTTTTATATTACAATAGATTAAGCTTTATTTCTAAGAATAGTTTGGAAATATTTCATTTTTTTTGCTTCAAGTATTTGATTTCTTTGTACTTTTGCAAACGATAAAAATATATCGATTACAAAATAGTAATAAGTTTAATCAATTGAAAATCAAAATACTTGAAGCCATGACAACCAAGACCACAAGTAAATTCCGCACCGAGAGCGACCTTCTCGGAAGCAAAGAAGTTCCAGAAGAGGCCCTCTATGGTGTACAGACAACCCGCGCCATTGAAAACTTCCACATCAGTGGCAATTTGATGGTCAGTTACCCCAATTTCATCAAAGGTATGGCCATCACGAAGAAAGCCGCAGCATTTGCCAACTATGAAGTGGGCATGATCACGGTCCAACAAGCCAACGCCATCTGCCAGGCTTGCGACGAACTGATTGCCGGACAACATCACGACCAATTCCCTATCGACATGATCCAAGGTGGTGCAGGTACCTCGACCAATATGTGCGCCAATGAGGTGATTGCCAACCGCGCCCTTGAAATCATGGGCCATCAACGCGGACAATACGAGTTCTGCTCGCCCAACGATGTGGTGAACGCCTCGCAATCCACCAACGACGCTTATCCTTGCGCCATCCACATGGCCATGTTCCTTGAACATGAGGAGTTCCTCCCCCATCTGACCCAGATGATCGATGCCTTGGAGAAGAAAGCCAAAGAGTTTGCCGAGGTCATCAAGATGGGCCGCACCCAATTGCAGGATGCTGTCCCCATGACCTTGGGGCAGACATTCAGTGGCTTTGCCGCTTCGCTTCGTGGCGAACTGCGCACTTTGAACAGCGCCGCCCGCGAGTTCCTAACCGTCAATATGGGTGCCACGGCCATCGGCACGGGCATCTGCTCCAAGCCGGGCTATAGCATGGCTTGCATCAAGGCCTTGCGCGAGATTACGGGATGGAGCATCCATTTGGCCGACAACCTCATCGAAGCCACCAGCGCTACGAGCTGCATGATCCAATACAGCGCAGCCATGAAGCGCCTCTGCATCAAGATCAATAAGATGTGCAACGACCTTCGTCTGATGAGTTCCGGTCCTCGCTGCGGCTTCAACGAGATTCACCTGCCCGAGCGCCAGCCCGGTTCCTCCATCATGCCCGGCAAGGTCAACCCGGTCATCCCCGAAGTGATGAACCAAGTGTGCTATAAGGTGATCGGCAACGACATGACCATCACCTTCGCCTCCGACAACGGCCAACTCGAACTGAACGTGATGGAACCTGTCATCGCCTACAGCCTTTTCGAGTCCATCCACCTGCTCACCAACGGCCTTGACACCCTGCGCAAGTACTGCATCGAAGGCATCGTTGCCAACGAAGAGCATTGCCGCAAACTGGTTGAAGGCAGCATCGGCATCGTCACCATGCTCAACCCCATCATAGGCTACAAGCAATCCACCAAGATAGCCAAGGAAGCCAGCGAAACCGGTCGCGGCGTCTACGAACTGGTCCTCGAACACAACCTGCTCACCAAGGAACAACTCGACAAGATTCTCCGTCCCGAGAACATGCTCAAGCCCATCGACATTAAATTATAGGAATAGAATAATTGCTTTGAATAACGGTGTCGCATCATGCGGCGCCGTTATTTTTTTGTGTTTTTCGCTATTTAGAAAATAATTCATAAATTTGCAGTCCAATAGTAACGAGACACAAGATTTAAAACGATAAACAATGAAAGTAAAAGAATTAGTCGAGAAACTCAACCTCAAGGTTTTGTCGGGCGAGAAAGGCCTTGACAGAGAGATAGATGGCTGCTACATCAGCGACCTTTTGAGTGACGTGATGGGCAACGCCATGGAAGGCAACATCTGGATTACGCTGCAAACCCACAAAAACGTGATGGCCGTGGCCTCGCTGAAGGAATTGGCCTGCATCATCCTCGTGAAGAACCTCGTGCCCAACGACGAGACCATCGAACAAAGCAATGACGATGATTTGCCCATCTTGCAGACCTCGCTGCCCACGTATGAGATAGCTGGATTGGTGTATAACCTGTTAAACAAATAATTATCACAAAACCGACAAAACCCGCAAAACAAATTTTGGGATGGAAAGCACGCCAACCGGCTGCTTTCCGGCGGCGAGCGGTTGCGAGCCGCCAAACCTTTCCAAATAGTTTTGCCTTGTTTTGAAAGTTTTGTGACAAAAAATGCCTATGGAACTCAAGTCATATAGAGCCGACCTCCATCTCCACACGGTGCTTTCGCCGTGCGGCGACCTCTATATGAGCCCCTCCGCCATCATCGAGCAGGCCAAGAAACTGCATCTCGACGTCATCGCCATCTGCGACCACAACACGACGCGACAGGTGAAGGTGACCCAAAAAATAGGGCGCGAGAACGGCATCCTCGTCATTGGCGGCGTCGAGATCACCACGCAGGAGGAAGCCCATGCCCTCGCCTACTTCGAGAACGACGAGCAATTGGACAAGTTCCAAGAGTTTCTTGACGAGCACCTCCCCCACATTACTTTGGACGAGGAAAAATTTGGCTACCAACTGATTGTGGACGAAAACGAGGAAGTGATTGGCGACGAGGAATGGCTGCTGTGGTCGGCCCTCGACGCCGATTTGGACGAACTATATAATAAGGTGCACGAAATCGGCGGGCTGTTCGTTCCGGCCCACGTCAACAAGCCGGCGAGCAGCCTCATCAGCCAGTTGGGCTTCATTCCGCCCGACCTCAAGGCCGATGCCTTGGAGATTTCAAAACACGTCAAGAAAGAGGATTTCCTGAAGAAATACGCCTACCTGAAGAAGTTCAACTTCACCAAGAGCAGCGACGCGCATTTCCTCCACATCATCGGCGAGGTGCATTGCGTGCTGCACATGTACGACAAGACTTTCGACGAGTTCCGCAAGACCCTCCACGGCGAGGACGGACGCTACATCGACACAGAACCCAAAGAGAAACTACAACTTTTATTCGGATGAAAGAGCTATCATTACACGTCTACGACCTGATGGAAAACTCGACGGCGGCCAACTCGACCCTCGTGGAGCTGACTATCCGCGACAGCCTGAAAGACAACATCTACGCATTCACCATCAAGGACAACGGCAAGGGCATGACACCCGAGTTTCTGGCCCGCGTCACCGACCCTTGGACCACCTCGCGCACCACGCGCAAGGTAGGTTTAGGCCTGCCCTTGATCAAGATGAACACCGAGAACGCCGGTGGCGGCATGAAGATTGAGAGCGAGGTCGGCAAAGGCACCACGCTCAACTTCTGGTTCCAGCACGACCACATCGACCGTCCGCCCATGGGCGACTTGGCCGGCTCGCTGGTGATGCTGTTTTCGGCCCACGAGGACATCCATTTCATCTACAAGCACATCACCGACGACGGCGAGTTCGTCTTCGACACCGACGAAATCAAGGAAGCCCTCGACGGAATGCCGATGAACGACGTCAACATCATGAAGTATCTGAAAGAGATGATCGAGGAGAACTTGAAGGAGATACATTATAATGATTGACCCAGCGCCTTCACGATTTGGTTCGCCCACTTACGGAAGCGCACCGCCTTTTCGTTGTTCACTTTGAAGCCAACGGCGATAATCATTTGGAGGCTATAATGGTTAGTCTCATAGTTTTTGCCGTCGGAAGCAGTTATCCAATATTTTCGGATAACTGAATTCTCGTTCAGTTCACCGTCTTCTAAAATCTTCTTTATGTGATAGTTAATGGTTCGGACATCAACATCATACAGCACCAACATAAGTTTTTGCGTGAGCCAGATGTTCTCGTCCTCATAGCGCATTTCTATGCTTTGGGGATTGTCGCCTGTGGCTGCGATGTAGGTCAGATATTCGGCGGCTGAAGATCGGATGGTGATTTCGGTGGAGGGCATATAGGAAGACTTTGAATTGTTGTTATTTGCTTTGCAAAGATAATGAAAAATCTCGAACCACGCAATGCCCTATTTTCATATTAATTGTATTGGAACTAGTTTAAATGATGAAAGCGCGACAACTTAGCCGCGCCTTCTTTTTGGTTTTCATATTTTGTACAGAAAATACTGATAATTAATATTATATGATAATTAATATTATATGATAATTAATCCAAAAACAACAGGGGTTTTATTTGGCAGAATTATTCATAGACAAGTCGAACAGGAATTCGATATTCATTCTTTTGAATTTGAATGAAGTTTTGACGATTGCTGTTTTTGTCAATATAGAAAATGTAGGCATGATTATTATCACCTGCATCATCATAGCACCAATATGGGGTTATATCATTACAATATTCGCCAAGTCGATAATAAGATATAAAAGGCAGACTTATTGACTCTCCATTCGGTGCTGTTATTATATACCGATTTCCTTCCCTTGTCCATTGACAAATGTCTTTTAATTCTTGCCATTGTTCTTTGGTAGGCAGGCGGCCTCTTTTTGTAGCTTGTTCGTAAGTAAATACACTTTTCCCTGCTTCATTTTCATTCTTCCATATAGTACCGCTTGGTAGTCCCAAATCCATCCATCCTTGTTCTCTTAATATTCGAAGCCTTTCCTTTTTAACTAGTCTACTTTGTCTTTCTTGCTCCTCAGCTTGCAAAGTTCCATAGTCTTTTCCGTCCGTGACCAATAACACTATACCGTGCCTGTTTTCACGTGACATATATTCTCCTCCGCCAAGGTAATTGTTGGCTCGTAAAAGAGACAATTCCTCATTAGTTGGAATGCGCCAATTGTTGTAACCATATTGTGATTGTGCATTAATTTGCCTAATAACAGAGGTTGGTTCAGCCTGAAATTCTCCTAATTCATTTGGAAAGATTTTCAAATACCCGTATAATACTTCTACACTGCTTCTTTTTTTCCCATAAGGGGTATACGGCTGTACTGTGCTACCTGAAGCAATGGCAATCTTCGCAGCAAGTTTTTGTGCTACATTTTGCATGCTTGAACGATATGAAGAAGAGACAAATGTTGCTCCTTCTGTGGCTGAAATGGTACCTGTTTCCACATTAATTATACGAGTATCCACATTGTACTGCCCCATTACAACATTGATGTCACCTACTACAATCTTTGAAACATTCAATATCTGACCGACACGTACCATCTGACTTTGTGTCATATTGGAGCGCTGGAATCCTTGTTCTTCAATGACTTTGTCGATCTGAGTGCGTTCCACCATCGTATAACCTGCTGG
The DNA here is from genome assembly GCA_002396205.1 of Bacteroidales bacterium UBA4243. Taxonomy (GTDB): domain Bacteria; phylum Bacteroidota; class Bacteroidia; order Bacteroidales; family F082; genus Limimorpha. The sequence goes on from DGXB01000109.1 coordinate 11,034, forward strand.
TCGGAAATAAGTGATAAAGATTGCTGAAATACCGTCAACATCGTTTTGTGATATGCCGACACCTGCCTTAAATTCAAGAACTGCACATCTTTGTGCTTGCATTGTTAATGCGTAAAGACTAATCATAATAATGAAAACCAGTTTTTTCATCGCATTAGATTCCTTTTTTGCCCTCCAGCAACCAAAAGGACAAATTATACAAAAGAAGCGTGGCACTGATATACCTTTCTTTTGTAGAGGTCGTGAGAATTACCCTTGGTAGAGAAAATTGTAAACAGCCCACGCCTATACGCGTGAACTATTACACTCTCTTGCTACCTTTTAGAAATTTCTCACGTTTCTACAAACAAGACGAGCATAACGCTTCGTGTTCCTTTATGTTGGCGGCACGGATTCCGCCTAAGAACCGCTGCAAAGATACAAAGAAATCGGAAAAGCAAGCGGATTTGGAGAAAATTTCTTATTTTTGCGGCAAAATAGAGTGTAACAATGGGCCATTCAGACATTCTCCATCAAATCCAACGTATAGGCAGACGTGTTCTTCCTGAGGACGCGAGGCTTTACCTTTATGGATCACGGGCACGTGGCGATTACCATGATGGCTCTGATTGGGATTTGCTCATTTTGCTCAATCGCCCGCAAGAAGCAACTGATTTCCAAAATATTGCCTATCCAATTATGGAAGTCGGATTTGATTTGGGTGAGTATTTTAGTGTGCAAACCTATTCGCAAGAGGAATGGGATTCAATGAGTTTTTTGCCTTATTACAAGAATGTTGAACAAGATAAAATCGTGTTGATATGAGCTTAAATGATGAAGAAAGAAAGACTCTTGTTGGTTTGGAGATTGAGAAATCTCGGAGAACCTTTGCCGAAATTGACATTCTGCGCCAAGTAGGTTTGTGGGATAACATTGCCAATAGATTGTATTATGCTGCATTCCATGCTGTTAGTGCTTTGCTGATTAACGATGGACACACTGTTGGAACTCATCAAGGTGCGGTGGTGATGCTGCATCAACATTATGTCAAGACAGGATTACTTTCAAAGGAAGATGGAGCGTTCTATTCCCAACTTCAGACTATGCGCGAAAAGGCTGACTATAATTGTACATATTATGCAACAGAGCAAGATACTGCACCTAGAATTGCGACTACCGAATCTTTTATTGAAAAAATAATAGGATTAATAAAGAAATAATCAACGATTAAACAACCAACAATTCAACATAGCAAAATGAAACTCAGAGAGATTTCTGAACTCTTGAACGCCAAGGTGCGTTGCGGCGAAGACCGACTTGACGAAGAACACGAAACCGCCTTCGCCTCCGACCTGATGAGCGATGTGCTCACCCTTGGCGACTACAACCCCGTGATTCTGACGGGATTATGCAATATGCAGACCATACGCACCTGCGAGATGGGCAACCTCGACATCATCGTCCTCGTCAGGCGAAAGAAAGCCACCGAAGAGATGATTGAAGAGGCCGAGGACGAAGGCATGGTGGTCATGGAAAGCGACTTCTCCATGTTCAAGGCCTGCGGACTGCTCTTCCAAAACGGGATGCAACCCATTTTCTAACCAATGTCTAACCAAAACGATACGCCATGCACTTGGAATATAAAGTATATGAAGCGGACTTTGTGAACGCTGGAGCCGCATCGAGCGCCATCAAGAAGACCTTGAAGCAGCTCAACGTCAGCCCGCAAATCGTGAAACGGGTGGTCGTCGCCCTCTACGAGGCCGAGGTCAACGCCATCGCACATGCCTACGGCGGCACCATCTATGCCGACATCGAGCCCGACAAAATCGTGTTGAAGGTGGAAGACAAAGGCCCCGGCATCCCCGACATCGATTGGGCCATGCAGGAAGGCAACTCCACGGCCTCGCCCGAGGTTCGCAACATGGGCTTCGGAGCGGGCATGGGACTGCCTAACATCCAGAAAAACGTCGACAAACTCAATGTACAATCCACCGTCGGCGTGGGAACCACCGTCGAGATGGAGGTGAATTTCGTATAGGTACAACTAACAACTGACAACTATGGAAAAGACTCCTTTCTTTCACGCGCTGAAAATCGATGAAGACAGCTGCATCGGCTGCTCGCATTGCATGAAAATCTGCCCCACCGAGGCCCTTCGTGTGCGCGACGGCAAGGCCGTCCTGATGCCCGACCGCTGCGTCGACTGCGGCAACTGCTTCAAGGTATGCCCTACCCGCGCCATCTACATCGAGCAGGACGACTTCGAGGACATCTTCAACTATCCCGTCCGCGTCGCACTCCTTCCTGCAGTCTTCTTCGGCCAGTTCCCTAACGACATCACAGTGTCGCGCATCTACTGCATTCTCAAGGAATTAGGATTTACGCATGTCATCGAGACGGAGTCGTCCATACCGATTTACACGGCTGCAAAAAAGAAATACGCCGCCGAGAACCCCGACATCAGGCCGCTCATCTCGACCTTCTGTCCGGCCATCGTGCGCCTCATCCAGGTGAAGTTCCCCGGCTTGACCGAGAACCTCATTCCCTTGCGTGCGCCCATCGACATCACGGCGATGTACATCCGCCGCAAGATCAAGGAAGACATGGCACTGAAGGACGACCAAATCGGCATCTTCTATATCACGCCTTGTGCGGCCAAGATCGCCGCTGTGAAGAACCCTGTGGGCGAAGAGAAATCGCTCGTCGATGGCGTCATCAACATGGATTCGCTCTATAATCGCGTCTACCATGAAATCAAGAAGCAAGGCAAGGCCTATAAGGAAGTGAAGCTACCTGTTTCTCAGCTTTCCGCCGATGGTGTCTTGACCTCACTGACCAATGGCGAGCGCCGCCTCAGCGATGCCCAACACTCCTACTCCATCGACGAAATCCACAACGTCATTGAGTTCTTGGAAAAGGTGGAGAACGAAGAGATTGAGGATGTCGACTTCCTTGAGTTGCGAGCCTGCGACCAAAGCTGTCCAGGCGGCATCTTGACTTGCGACAACCGTTTTCTCATCTGTGAGCGTGTGTTTGGTCGCGCCCGAAAGATTGCCGACCGTGAGCGCAAGGGCGAGCAAACCAAAGACCATGAGCTTGGCGAAGAGCGCAACTATCTGATGCGCAACATGAAAGTGGGCGAAATCCATCCCCGCTCGATGCTCGTCTTGGACGACAATATCGCCGTGGCCTTGGAGAAGATGAAGAAAATCGACGAATACCGTGCCCGTCTGCCCCAGACCGACTGTGGCATCTGCGGCGCGCCCACCTGCGATGCCTTGGCCCGCGACATCGTGTGCGACAACGCCGAGCTCACTGATTGTGTCTTCATCCAACGCAATCTCGAAGCCCGAGGCAACATGGACGTTCACGAGTCCTTGCAAATCATGGAGGTGATTTGGGGCAAGGCGAAGATGAATGACTATGTGAAGAACAAATAATGTCGCGATGACGCGAAGCGACAAAAAAAATCTCGCCTCCTTTCGGAAGCGAGATTTTTTTATCAGGAACTGAATTTATTCGCCTTGTTGGGCTTTCTCTTGCTTCTCAAGGTTTTCCTTCAGACCGGCTAAGACTTCGAGGTCGCCGAGGGTGCTGTGCTCAATGTTGTCATTGATTTGCTTCACGGTACGCTTGGCTTGCTTGGCGGCCTTGTCGGCAGCCTTTTCCTCTGCGCTCTTGGCAGGAGCTTCCTTCTCTTCCTCAACCTTAGGCAGGGCGAGGATGATCTTCTTGCTGTCCTTGTTGAATTCAAGCACGCGGAACTCTAAGGTGTCGTCAACCTTGGCGTTAGTGCCGTCTTCCTTCTTCATGTAGCGGCTGGGGCAGAAGCCTTCCACGCCGTAGGGCAGGCTGACCACCACGCCCTTGTCGGAAGCGCTGATGACGGTGCCTTGGTGCATCGAGCCGACGGTGAAGACGGTCTCGAACACGTCCCAAGGATTCTCTTCGAGTTGCTTGTGGCCGAGGCTGAGGCGG
>DGXB01000065.1 GCA_002396205.1 Bacteroidales bacterium UBA4243
ACGGGTCGTCCAAGAGGGTCTGCTAAATAACACTATGGAAAAATTACAGATGTGGACCAATTTCGCACGCTGCGGCAACCCGTCGACAGACCAAATCGAGTGGAAGGCGTACTCGGCCGACGACCAGAACGTCCTGGTCATCGCCGGGCCGGGTGACATTCGTATCCAACATGACCTGCTGGCCGACCAATACAAGGCCGTGCTCCCCTTGCTCGGCTACTACCAGTTCATGGACAAGTTCTTCACGCCCGGCTACCTTTTGGATATCCTCGCCGCGCGCAAGTAACGTTCCACAAATGAACAAATAAGCCTAATTAAAAGACTATCAAACAATGAACAAAAATAATCCCATCGACTATTCCCAAAAAGCCAACTGGTACCAGATTCCGGAAATCACCAAGGAATTCGACACATTCTACGTTTATGCAACCGAATACATCATGGGCAGCATGGAAGAAGGCGCTCCCGATTACGCGGACTTGGACAACGCCGAAATGTTGGAGGGAGCTGCGGGCGAATACTTGCTGCACGCAACCGCTTACGCGGACTCAACTAACGTGTTCATGCCGTACTACCGCCAAGTGGGCTTGCGGTATGCAGGAGTGGTTTGGAAGAGAGACGGAATCTTTGACGCAGCCATTGCAGATATGCCGTATGGCGACATCGTAGCCGCACTGGACTACTACTTCGAACATTACAACAACGGCCGCCCATTCATCATTGCCGGCCACAGCCAAGGCTCAGCCATTGTCAAAATGGTGCTCAAACACTACTTCGCGGAGCATCCCGATTACTACAAGCGCATGATCGCAGCCTACCCCATTGGATACGCTTTCACCAAGGACGAGTTCAAGGCCTACCCGCACATGAAGTTTGCGACAGGCGAGTGTGACACGGGCGTCATCATCACCTGGAACACCGAAGGTCCCAAGAACAGGGAGGTGAATGCCAATACCTGCGTGTTGCAACCGGGTTCCATGAGCATCAACCCGCTCAACTGGAAACTAGACGACACTTACGCTCCAGCCAGCATGAACCTGGGTTCGCTCTTCCTGAACGAGAAAACCGGCGAGGTGGAGATGGGGGACATTGGCGCTGACGCGCAGGTATTCCCCGACCGAGGCGTGGTGGTGACGCATGCCAAGGGAGAGAAAATGACGGAAGAGAAGGCTGCGGTAGCCACGGCATTCTTTGGCCCTGACGGCCGCCATGGCGAGGATTACGCGCTCTTCTACAACAACATCAAAGACAACGTAGCAAAGCGCATCGCAGCCTATGAGGCGAGCCGATAGAAACAGGTTTAACAAAGGATAACAAACATGAAGGCAGATCATATCATAAAAAACGCGAAAATCTTCACGGCGGACAAGGACAATCCGCAAGCGACTGCCATTGTCGTGAAGGATGGCAAATTCGTCTACGTGGGCGACGAGGCTGGCCTTTCGGCGTATGAGGGCGAAGTCACCGACCTCGGCGGGAAATTCATCATGCCGGGCATCATCGACACCCATGTGCACATCACGACAGGCACCGCATTCGAGTATGCTGATTTGGGCGTGTACGTCCCATGCAACAGCAAAAAGGAAGCCTTGGCTTTTATGTCGGAACATATCGCCAAAAACCCCGGACTGGAGCCTTACAGATTCATGTTGGAGCGCGCAGCCCTAAATGGAGAAGAACTCTTGAAAGAGGACCTCGACGCCATCTGCCCCGACAGCGGACTTGTAATCCTGGAAGGCGAAGCGCATAGCGTTTGGGTGAACTCCAAGATGCTCGCGCAACACGGCATCAACGACAACACGCCCGACCCCGTGCCCGGGCTTGCCTATTACGTGCGCAAGGACGGCCACGTGACCGGAAACGCCTTTGAATCGGCGAGCTGGCCCTTCCTTTTCGACCAATTGAGAAAGAGCCTGACCAATGAACAGATAGGGACAGCGGTCTCGCGCTGGATCGATTTCTCCAAGGAATACGGCATAAGCGCTGTTTTTGATGCCGGATTCCCTGAGCACAACGACATCCACGAGCGGATCTACGCCTATATGCGCGATTTGGACAGACAAGGCAAACTGCCGGTTTACGTTGACGGATGCTATATCCTCACGAATCCGAAGAAGGTAAAGGAAGCCCTAGAAGAAACGAAGCGTTTCAACCGCGAGTTTACCACCGAGCACCTGAAGGTGCATACATTGAAGATTATGATGGATGGCACCCTGAAGATTGAGACTGCGGCAATGGTGACGCCATACGAAGACACCGGAGCGGCTGGAGCCACAACCTTCACTGCCGAGGAAATCGCGGAAATCCTCAAGGAACTCAACAAGGCCGGACTTGACCTTCACGTGCATTGTGTCGGCGAACGCTCGTCGCGCGTGGTCCTTGACGGCGTTGAATTAGCCAAGAAGGAACTGGACGACAGCTTCCGTGTGAAGGTCACCTGCTGCCATCTTTGGGTTCAGGACGATGCCGACCTCTCACGTTTCGCGGAACTTGGAGTGATTGCCAACTACACGCCCGCATGGCACAACGGAAACATGGGCTTGGGCTGCGAACCTTCAGAGTTCTGGCCCAACCTGATTGGCGAGAACCGCGCCAAGAAAATGTTCCGCAGCAAGACCGTCTGGGACAGCGGCGCATTAGTGACCTGGTCAAGCGACGACGTCGACTTCGGCGAGTTCTTGACCTGGAACCCGTATTATGGCATGGAAATCGGCATGACTCGCTGGATCAACGAGAAGACCAAAATCATGGAAAGCCAAAGGACGCTTAAACCGCTCGATCCCGCCAATGAGAGAATGAGCATTGAGGAAATGATTCTGGGCTACACCATCAATGGCGCCAAGCAGTTAGGCATCGAAGCCAACAAAGGCTCCATCGCCGTCGGCAAGGACGCGGACTTCTTGGTGTTCGACAACGACCTGCTCACGGCGGAGCACGAGGGCTTCAGCCACAACATGCCGAAGGAAGTGTATTTCGGCGGAATGAAGATGTAATGTCAGCAAAGGATTCGACATATCAGCTTCCGCAACGTTATTCCTTCAAATCCATCTGGAAGACTACATTCCCCATCCTTGTAGCCTTAGTGATGGAGGAGTTGCTGGGCATGACCGACACGGCCTTTCTTGGCCGTGTCGGTGAGGTTGAATTGGGCGCCTCGGCCATTGCGGGTGTGTATTTCAGCATTCTGTACATGCTCGGCTTTGGCTTCTCCATCGGTGTCCAAATCATCATCGGTTGGCGCAACGGAGAGGCTAATGAGAACGGGAAAGGCTTTGATTCCATCGGGCGTGTTTTCTGGCAGGGCATCTGGTTCCTGGCAGCCTTGGCGCTCGTGACCATCGTCCTGTCGCACTTCCTGTCGCCGCCGCTTCTTCGTTCGCTCCTGAAATCGGATAACATTTTTGAAGCCGCCAAAACCTATGTTGATTGGCGACTTCCCGGATTGCTCTTTGCCTTTATGACAGCGCTGTTCCGTGCTTTCTATGTTGGGACGCGGAAAACAGCCTGCCTCACATGGAATTCCATCGTATTGGTAAGCTGCAACGTCCTGTTGGACTGGTTGCTCATCTTTGGCCACTGGGGGCTGCCCGCCATGGGCATCAAGGGAGCCGCGTTGGCATCGACCATTTCGGAAGGCATTTCGTTGCTTTTCTTTGTGATATGGGCTGGCTTTACGGCCGATAAGAAATATGGTCTTCAGAAGCCCGTCAAACCCGTGTGGAAGGAACTCAGGCGCATGCTCTCCACCGCCTCTTGGGTGATGGTGGAGTATGTGCTGAACATCTCGGTGTGGCTGCTTTTCTTCCTCTTCATCGAGCATTTGGGCGAGGAGCAGTTGGCTATCGCCAATATCGTCCGAAGCATTTCCGAGGTGCCGTTTGTATTTTCGGCGGCCTTTGCCTCTACTGCGGCAACGTTGGTGAGCAACATCATCGGCGAGGGTCATCCTGAAGGCGTGATTCCCATTATCCGGCGGGTAGTCATACTCTGTGCTCTGACCATGCTGCCGCTATTGGCCGTCTTCACCATTTTCCCGCATTGGATTATCAGCCTCTTCACCGACATTCCCTCATTGGTCGAAGGGTCCGTTGCCACGCTTTGGGTGATGTGTGCCGCCACCCTCTTCACACTGCCATGGAATGTGTATCTGCAATCGGTGGCCGGAACCGGAAACACACGGATATGCCTCCGTTTCGATGTGGTGGCTTTGTGCATCTACGCCGTGTACTGCACCATCATCATCGGCATCCTCAAATCCAGTATTGCGTTGTGCTGGACGGCCGATGGCATCTATTCGCTTTGCATCTGGATCCAGTGTATCGTGTACATCCACGGGAAAAAATGGCACAAAAAGACAATATAATTTGATTTTGAGCAGTTACTAAACAAAGAACCTAACAATATGCGTAAACATAGAATCGTCAGATTATTTGAGTCAAGGAAAGGTCATCTTGATTCACGAGTGATGCAGGATTATATCAGTAATGGAATCGCTACCATTCCCTGCCGCGTTTCCGACTACTACGATATCATCAGCACCTATAGCATCAAGAGTTTTGAGACACTGGATACGGGCTTCGTGGAGTATCTTAAAATATCCGCCGAGGTGATACCGTCCGAATACCCCCTTGTCTTGGAATTCGTTGAAGACACCCTGTCGCAGGAGGAAAAGAAGACCATCAAAGAAACCATCCGCGAGTATTTCGCCTATAATCTCGGCATGGTGGAAAAGGACTTGAAGCGACATACGAAAAGGTTCATCCTTATGTGTTTCGGCATGATTCTGTCTGGTGTGTTGCTGTGGCTTTCGCAAGAAATGGCAGAGGTGCCGCGCGAAATGTTCTATGTCCTGTTCTGGTTTTTGGGCGACATCTTGTGCGACTATATCTTCCTGACTGGGTACGATCTCCGCAAGGACAAACGGACGGCCGGACGGCTTGCGAGTGTCCAAGTGAAGTTTTCCAAACACTTCGACGAGTCCGACTACACGGAAAAAGAAGTGGACAAATTGTATTCCGAAGTTGAAAAAGACGTAAAAGAAACACTATAAAATACACAAATCATAAAAATTGAAATTATGAAAGCAGAGAAAATTATTCTTGGGAATGTCATCACAATGGATGCGTTCAAACCCTATGCTGAAGCTATAGCGGTGGCCGATGGAAAAATCATCTATGTCGGAAGCAAGGATGCTGCCATGAAACTTCAGGGGGACAAGACCATGGTTTTGGATTATGGGAGCAATACCATTTATCCGGGTTTCCTTGAGGCACATTGCCATCCCGGATTTGCAGGTAATATCATGTTCGGCAGGGCCAACCTGGCTGAAGGAAACACGCCGGAGGACTACCTGGCCATTCTGAAAAAGTATGTCGAAGAGAATCAGGATAAACCACACATAGTGGGTTCGGGCTGGGCAGACGATCTGCTGTATCAGCTCAATGCCAAGCAATTGGACCAGATATGCCCGGACAAGCCCATGATCAATCAAAGCAGCAGCGGCCACATGATGTGGGTCAACACCAAGGCTATGGAGGCCTTCGACATCAATGAAGAAGCCGTGAAACAGTGGGGGACAGAATGTATCCATGTAGATGAGAATGGCAAGCCGAATGGCCTGCTTGCCGAAAAGCCCGCCATCGATCTGGTCAAGAGGGTCCAGCCGGATCTTGCGCAGGCGAAGAAGGAGCTGCTGGGCTTCCAGCAATACGCTTTTTCAAACGGGTATACGGGTGTATACGACGCCGGTTACCAGCTTCTGACCAAGCATGACCCCCGTGCCTACAAGGAGCTTGACGATGAAGGCAAGCTGAAGATGTATTCCTTCTGTGGCAGTTTCGTCAACGACAACACCGATACCCCTGAAGAGGACATGGATAGGATTGCTCAGGAGGCAAAGGAATATAACGGCAAGCATGTGAAGGTAATCGGTGCCAAAGTCTTTGCCGATGGAGTCGTGGAGGGTCATACCGCATGGATGCTGGACGACTATGTGGACAAACCAGGATACAAAGGCGTAAGAAGATTCGATGACCATGACAAGATGGTAAGACTCGTCAAGGCGGCGGCGACGCACCAGTTGAACGTTCACATCCATTCCATCGGCGACGGCGCCACCCGGGCATGGATCGACGCTATTGCCGAGGCGCAGACCGAAGTGGGTAATTTCGACATGAGAAATGCCCTCGCTCATCTGCAAGAAGTGACTCCAGAAGATGTGAAGAGAATCGGTGAATATAACATTATGGCTGTATGCGGTATCATGTGGGCCATCAAGCATCCTGCCGGCTTTCCGCAGGAGGTTGCCTATGTGGGCGAAGAGAAGTCCAACAATGCCTATCCGGTCAAATCCATCATGGACGGAGGCGGCGTGGTTGCCAACCATTCAGACTACCCTGTATCCCCCCTGTTCAGTGCCGTCCAGGCATTCTGCATGGGAGTATTGAAGAAGCTGCCGTCATATCCTGACGAATATATCAGAAATATCGACCAGGCTGTCAGCCGGTATGAAGCACTGCAAACCCTGACAAGCAATGTGGCCTACATGTGGCATGAAGAGGATAGGATGGGGTCCATCAGCATAGGCAAGCTCGCCAACTTCGCTGTCTTGGACCGTGACTTCATGCACGACGATTTTGCAGAGATTGAGAAGGCCAACATCATTGCCACCATCGTGGACGGCGAGGAAGTCTATTCTCGTTAAATACATAACAACTAACAAGTTTATCTATAAAAGAAGAACTTTATGATTTTTAAAGAACTCACACCTAATCATCCCGACATTCCTGCGGTCAAAAAACTGTTCGAGGAGTCATTTCCTGAGAATGAGCGTACCATGAGCATGGACGTCATCCTCGCAAACCTAAAGCTGATGCCCATCAAGCTACTTGGCATCTATCCCGAAGAAACCCCCGACACCTTTGCCGGATTTTTCCTTACGGCTGAGGGCGAAACAAGCGTTTATCTGACCTATCTCGCCATCTGTCCCGAACAGCGTTCGAGCGGCATAGGCGGCAAGGCCATGAGCGCCATCAGGGAATACTATAAAGGCAAAACGCTCCTGTTTTCATACGAAAGCCCCTTTGAAGAAAGCGACAACGCCGAGCAGCGCGAAAGAAGACGCAAATTCCATCTGAGGAACGGCTTTTATGAGACCGGCTGGTTCGCAAAGCTGAATGGCACCGAGTTTATCATTGCCTGCTCCAAAGAAGACTTCGACAAAGACGAGTTCTTGTCGTTCATGGCAGGCATGATGCCCGAAGGAGCCCCTATTCCGGAATTGTACAGACGCGACTGATAAACCAACCTGTTCGTAAACGAAAGAAGCTACGGGACAATCCAATGTCCCGTAGCTATTCCATCTAACTAAAAACAACAATCATGCAAACAAGATTCAAAGAGAGAGGCAAAGTCATAGACATCGTGATTACCGCCTTGGCCGTCATGCTTTCGGTGGGCACGATGCTTTACGGCATCTTTCATTACGGCCTCAAGGACACCTGGCCCGAACTGGTGCTCAACATCTTCTACATCGCCTGTGTGGTGATGATTTGGATGTATTTCTTCAACCGTCTCCAAGCAAAGCAGTTCAACTATTGGTGCACCATATCCGTCGGCATCACGGTAATGTTGCGCGATATTCTTTTCCCGCCACAGCTGGCTTACTACCCCATCAGCTTAGCATGTTTAACGCTGTCGGTGGCATTAATCATCCTACTGACCTACTTTTATGCCCGCAAAGACTGGAAGAGCTACACCAAGCGGAATCTTTGGCTGATTTGCATCATCGACATGCTCATCGCTGTACTTTATAACGTCGACATCCTTCTTGAGCCTACCGATGAATTGACTGCGTATTTGCTCACCGAAATCTGGATACGCCCGACCATCACCTATGGGCTTGTAGCCTGTTTCGTGGCGGAAACCAAAATGAAGTAACGAACATGAATAAAAAGCGCAAAACCATTTGCATTCTATTGGCATTGTTAGCCATTGCAGTGCCGGCCTTGGCCGTTTTCACCGGGATGGATTTGGACGCCACCTTGGCCAACCTGCGGCGCGAACTGTTTCAAGACTACCAGCAAATCTCAGAGACACAAAGTGAGTTGCAAGAATACTATGAAGCACAGCACCGACAGATGGTGGAGGTCGCCAAGAAATGCAACGACCTGCCACTGATGCTGTATTCCCAAAAGCAGGACTACACCTTCGACATCAGCTATGCGCTGGAGAAAGTGACCCAGGAATACGAGGACTTCAACAAGAACCGCACGCCCTACGACCGCGCCGTGACGAAGCTGAACATCGAAATCGACCGCTATGCGCGACTTATTGAAGCACTGCGCCGCCTTCCTCCCGAGTTGAAGGAAGTGGAACTGGTGCCCGACAGCCTCGCCTATCATAACGACACATTGGACGCCCACTTGCAGCACAACGAAAGCCTCTTGGAGCAGAAGCTGTATGAACAGGTGGATCTCATCATGTCCATCATCGCAGCGCAGGACACATTGGCTAACGACTCGTTGGCCATCGGCGACAGCCTTGCCTATTTCGGCGACACAATCGATGCCCTGCTGGCTCACAACGAAACCCTCATGCAAGAGGAGCAGCCTAAGCAGGAGGACACCCTCGTTGCCCCGATGGCGGTGCAGGACACAGCTGCCAAAGAGGGAAGCACTTCGCCGTTCATCCTGAGCGAAATGGGGCAGATGGAACGCGACTCGTGCATTTTCTACGCTTCGCAACTGCTGCGAATCTATGCCCAGACGCGCGAAGTGGTCATGGCCGACAGCACCTACTACATCGAAGCCTGGCTGCGCATGAAGGAATCCTACGACTATGCTCAGGATTACTACAAGATCCTTCAGAAAAACGTGTTCGTGGACGGCCAAACTCCTTGGGGAACAATCCTGATGAACCCAGGTACCTATTGGCGGCAGGCCAAAAACGCCATGGCCGAGAAATTCTCCTCGAATTTCTTCCAAAAATGGTCAAACGACGGCGAATCAGGCGAAAACACCAAGGACAGCCGTTTCAACAACTCGGCCACACTGTTTTGGCTGGTGGTTTATATTTTATCCTTCTTCGTCCTTTGGGGCATTGCCGCCTTGCTGATGCGGCTTGTCTACCGTCTCGTGAAACCACTGAATAAAGCAGTAGCCAAAGAACAAAGACGCTATATCGCACTCCTGTTGGCCTGTGTCTTGTTTATCGTGCTCAGCTACGAAACCATCTCAGACGACAGGACAGCCAAGGCCCTCAGCTTGGCGCACACCTTCATCTGCCTGCTGATGTCCATTACGACGGCGCAGCTCATCCGTTTGGAACCCCAAAACCTCAAACACGGCATTCGAAGCTACCTGTCCACTATTTTCACGGCACTCTTCGTCATCAGCTGTCGGGCGCTTTTCCTGCCCAACGCCTTCCTGAATTTCATCTTCCCTCCCCTTCTGCTGATTATGACCGTGTGGCAGTTGATCTCCAATCTACGACGGAGCAGGCTTTCGGAGCGGACCGATGCCATCATTGGCTGGTTCTCCTTTGGCATTACCGCCATTGCCATGCTCATCAGTTGGGCCGGCTACATTTTCATGGCACTCATCATCTTGGTTTGGTGGTTCTTCCTGCTGACTGCCATCCTTGCCATTGCCACCATTTGGCACCTGCTACTATGGTACAAAGAGCATCGCCTCGACAAGCGAGTGGAAGACTACAAGGCCAAAATCACCTATCTGTCGGGCGCAGCCAAGGAAAAGCTGTTGTTCTCAGCCACATGGTTCTACGACCTGATTCACGATGTAGTTGTCCCGCTGCTGGTGTTAGTGTTGTTCCCGCTGTGCATCCGATGGGCACTTAACATCTTTGAGTTCAACGACTTGTATCGGCAGATTTTTGTGGAGCCTTTCATCCAACACGATGGAACTGAAGGGTTCAGGGTGTCGTTGTATAACCTTCTGTTCCTTGCGGGACTGTTCTATGTGTTCCGCTATCTGAACAAGGCCATCCGAACCATCTGGCAGCAGACCCAATACAATCGCTTCCTCCGCAAGTACAACCGAAAAGCCATCCGCAACAACGAAATCAACCTCTCGTTGGGCAACAGCCTCATCAGCGTATCCGTTTGGTTTGTTTATGTTTACATCTTCATCGTTACCCTTCAAATCCCCACCAGTTCTTTGGGGCTTATCGCAGGCGGTTTGTCAGCCGGTATCGGTATCGCGCTGAAGGACATCATCAACAACTTCGTTTACGGCATCCAGCTCATGGGCGGACGTTTGCGGGTTGGCGACTGGATTGTGTGCGACGGCGTGCGTGGTGCGGTCACCGACATCAATTACCAAACCACCCAAGTGGAGACCATCGACGGCACCACCGTCTCTTTCCTCAATGCGGAGTTGTTTGCCAAGAGCTTCACCAACCTCACCAAGAGCGACTCCTACGAGTTCCTCAGGGTGACTGTGAGCGTGGCTTACGGCACCGACATGCAACGCGTGCGCGACATCATTGTCGAAGCCATGCAGGTGATGCGTACCAAAGACGCCTACGGACGTGAAATCGTGGAGCCGAAGAAAGGCATCTATGTGGTACTCGGAGGGTTTGGCGACAGTGGTGTTGAAGTCTACGTAAAGCAATATGTCTTGGCCGCCGAGCACATCGGTTACGCCGACCGTGCCAAGGAGGTCATCTACAACGCCCTGAACGCCAACGGCATCACCATTCCGTTCCCGCAGCGCGACTTGCATATTATTGCCGACAACAACGAGGAGTGATTCTACATGGTTAGAAGTTAGGAGTTTGCAGTTGTCAGTTGCTGGGCTTTATTATGGATACAAAGAAGGCATCTCTTTTGAAATTGATTGGATAAGCGGCGAGTAATCTGAAAATGATTATTTTCGCAGATTGAAAGTTTGATTAAAAATTGTAATATTATGAAAACCATACTCAAATCCGCTGCCATTATAGGCGTAATGCTTCTGTCCGTGTTTTCCCATGCACAGCAAGCGCCATCAAATGCCAAAAGCGAAGAAACAGCCTCCTACGTCGATAACGAACTCATCATCTGGTTGGAGCAAGGTGTGGAGGCCTCAACCTTTGCCGCAAAGTGCGATGCCGCAATCATGCCAAAAAGGCTCTTATCCAAAAGACTGAATATCTGGCTTTTCGAAATCATCGACAATAAAGAGCCAAGAGAAGAAAAGATGCTCCGCCTGTCGAAAAGCGCCGATGTTCGGGTCATACAAAACAACCACACCAACATCAAACTGCGCGAAGCGGTTCCTGACGACTCGTATTATAACATGCAATGGGCACCAGCCATCATGAACCTTCCGCAAGCCTGGGAAGAATTCACCACTGGCGGTGTCACGGCGACGGGCGACACCATCGTTGTGGCCGTCATCGACGGTGGCGCGGATTGGACCCACGAAGACCTCAATTGTTGGAGAAACATCCATGAAATTCCCTATAATGGCATCGACGACGACAACAATGGCTATGTTGACGACTATCGTGGATGGAATGCCTACAACCACAATGGAACTGTAGGTGCCAACCGCCACGGCACCCATGTCTCGGGCATCATCGGAGCCGTCGGAAACAA
Organism: Bacteroidales bacterium UBA4243; assembly: GCA_002396205.1. Classification (GTDB taxonomy): domain Bacteria; phylum Bacteroidota; class Bacteroidia; order Bacteroidales; family F082; genus Limimorpha. The sequence goes on from DGXB01000065.1 coordinate 11,600, forward strand.
CGGAAAAGGTGTTTGCGGCGTGAACTGGAACGTGAAAGTCATGTCCATTTGTGGGAGTTCGAGCAATGAGTCCATCGTTGTGGAGGCCTACTCGTATGCTTTGGAAATGCGGGCGCGATACAACGAAACCAACGGCGAGGAAGGTGCTTTCATCGTGGCCACCAATTCCTCTTTCGGTGTCGATTATGGGAATCCTGACGACTATCCCATTTGGTGCTCGATGTACGACGAAATGGGCAACGTGGGCATATTGAGCTGCGGCGCCGGACCCAACATGAACGTAAACGTTGATGTGGTCGGCGATGTTCCTTCAGCCTGCCCAGGCAACTACCTGATTGGCATTACCAATACCACTTCTGCCGATGAGAAGTACGGAGGCGCCGGTTATGGCATCAACAATATCGACCTTGGCGCACCTGGAACGAGCATCTATTCCACGACACCCAACAACGACTACGGCAACTCAACCGGGACCTCAATGGCCACCCCACAAGTTTCGGGAACCATTGCACTGATGTATGCGGCCTTGCCTTACGAAAAAATGGTAGCCTGCAAAAGCGACCCTGCCAGTTTCTGCCTTTCGGTAAAACAGTCGCTTTTCGACGGTGCCGACCATTTGCCTTCCCTCGACGGACTTGTCGCCGAAAGCAGAAGGCTCAACGCCTATGGTGCTATCGACAAGTTATTGAACGACAGCATCATACCTTCATTGATCGGCGAAGTCAAGATTGTCGGCGATCCGGTTTTCGGGCAAACGTTGACCGCAGAGGCCGATTTGAGTTCCATGCCACCCATTCCCGACTTTGGCGCGTTGACTTACCAATGGCGAAGAGACACAACATACATTGAAAACGCTGTATTCCAGACTTATACATTGACAGAGGACGACATAGACGAGATTATCCGTGTACAAGTGACAGCCGAAAACTGCATCGGAAATGTGGTTTCGCCTCTTGTCGGTCCAGTGAGAAAAGCCGAGCAAACCATGCCTGAGGCTCCCCAATTGGAAAGCAACACCGAAACAAGCATCATCCTTGTCGCCATAGAGGATGGCGAGTATAACATCAATGGGGGCGCATGGCAAAGTTCTCCTTTGTTTGAAGGGCTTACGCCAGGCACGTCCTATCTTTTCACACAACGCAAAATGGAAACGCGCTCACATTATGCCTCACCCATAAGCCCCGAGGCTGAGTTTTGCACCACACTGTATGATGCTGTTTGCGAGAACCATAGAAGCACTTTCAAACTCTATCCCAACCCAAGCAACGGATATGTGACGATTGAAGGCTTTGGCACTTTGACCGTCGTAAACGCCATCGGTCAAACCATTCTGACAAAGGAAATCAATGGCAAAGGAAAACTGGAATTGCCCCAAGGAATCTATTTCATAAAAATGAATGGTGAGACGCGGAAAATCGTGGTGGAATGATTTTTCACTCCCGCCGTTTCGAGTCCATCAAAATCGTTACTGGGCCATCGTTGAGCAGCTCCACGGCCATCATCGCGCCGAACTCGCCGCTTTGCACTTCGCGGCCTGAGATTTCGGCCAAGCGTTTCAAGAACAATTCATAAAGCGGAATGGCCTGCTCGGGGCGGGCGGCACGGATGAAACTGGGGCGGTTGCCCTTCTTGGTCAAGGCATGGAGCGTGAATTGGCTCACGACGAGGAAAGAACCGCCGACTTGGTTGATGTCCAAATTCATAGAGTCGTTGCCGTCGTCGAAGATGCGGAGCTTGCTGAGCTTGGTGCAAAGCCAGTCCACATCCTCGGCAGTGTCGGCCTCCTCTATGCCGAGAAGGATCAACATTCCGAGGCCGATTTCAGATTTCACCTTCCCGCCAATCGTGATGGAAGCGTGGGTTACTCTTTGTGCTACAATTCTCATTTTCTTTTGACTTCGGGACTACGGGACTTCGAGACTAAGGGGCTTCAAAACCTGATTTGTCTCGCAGTCCCGCAGTCTCGCGTCTCGTAGTCAATGCATTAATTTGAAAATCATCTCTCTATACAAATCCTTCTCGCTCGTGTCGCCGCTGTCGTAGCCTTTCGACTTCATGTCGAACTCACGAAGGATGGAGATGTTGCGGATGCACATCTGTGGAGGGATGTTGCGGGCAGCAGCCAGATAGTCTTTCACGAAAAACGGACTAACACCCAGAACGCTCGCCAGGTTGCCCTGCGACTTGTCCTGCGTGCAGTGCAGCTTCATGATTTTGGTGTAATAACTATAAAGGTTGATTGCCGTCACCAAAAGCGGATTTTCCTTGGTGTTGTCGCCGAAATAGTTCACGATGCGGTTGGCTTTCAGCACGTCGCGGCTACCGATGGCATTCTGAAGCTCGAACACGTTGAAGTCCTTTGAGATACCGATGTTGCGTTCCACGTCGGCATCGTCGATGCTCTTGTTTTTGGGCAGGGAAATGATGAGTTTCTGAAGCTCGTTGGCGATTTTGTGGAGGTCGGTGCCAAGGTAGTCGGCCAACATCTGTGTGGCTTTCGGCTGAATGGAATAGCCTTTGTCTTTGAGATAGCCCTGAATCCAACCAGGTATATTGTTGTCATACAGCTTCTTCGACTCAAAGTAAACGCCTTTCTTGTCAAGTTTCTTGGCGAAAGTCTTGCGTTTGTCTAACTTCTTGTATTTGTAGACAAAAACGAGCAAAGTCGTTTCGGGCAGCGTATCCAAATAAGGCTCAAAATTCTCCAAGTTTTTCACATCCTGCGCCTCCTTGACGATGACCACCATGCGCTCGCCCATCATTGGGAACGAGCGGGCATGGTTAGCGATGGTCTCCACATCCACGTCGCGGCCGTAGACCACAATCTGATTGAAGGCACGGTCGGCCTCGTCCAAGGCCTCGTTCTCGATGGTGTCCGAAATCATGTCGATGAAATACGGCTCGTCGCCCGTCAGGAAATAGACTGGCGCGAATTGTTTCTTGTGGATCTCGGAGAGAATCTGTTCGTAGGTTTTCATGTCTGTTGTTTTTGACACGAGACACGGGACTGCGGGACACGAGGCGAGACCAATAACTCGCGTCTCGTGTCTTGAAGTCTCGTGTCAGAATTTCAAGTGCTTGACGGTGATACCATTATTAATCAATTGTCGCAGCGAGTCGATGCCGATGCGGAGGTGTTCACCAACGTAGTTCTTGCTGACGATCTTGTCGCTTTCCTCTGTCTTCACGCCTTCGGGCACCATGGGGTTGTCTGACACCAACAGCAAGGCTCCAGTCGGGATTTCGTTGTGGAACCCGACTGTGAAAATGGTTGCCGTTTCCATATCGACGGCCATGCAGCGAATCTTGCGGAGATAGTCTTTGAATTCGTCGTCGTGTTCCCAAACGCGGCGGTTGGTGGTGTAGACCGTGCCGGTCCAATAGTCACGACCATAGTCACGAATGGTTGTGGAGATGGCCTTTTCAAGGCTGAATGCTGGCAATGCAGGCACCTCAGGCGGGAAATAGTCGTTCGAGGTACCTTCGCCACGGATGGCAGCAATAGGAAGGATCAAGTCGCCGACCTTATTGATTTTCTTGATGCCACCGCATTTGCCGAGAAACAACACCGCCTTGGGTTGAATGGCACTCAGTAGGTCCATGATGGTAGCGGCATTGGCGCTGCCCATGCTGAAGTTGATGATGGTGATTTCGCCGTCGGTGGCGCAAGGCATCGAGCGGTCGCGGCCCACGACTTCCACGCCTTGCCATTCAGCAAAGCGATCGACGTAGTTCTGGAAATTGGTCAGCAGGATGTATTTCCCGAACTGGTCCAACGGCAGGCCCGTATAGCGCGGCAGCCAGTTTTCGACTATTTCTTGCTTGGTTTTCATCGTCATGTAAATATTTGTGCAAAGGTAAACAATTTTCTTTAATTGGTGACATTCTGACACCACTTGAAAACGCCAATCTCTCACACAAAAAGTTGTAATCAGTTTTTCTAACCTTCTGGAAAACAACCGAAACTCTTCCAAAGAGTTTGTAATGGTCTTCTATATTGCGAAAGTTACGGATTTTCATTATACTTTTGCAGCATGAATTTCGAACCAGTTACAAACACCTAAATTAAAGTTTTATGAACAACAAAAAAACAAAATTCAGAACGCTGCTCGTGTTTTTGGCAGCAATGGCTTTCATGCTTCCTTGCATGACCTCATGCGAGTGGTTCTTCAATGCCGACTTCAACATCGAGAACCCATCAAACGACACCATCGTGTTCCTCGGTTGGAAAGACACAACCGGAACCACCATGACCTGTCCCTACACTTCGCCTTCGGGTGATGTCCACAGCCAGGTCAGTGTATGCTATCAAGGAAGACACGGCGGCCCTTACGGAGCCTACACCGAGGAAGAAGCCTTCAACATTTTGAAGCTTACCTACGATAGCGTGCAAATCATCCGTCGTCCAAGCAATGTAGCGACCATCACCTACCGACACGACGAACAAGCCACCGAAGCGCAGCGCTATTTCTTCACTCGTGAGGCCTGGGATGCACCCGAAGGGTCAACATACTACACCCTTAAACTTACCGATGAAATGTTCCATTAATTGAAACAAGAATTAGGATAAAAACGCTCCAATCGACAATGGTTTGGGGCGTTTTTCATTTTTTTCGCCGAAAAAAGTAAGATTCTGCGTTTTTCTGCGAGAGGAAAAGACCCGAAAGAAAAAAAGTTGTACTTTTGCGGTGAGATGACCCACTACCCCATAAAAATCCTCATGGCCTTTGCCTGCACCTTCGAGCCGGAGCAAGGCGACGAATTCAGCGACTGGCTGATGCGCAACGGCTATCCCGAGCTTGTCGCCCTCAGCCAAACCATACAAGGCGACACCAAAGCCAAGGACTGGTTGATGGAACACAATTTCCCCCAATTGGCCGCCATCGACAGCGTCATCGACAAGGAAGCCAAGGCCGAGGAATGGCTCGTCAGAAACCATTTTGATGTTAACCTCGCCTTCGCAAAAGCCATCAATCGCGACGACGATGCCACCGATTGGCTCGAAAAAAACGAGTTGCAAATCTTTATCGTCATTGCCGATAAGATTCGCAATTATTTGGACGACAAATACTTAAACTTCCATAAAATCCATTTTTAAATTGAGTTGATTTTTTTTGGCCTACATAAAAGAAAAAATCCTAACTTTGCGGCCACAGAAAAGAGTAAATAATTAGAAAACCATACTACAATGAAAAAAGGATTATCCATCGTCATCAACATCGTGCTTTTTGCCGTTGTTGTGTTTTTAGCAATCCAGATTGTCAAGAGTATCCAGGCTCCCATCAAGTTCAATAGCGAACAGAAAGCCCGTGAAACCCAAGTCGTTGAACGCCTCATCGACATCCGTAACGCCGAAGTGCTCTACAAGAACGCCAACAGCAAGTACACGAACAGCTTCGACACGCTCATCAAGTTCTGCCAAACCGCCGAGATCCCGATTGTGAAGATCGTGCCCGACCCGACCGACACCACCTTCACCCGCACCATCAACGACACCCTCGGCTACGTCAAAGTGATGGACTCCATCAGAGCCGGACGCGAGAGCTTCAACATCAACGACATCAAATTTGTGCCTTTCGCACCCAACCACGAAAGCTTTGAGCTCGAAGCCAGCACCATCACCCGCAACGGCATCGAAATCCCCGTGTTCGAAGCCCGCACGCCTTACGAAGTCTACCTGGCCACTCCCGGCAACGACTTCAGCGAGAAGGAATGGAACCAACGCCGCGACAACGCCAAGGCCGAAAAGGAAAGCATCAACCGTTACGCCGGCCTGAAAGTCGGCTCGATGGAAGAAGCCACCACCGACGGCAACTGGGAGAAACTCTAAACCATTAGGATGAATGGCGGCATCATTGAATCCTTATATCTCCACTTTCGGGGAAGAGTTTGATGCCGAGAAGTCATCGCATTACCGACTGACCATCCAATTCGCATTGGGTGGTCTTTCTTATGCCCTCCTCGACACCACGACGCAAACGCTCGTCGCCTTGGAATGCTACCAAAGCGACCTGCTTTCGGACAGCGGCGACCTCTTCCGCACCTTGGAGCGTGCCCTCGAAGCAAAAGGATTGAACGACAAAGGCTTCGAGGCAGTGACCTGCCTCGCCGACAACCGTCTTTGCACCCTCGTCCCCAATGCCGTGTTCGACGATGACGAGAAAAACAAATACCTCGAATTCGCCTTCCAAATCCCTGAAGGCTATACCATCATCGCCGAACCAGTGAAAGCGGCAAGCTGCCACAACGTTACGGCCTGGCCCAAAGCACTGCAAGACAAACTGGCTGCCAAATGGCCCAACGCACTGTTCACCCACACAAGCAGCGTCTTCATCGACAGTGTGATGCGATCCGAAACAGCCAACGGAGTCTTCCTTCTCGTTCGCAACCGCGACTTCGACATGGTCATCAAGAAGGAAGGCAAGTTGCTCTTCTTCAACAACTTCAAATTCAACACAAAAGACGATTTCGCTTATTTCATGCTGTTTGCGATGGAACAATATGGCCTTTCGGGCCACGACACACCCGTTTGTTTCTCGGGTCTCATCCGTCCTGCTTCGGAAATCATCGACCTTTGCGGACGCTACGTCAAAGACCTGAGCTTCGACGAATACCATCGTGAGCTGAGCGTAAGCAAAGCCTTGAAAGAAGTTCCATTTCAATACTATTACATTCATTACCAAACATTTACAAAACAAACCATAGAACAGCGAGTCTCGTAGTCTCGCGTCCCAAGTCCCGTAGTCAAAAAAATGAGAATCATCAGAGGAAGATACCAACGTAGGCAAATCGTCGCCCCCGCCAACCTGCCCGTGCGCCCCACCACCGACATGGCCAAGGAGAGCTTGTTCAACATCATCGAGAACCACTTCGACTTCGAGGAGACCGAGGCCTTGGACCTTTTCGCCGGCACAGGCAACATCTCCTACGAATTGGTGTCGAGAGGCTGCCCGAAAGTCGTTGCCGTCGACCAGGACTTTGGCTGCGTGAAGTTCATCCGTGAGACCGCCAACAAACTCAGCATGAAGGAGTTGCTTGTCGTCCGTTCAGATGTATTCCGCTTCTTGGACAAACACCAGATGCAATACGACCTCATCTTTGCCGACCCACCCTACGACTGCGAGCACTACAACGAGCTGGTGCGTCTCGTTTTCGATCACAACCTGCTGCGCGAAGGCGGCATGTTCGTATTGGAACACGACAAGTATCAAAGTTTTGAAGAGCACGAGCACTTCATGGAGCAAAGGCATTACGGCAAGGTAAATTTCACCTTCTTTGCGCAAACCATCGAGGAAGAGGAATGACTTCTTTTGGAAACAAAACCCACAAAACCTTTAAAACAATAATGCCGTATGGAAAGCAGCCAACGGCATGCTTTCAAGCGGCGACACGGTTGTGAAGCCGCTACGTTTTTTTGAAGTTTTGCTGGTTTTGTTCTAAATCATATATACCCGAATCGTTTCCTGACAATCTCCTTCTCTTCGTCGCTGCTGTCGCGGAAGAGTGGCATCACTTCGTCTTCCGGGAAGTCGGTGAAAGTGAGGAAGAGTAGGCTGTCCAATGTGTCGTTGAAATCGGGGTCGACATTGAAACACAAGAACTTGGCATTCAGTTTCAGGTATTTCTTATACAACGTCGGCAAACGGTATTCGCCATTGCTGAGGCGGAAGAGGAACTTGTCGAACTTATCGATGCCGTTCATGTTGTTTTTCAGCAGCACATCGGCATCCACCTTGAGGAAATCAGGCACAAAAGGCGTCTTTGGCGTCACCTTGCCTTTCAGTTCATCCCCAACGGCATGTTTTTCGGAGACAAAACGCGCGATAAGGCTGAGATAGAACTTGGGATACCATGCACTGATGCTCACCGGCCCGATGAAATGGTTGATTTCGGGATAGCGCACCACTACATCCGACAGGCCGCGCAAGAGCAGCATCATCGGGAGGACTTCCTTTTGGTAGTCGAGGGCGACAAACGAACGACCCAACTCGATGGTGTGTGCCAACTTGTCGGAGAACGAATCGTCGATATTCACCAAAGTGCTGATATAGAACCCTTTGACACCATATTTCGGAACAATCTCACTGCCAATGCCGAGGCGATAGCAGCCAGCTATCCTTTGCTTGGTCGTATCCCAAAGGATCATTTGCTTGAAATGCACATCAAATTCGTCTTGGTCGAGGCTTTTTCCTGTGCCTTCTCCAATGGCTCGAAACGCTTCTTCACGCAAACGGGCAATCTCGTGCATTAAATTAGGAATATCCTCATAATCAGCCAAATAACAATCAAAATTAGCTGTTGAATACAAGAAAGCCTTGTCGCGAATGGCCTCCAATTCGGCCTGCATCAGCGACAAGTCGGTAGGCGCGTCGATTGCGACAAGATTCGACGGTTGTTGCACCACAGTGGCAGCAGGCAGGTTGGCTTCGAGGGCATAGGAGCGGCTACGCAGGTAGGCCGCCAAGTCGGCAGGCTTTTCGTAAATCGCGACTTCAGCAGGCAGTATTGGTTTACCGATTTGCAGGTTGAAGCGTTGGTCGTGCTTGTTGGCCAATTCGCGGCAAAGTCGGGCCGTGCCCATCATAGGATGGATCTTATCGACCGCATAAAACAGCTTCGAGTTGCGCCCTTCCCAAAACACGGGAACCACCGGCACCTTGGCGTTTTTGATGATGCGCGCGATGGAATTGCTCCACGGCAAGTCCTCGGGGTAGTCGTGGCCATGATAGCGCGACACCTCACCAGCCGGAAACACGCCCAATCCGTTGCCCGCCTCAAGATGCAAGATGGCCCCTTTGATGCCGCCCACACTGCTTTTCCATTCGGGGTTCTTCTCGAACGGGTTGACGGCGAAGAAACACTCGCTGAGGTTGGGGATGTGCGACAAGATGAAATTGGCCATGATCTTGAAGTCGGGACGCACCTTGGCGATGGCGCTCAAGAGCATCACGCCCTCGATGCCACCAAAGGGATGGTTGCTCACCACCACAAAGCCGCCCTCCTTGGGTATGTTCTCCAACTGCGTAGGGTTGACGTCGATGGTGATGTTCATGTTCTCCAAAAGATGGTCGGCAAACTCACGGCCTTGATAATCAGCCGCGCCGTCGAACAACCTGTTGATTTTTCCAAGACCCAAAAAACCATAGGCCAGCCCCGCCACACAGGTGCCGAAGAAGCCTTTGAGGCCCAAAGCCTTTTTCAAATCCTCATTTGTTACTACTTGTCGCATGGTTAGATAGTCCGTCGAAACATGAGTTTGAAATTGCAAAGATACGGATTTTATCCAATAATGCGCACTCAAAGAAAATAAAATGTACTTTTGCAGCATGGTCATTCTTTTCAACAAGCCTTTTGGGGTGCTCAGCCAGTTCACTCCCGAAGCCGGACATCGGGCACTCGACGAGTTCGGTTTCCCTGCGGGCGTTTACGCCGCCGGTCGCCTCGACCACGACAGCGAAGGAGCCTTGCTCCTCACCGACGAGGGACGCCTCATCAAGAAGCTGCTCGACCCTAAGTTTGAGCATCCACGCACCTATCTCGCTCAGGTGGATGGACAAATCACGCAGGAGGCCGTCGCACAATTAATAAAAGGTGTAACCATCAAAGGCTACCGAACCAAGCCCTGCAAAGCGCAAATCGTTGACGCGCCCGACAACCTCTGGGACCGCGTTCCGCCCATCCGTTACCGCGCCAACATCCCAACCAGTTGGGTCCAACTGACCCTCATCGAGGGCAAGAACCGCCAGGTGCGCCACATGACCGCTGCCGTGGGCTTCCCCACGCTGCGCCTCATCCGCGTGAAGATCGGCAACATCGCATTGGGCGACTTGCAACCGGGCGAATGGCGCATCGTCGAAGAGCGCGTGATTTGATTTTTTTCGTATTTTTGCCATCAGAATCCCAAGACACCAACCTGTCTTTTGTTCATCAAGCAAAAATAGCTATGCAATTCAAAGACGTCATAGGGCAAAGTGCCATCAAGCAAAGGCTGATCAATAGCGTGAGGGAGAACCACGTTTCGCACGCGCAACTCTTCCTGGGGCCTACTGGAAGCGGCAAACTTCCCTTGGCCCTGGCTTACGCACAATATATCCTCTGCCCAAACCGAACCGAGACCGACAGCTGCGGCATCTGCCCCACCTGCCAGAAGATGCAGAAACTGGCCCATCCTGACCTGCATTTCGTTGTGCCAACGGCCACCACGAAAAAGGTGAAAAGCAACCCTGAATCGGACCTCTTCATGGAAGAATGGCGCGAGTATGTCATTCAAAACCAAGGCTATGTCGACACATCGAGTTGGTACACTTTCCTTGACGTGGAGAACAAGCAGGGCTACATGTCGGTGCGCGACGCGGCCTCGCTGCTGCGCAAGCTGAGCATGAAGTCCTACGAAGGCGAGTACAAAATCGCCATCATCTGGATGGCCGAGAAGATGCGCGTCGACACGGCCAACAAACTGCTGAAGCTGCTTGAGGAGCCCCCCGAGAAGACCGTTTTCCTGCTCATCGCCGAAGATGCCGAAGAGCTATTGGCCACCATCAAGTCGAGGACGGTTTTGGTGAAGATTCCTGCCATCGTCCCAATGGCCATCGAGACGGCATTGCAAATCCGTCTCGGCTGCACTGCCCAACAGGCCCACAACGCAGCCATGATTTCGGAGGGCAATTGGCTCAACGCGTGCCATTCGGTGCAGGAGTCGGAGGACAGGAAATACTTTTTCACCACCTTCCAGCAATGGATGCGCCTCTGCTTCCGAGCGGCCTATTCCGAAATCATCGACTTTTCGGCCAACATCAAGACGCTGGGGCGCGAAAAACAAAAGGAATTGCTTGACTATGGCCTGCGCATCATCCGCAACGCGCTGCTTTTCAACAACAACCTGGCCGAAATCGTCATGCTTCCCGACGACGAGAAGAAGTTCAACGCCAACTTTGCGCCTTTCGTCAACGCGGCCAACTTGGCGCAAATTGCCGACCTGTTCGAAGAAGCCATCCGCCAAATCGAGCGCAACGGCAACGCCCAAATCATTTTTACGGACGTTAGTTTCAAGATGGTCGGATTGCTGAAAAAGAAGTAAGGTCACTCCAAGACCTCGATATAGTCCATCTCATACTGGATGGGATGCCCTGCCTCGAAGTAGCGCACGTCGTGCAACACCTTGTCGAACACATAGTTCTGGATAAGAACAAAGTCGTTGCCGCCATCAATGAGGGCATACATGCGGTCGCGGTCGATGTCGCCATAGTCACCTCCCATGTCGGTCACTCCATTCAACACCAGCTTCCTAAAAGTCTTCATGTCTTGCTTGTTGCCGTCCTTGTCAGTCACAACGACGTAATGCACAAACGGCGACCCGGTAATGGAGTCGATGCGCTCTTGTGGCAAAGTGTTGGTAAACAAGGCCTCGAAGCGAAGGTCATTGAACGACGACATGAAGTTGATCACCTTCAAGGTGTCGTAAGGCAGTTCCGTGCCGTCGGCCAGGCGCGTGAGCTTGTATTGGTGCTTGCCGATGTTGTCGATGCGGAAGCTCCCCTGCGGGTCATCATTGAAGTCGATTTCGACGGATTGGATGTCGGCCATGTTCTCATTGAATACAGCATGGTCGCGCCAGTCGTCGGGATTGGCGGTGAAGCGCGTCGTGATGAACCCACGGAAACTGGGAATATAGACAATGTAAGCCTTGTCGGCGCCTTCCTTCAGCATGAACGTGCCGCTGCTGTCCATGGTGGCGTCGCCCACGTAGAATACTTTCGTGCGCTTTTCGTGGTAGAACAGCTTAACCTTGTCGAAAAGGTTGATGCGGGGCACCATTTGGTACACCTCCACCTTGGTGCTTTGCGAAGCCAACTGCTTGACGATATTGTCGTGACTGGCCACGGATACGGGCATCTTGATGCGAATCTTGTATAATGTGGTCAACAGGTAATTCACCTGTTTGCTGTGTGCCTTATAGGTACCGTTGAGTGTCCAGCCATCCTCGTGGCGTTCGAGCAGCGACTCGCGTTCCCTGCGGTCGGCCAAATAGATTTTGGTGACCGAGGCGGTGTCCCACACTTGGAAGTCGGACGACTCGCCCTGAATCGTCGAAAGGTAGCGGTTGTTCCAAATCAAAACGCCGGCGATGACGACCAAAATGGCAGTGATAATAATGGTGATGCGGTTATTTCTCTTCATGACGAATTATTTTTTGCTGTATTTTCTCTTTCTCACGAAAGCCAGAGCCGTTCCAAGCACGATGATTATGGCAATTGGCAACAAAGTATTGATTACCTGCCATTTCGCCCTTTCGCGACTAACCTTTGTGGCATCCAACAGGCGCACCTTGAGTTCGCGTGAGCGACTATCAATCATGCCTTCGCCTTCAACGAGATAGCTGATGGCGTTCTCAATGAATTCCTTGTTGGCATAGGTGTTTTGCGTGTATTGGTCGAAGCCCAATGGCAAAGGCTTGCGGGTACGGATGTCGATTTGGTTGCGTATGATGTCGCCATCGGCCACCACAATCATGGCGGTGGGCTTGCTCTCTTCCATGAAGTCGGTTGCTTGGTCGTCGACGATTTCCTGCGGGATGCGGTTGGCATACAACGAGGGGAAGGTGCCTTTGAGCAGATAGGCCACATTCTTGCCTTTCGTGGCGAACATGCGTTGGTCGGGTGTTTGTCGCAGCATGGCCAAGGTGATGAAAACCGGTGTGCCCGACACCTTGGTATAGTTGGACGTCCTGAGCAGCGGGATCTGTTCAACGCCGGTGGCCGAAGTGGTGGCATCAACCGAGCTGACAAAGTCGGCCTTGATGGCGTTCATGTTGCGCACCATGGGATGCTCCGATGCGGCCTGAAGCAACGGGAAATAATACCAGCGGAAGAACTCGAGTTGGGCCTGTCCGCCCACTTGGCCCGTGCGAATGGGCAAGGCGGCGCATGTCAAGTCGAGGAGCAAGTCGCGGTTGAGGCGCACGCCATATTTGAAGAGCATGTCGTCCAAGTTGAGGTCCTGCTCGATGCCCACGGTCGACTCCTGGTTTTGGAGGCTGTCCATGGTGGCAAAGACCGGTTCGACGAGCCACAGCACCTTGCCCCCATGCATGATGTATTGGTCGATGAGGAACTTGTCGCGCTCGTCGAAAGGCTGTGTGGGCTTGGCGATGACGATGGCGTCAAACGAAGGGAACGCGCTCACGTCGCGCAAGGTGTCTTGCGTCCGGTGGATGAGCGCATCAATTCGTCCGCCAATCTCCAAGCGCACCACATTGTAGTTCTGCGACAACGTCTGGGTGATGTCTTGCACCTGCGGCGCTTCCAGTTCGCCATGGCCCTCGATGAAGGCGATGTTAGGTTTCATCAGGCGCGTCACTTTCTTCACCGCATCGATGAGGCGGAACTCGAGGTTCTGCATCGAAGCGTTCAAGGCCTCGCTGTCGGTTTGCCCAATCTGGTTTTCCAACAAGTCGATGGCAATCTCCGTATTGTTGCGATAGCTCACCAAGGCCCCGGGCCAAATCACCATCTGTTTCGTCGAGCCGTCGCTGTTCTTGACGTTCAGGTCGGCCGGATTCAACCCTGCCCTATACAGCTGGTTGTAGGTCTCCCTGATCTCGGCCTCGTTGCCGCTCTCTGAGGGGTTGATGAACTCGTAATCAATGTATTTCGAATAGGCCCGAAACTCGTCAAGCATTTCCTTGGTCTCACGGCGCAGCTTCTTGAAACCCGCCGGGAAATCGCCCTCGAGATACACCTTGAAATATACATAATCGTTGAGGTCGTTGAGGATTTCCTTCGTCGTCGGCGAAAGGGTGTAGCGTTTTTCGCTTGTCAAGTCGAAACGGGTGAACACGAACGAGCCAATCACATTAAGCAGCACCACAATCACCACCGTGATGAGGAAAGTCGTTATCTGGTTCCTTTTCAAATTCTTGCGTTTGTTTTCCATCTTCTGTCCTCCTCTTACCATTTGCGGCTTGCCAAAACCAGTTTCGTCGCGCTGAGAAACAGCGCAATCACACTCAAGAAATACAGCACATCGCGCGTGTCGATGACCCCACGGCTCAGCGAGCTGTAGTGCGCATTCATGCCTAACTGCTGGATGAACAAGTCGACATGCCCGAACAACGACAGCGAGTAAATGAACTCGAAGCCGATCAGCAGGAAGCCACAAAGGAACACCGAAATGATGAATGCCAGAATCTGATTGTTGGTCAACGAGCTGCAAAACACTCCGATGCTGACGAAACTCGAGCTGAGCAGAAAGAGGCCGATATACGACCCCCATATACCACCGCTATCGAGGTTGCCCTTTGGCAGACCCAACTGATAGACAGATAGATAATAAATGAAAGTCGGGATTAATGCAAGCAACACCAAAGCTACGCTGGCCAAGAACTTGGCCCAAATGATTTGCCAATCCGACAATGGCTTGGTCGCCAACATCTCGATGGTTCCCGTTCGGTTTTCCTCGGCAAAGCTGCGCATCGTTACCGCAGGCACCAAAAAAAGGAACACCCAAGGCGCAAGAATGAAGAGGCTGTCGAGGTTGGCATAGTCGCCGTCCAGCACGTTGAAATCGCTTTGGAACACCCACAAAAACAAGCCCGTGATGAGCAGAAACACCACAATCACCATGATGCCGATCAACGAGCTGAGGAAGTTGCTTATCTCTTTCTTGAACAGTGCATACATAATGCAAAAACATTTGGGGTGCAAAGGTACGATTTTTTTTCCTATCTTCGCTGCATCATCCAAGATTATTCTCCATGAAGCAGTTGCAACACATCCTCCTGCTCTTCTCCCTCGGGCTCGTCCTCACCCAATGCCAGTCGAAGCCCGACGGCATGACAACGGAACAACTTTATGCTGAATTTCGGCAGCCATCATCGGAATATCGCCCCTTTGTGCGTTGGTGGTGGAACGGCGACAAAGTGGAAGCCAACGAACTGGTGCGCGAGCTGCGCCTGCTCAAAGAGGCCGGCATCGGTGGCGTCGAAATCAACCCCATCGCCTTCCCAAGTTACTGCGACAGCCTCGGCAAGCCCTCGTTGCAATGGCTCAGCCCCGAATGGATCGAGATGCTGAAAGTGTGCTTCGACGAGGCCGACTCGCTCGACATGACCTGCGACCTCCTCGTGGGCTCAGGCTGGCCCTTTGGCGGCGAGTTTTTGCATGAAGACGAACGCGCACAAATCGTGGTGAACTACGCCGAACCCGTCACCGGCCCGACGACTTTGACCATCATCAAAGACAGCATTTGCGCCAAGGCCATGCCCAAAGTCAGCTCGCCCTACAAGGGCAACACCAAGGAACTGATGCTACTCAGGCTTTATCCGAATCCGGCAACGCACGTCAATGACGGCATTAATATTTTGGCAACAGATAGTGTCTTCAACATTGACATCCCCGAAGGCCAATACACCCTTGCCGCCTTGGTGAAAATCAACGGTTTCCTTGAGGTCATCAACGGTGCCCCTGGCGCGGCAGGCCCCGTTCTCGACCATTTCAATAAAGAAGCCGTCGAGAAATACCTCAATAACATGTCGGGAAAAATTGAGGCACAAATCGGGCCGCTGAAAGGCCGTATCCGTGCTCTCTTCACCGACAGCATGGAACTCGAAGGCGCCAACTGGACCTCCGACATGGCAGAGGAATTCCAAAAACGCTATGGCTACGACATTACTGATTACCTGCCTTTCATCCTCTTCAAGATCGGCTCGATGGGTAGCGCACTCAATTATGACCCTGTGGTGCCCGTCACCACCGACTTCCAAAAAGAAATCCAACGCGCCCGCTACGATTTCGAGGACTTCAAGGCCCAGCTGATGAACGAGCGTTTCACCGAGACCTATATTAATTGGTGCCACAGCCTTGGCGTGAAAGCCCGTGCCCAAGCCTATGGTCGCGGTTTCTATCCCTTGGAGAATGCCATGGGCTACGACATTCCCGAAGGCGAGTCGTGGACGACCAACTGGCTACGCCACAAGCCTGGCGAGGAAATGTCGGAAGCCGACTACCGCCGTGGTCGCGCCTACACGATGGTCAACAAATTTGTTTCTTCGGCGGCACATTTGGCCGGCAACCGCACCGTCAGCTGCGAAGAGATGACCAACACCTACACCGTGTTCAATATGGGCCTCGACCAACTCAAGCTCGGCGGCGACCAATCGGCCATGTCGGGCGTGACCCACAGCGTGTTTCACGGTTTCAACTACTCGCCCAACCTCGAAGCGCCCTTCCCGGGTTGGGTGCGTTACGGCGCTTTTTATAGCGAACGTAACAATTGGTGGCCTTATTTCCACCTTTACAACGACTACAAGGCGCGCCTTTCGTATGCCCTGCAACACGGCACCTATTATGCCGACATCGCCATCCTCAACCCCGAAAACGACATGTGGAGCACCATCGGGATGCAAAACGAGCCCTTCCCCAACACCACGAGAGCACCCTACAAGACCATGATTTGGGAAGCCATCAACAAATGCGGAGGCGGCGTGGATTACGTGAGCGAAAACATCATCAACCAATCGATAATCAAGAAAGGAAATTTGTGTTTCAACCAACGGAAATACAACACTTTGATGCTCATCGACGTGGAAAGCCTGCATCCCAAAACCGCCGAACAACTACTGAAATTTGTGGAGACAGGCGGCAAAATCGTTTGCATTGATACCATACCCTACCAATCGTTGGGCATGCCTGGCAACCATCAAAAAAACGATTCCATAGTAAAAGCCACGATGGGAAAGATGATGCAACACAAGGAACAGTTTGTCTTCATCGAGCCTCCCAAAGAAGGCTTCATCGCGTGGTACGACAGCCTGATGCACGCCGAAAACCTGCCACACTATTTGGACATCGAAAGCCCCGACCCCTTCGTGATGCAGAACCGCTACACCACCGACGACGGTAGCGAGATGATCTTGCTCAGCAACAGCCACCGCTACCATGCCCACCAGACCAAAATCACCTTCCATAAGGAATTGACACACAAACGTCAAGCCCAAATCTGGGACATGCAAACTGGAGAACGCTATATCCTGCCTTTGGCCGACGATGGTAGCTACACTTTCGACCTCGGCCCTGTGGAATCGGTGCTCGTCGTGTTCGAGAAAACGAACAAAAACATAAACCTCCCATCATGGCAGCCGTTACATTCCATCATAAAAGGAATGCCCGCCAAAGACCTCTCCAACGATTGGGACATCTCACTATGTCACAGCCTTTTGAAAGACACAATCAATGCTCATTTCGACACCTTGTTTGACCTCAAAGATAGCGAAACATACCAACATTTTTGTGGCACCATCATCTATCGGAAAATCATCCATTTCGATAAAGACGTTGCACGCAACGTCTCTACGATTCTGGATTTAGGTCTTGTGGAAGGCATTTCAGAGGTCATCGTCAATGGGCAACCTGCAGGTGTACGGTATTATGGCCGACGCCTATACGACCTCAGTCCATTCCTCGCCGAAGGCCAAAACGACCTCGAAATCCGCGTCATCACCACGATGGGCAACTACCTCAAGACCCTCAACCGTGAGGAAAACTTGACGACTTGGCTTTATGTCAACCATCCCAAACGCGACCAACCATTGCAACCCATGGGAATTATCGGTCCCGTAAAACTTTTCAAAACAGTTATAACCAGTCCCGAAGGGACTATACCCCATTAACCCTACACAAGCGCAGCGCAGTGTAGGTGCCAAACACAACAACACTATGAAAAGAACAATCCTCACCCTCCTCCTCATCGCGAGCCTCCAAGCCCTCGCGCAAGAAAAACCAAAGTACTACAACGCCTCGCTCTTCGGCATCCGCAGCGACGGCGTAACGATGAACACGCGCAGCATCCAATATGCCATCGACTGGATCGCCGAGCAAGGCGGTGGCACGCTCCGCTTCTGGGTGGGCCGCTACCTGACCGGCAGCATCCACCTCAAGTCGAACGTCACCATCGAGCTGGTGGAAGGTGCCGTGCTCGTAGGTAGCACCAACCCCTTCGACTACGACCGACTCGAAGCCACTAACGACCACGCGCTCATCCTCGCCGAAGGCGTAGAGAACATCAGGCTCATCGGTTACTACAACAGCGGTGGCGTCATCGACGGACAAGGGCGCGAGTTGGGCAACAACTGCACCGACCTCGTCCACAAAGGTCTGTTGAACGACCGCCTGAGCAACGACCGCGTCGGCGAAAGCTTCCGCCCAAGGCTGTTGATTTTCAGGGAATGCAAGAACGTGGAAGTCGACAACGTGACCTTCCGCAACGCCGCCAACTGGGTGACGATGTACGACCAATGCGAGAACGTCAAGGTCAACAACGTGCGCATCCAAAGCACCGCCTTCTGGAACAACGACGGCATCGACATCGTCGACTGCAACGGTTTCCTCCTGACCAACAGCTATATCAATTCGAGCGATGATGCCATTTGTCTCAAGTCGCACAGTGCCAAAAAGTTGTGTCAAAACATCGAAGTGCGAAACTGCACCGCACGCAGCAGCGCCAGCGGCATCAAGTTCGGCACGATGGGCGCGGGCGGCTTCAAAAACGTGAAAATCATCAACAACACGGTTTACGACACCTACCGCAGTGCCATCACCATCCAAAGCGTCGACGGCGGCATCTGTGAGGACATCGTCGTCGACTCACTCCATGCTACCAATGTAGGCAACGCCATCTACCTAAACATAGGTGCCCGTCGCGACAAGCAAAGCTTCATGCAGAACATCACCATCCGCAACATGGTTTGTGAAGTGGCCGCCAACAAGCCTGATGCGGGATACGAATACGAAGGTCCCATCGAAGACCTGCCGCGCAACATCTCGCCTTGCGGCATCATCGGATTGAAAGACAGCAAGATAAAGAATGTCACTTTGGAGAACATCGACATCACCTTCCCAGGAGGTGGCGATCCCAATTATGCCCATCGTGGCCTCGACGAATTGGACAAGGTGCCCGAAATGCCCAAGGCCTACCCCGAATTCTCGCAACACATGGAGCTGCCCGCGTGGGGATTCTATGTGCGCCACGTCGACGGCCTCGTGATGAAAGGCATCAAGTTGACGGCATTGGAAAAAGACTACCGTACAGCCGTGGTCATAGACGATGTGAAGAATCACGAAATCAGCACGTTACAAGTATATGAACCGAATGGGGATAAGAAAGATGCAATTTTCGTTCGGAATTGAATTTTTTATATCTTTGCAATCGAAAACGAGAGCATATCCACAATTACGGAACTTAATTACAAACAACTATGTATCAAATTTTTAAAGACCAACTCGAAAAGTCAAAACTCATCATTTCCGGGGTAAAGCGCAATCAACGCCTCGGACGCGACGCTGGCGTGGAAGAAAGCGTGATGCAAAAGATGGAGGAAGACTGCAAGCGTTTGGAATCCATCTCAGCTGAAATCGACAAACTTCATGAAGAGCTTCGCAAGAAGAGCGATGAAGCCCACGATGCCTTGAACCTCCTGAAAAACAGGACCCAGACCGTGAAGAGAGCCATCAAAACAAAGTATGACCAAACTTGGTGGACCAAGTTTGGCATCCCCGACAAGAGATAACTCATGGACTTGTGAAACTCAAGAGGCCGCTTCTGTCGAAGTGGCCTTTTTTGTGCGGATGACGACCCGTTTCTCCCCTTTCAAGGTGGTGGCAAATAGATACACGCCATCCCCATCCCCTATCCTCAACGTTTTCCGCAACTCGGCCACCGTCAGCGGGAAATTGCGCACGGCAATGCTGGCATTGTCGACCTCCGAAAGCAACGTCTGCTTCACCCTCTTGTTGAAAGGCGCAAAAGCCTCCACCTCGAAAATACGTCCAGGGAAGTCAGCAACCAAGATGTCGGAAGTAAACAAATTGCTGTTTTTGTGCAACTTGAAAACACCATATCGCCGTGTCAGCAGTTTGTGGCATCCCGCTTTCATCACGGCCGGATTAGGTTCATAGAGAAACCTCATCACCGTTTCGGCCAATGCAGCTGTGGCATTTTTCTCATCCTCCAATGCAAACCTAACGTTAGGCTGCCGCGTCAACAGATTGGCACAAACGCACTGCACCTCTCCTTCATAGCCGCGTTCCATGACAAAATCCAGCTCCTTGCATTCGTTGGCGACGGCCACCACATGCACTTCATGCACATGATGCAATTCCTCCAAAGCCTTCGTAATATCCAGCATGGGCGACAATTTCACCACCACGCGACCGGCTTTTTCGAGCAGCAAATCCTGCAATGCCATCACATCGGGCGTGCAGTCGGCAATGGAAACAGTCTTCCGGCCATACGCATCTCTCCGCGCTGGATCAATGAAGATATAATCCTTTGCTCCACAATGTTTTAAATAATCCTCGGCGGTCTCATTCCAAATCTTGATATGTGAACCAAGCGCCGCAAAATTATGTCGCGCCAAATCGCAAAGTTCAACTTGGCGTTCCACATAATCAGCCTGCTGGAAGCGTTGGGAGATGAAATAGGTGTCGATGCCGAGACCACCCGTAAGGTCAGCAAAGGATTGTCCCTGCATCAGGCTGGCTTTATATTTCGCACTGGCTTCCGACGAACATTGCTCAATGGAGAGATGGGGAGGAAAGAGAAGTTCCTCGTTTGCGCTCCACGAAGGCACCTTCTTTTTTAGCAGCTGTCGCGCTTCGATCTGTCGTAGCGCCAATGAAAAGTCAGTGCCGACGGGCACCTTTTTCAAGGCGAGCGTCGGCACGTTGGCATTCAGGTTTTCCCTGATAAACTGTTTGGTGATTTCGTTCAAGGTCAAATCTTCTTCAGGTTCATCACCTCAAGGTCGGTGAGGAAACGCCATTCGCCACGCGGCAGTCTGTACTTGTCGAGACCGGCAAACATCACGCGGTCGAGCTTGGTCACCTCGTATCCAAGATGTTCGAAGATGCGACGGACGATGCGGTTGCGGCCCGAATGAAGCTCGATGCCGATGCTTTTCTTGCTGTCGTCGTCTTGGTCGTAGGCGATGTTGTCGGCAGCGATGGGGCCATCATCAAGTTCGATGCCCTCAGAGATGCGCAGCATGTCGTTCTTGGTCAAGGGCTTGTCGAGAATGACGTGATAGAGCTTCGGCACCTCGCTACTCGGATGGGTCAGTTTCTTGGCCAAGTCGCCGTCATTGGTGAACAGCAGCAGGCCAGTAGTCTGCTTGTCGAGACGGCCTACGGGATAGACGCGCTCGGGGCAAGCGTTCTTTACGAGTTCCATCACGGTGTCGCGTTCATAGGGGTCATCGCTGGTGGTGATGTAGCCTTTGGGCTTGTTGAGCAAGATGTAGCGGAGCTTCTCGCGGTTGAGCGTTTGGCCGCCATAAACCACCTTGTCTTCGGTCTTCACCTTATAGCCCATCGTGGAAATCACTTCGCCATTCACTTCGACGCAACCGGCCTTAATCAGGTCGTCGGCCTCGCGGCGCGAGCAGATGCCACAGTCGGCCAAATATTTGTTCAAGCGGATTTCGCCAGTGGCTTTCGGGCGGTCATACTGCGGGTCTTTCTCGCGAACATAGCCCTTGCGACCACGGCGGGGTTCTTCCTCATCATCAAAACGGCGGCGCGGACGCTCGTCGAAACGGCGGTCGCCACGCGGACGGTCGTTATCGAAACGGCGGCGCGGACGATCCTCATCGTCAAATCTACGGCGCGGACGGTCGTCATCGTGGAAACGACGCTCACGCGGCTTGTCGTCGTCGAAACGACGGCGTGGACGGTCGTCGTCATCAAATCTGCGACGAGGCTGGTCATCGTCATTAAAGCGGCGAGACCTCGGACGGTCGCTGTCGTCAAACCTACGACGCGGACGGTCGTCATCGTCAAAACGGCGACGCGGACGGTCGTTGTGCTCATCGTCAAAGCGACGACGCGGACGGTCACTGTCGTCAAACCTACGGCGCGGACGATCATCGTCATCAAAACGACGGCGCGGACGGTCGTCATGCTCGTCGTCGAAACGGCGGCGCGGACGATCGCCAAATTTGCGGTCGCCAAAGCGGCGGTCGCCACGTTCGTCATCAAAGCGGCGTTCACCTCTCGGCTTACCGCCAAATCCTCTTTCTTCTTGTCCCTCCTCGTCACCGTCGCGGTGATAGAACTTGAAGGACCTCCTCTGTTGGAACACTTCGCGTTCGTCAACAGGTTTTCTGGTGCGCGGACGCTTGCCAGATCTTTCGTTGTCAGTCATTTATTAATAATGTATTAGTGTTGAAAATTGATTCCTTTCGCGGAATTGGGCGGCAAAAGTACGAATAATTTGGGAATTGGGCGCTATTTTGACAAGTTTTCGATGCAAACCATCGGAAATTTCTTCCTCAACTCGCTGATTTTCTCTTCTTTCAGCTTCTTAAACCTTTTGAAAGCCTCACTTTCAGGAAACATCGGCTTGTGCTGAAGCATTTGTTGGAGTTCGACGGCAGCCTTCATCGCGGGTTTTTCCACTGGGTCGATGGCGAAATCCACAAACCGCTCCCAAATGTGACGAACAGCCTGTTCGGTGGGATGCACCATGTCATCCTTATAGAAACGATAGTCGCGCAGCTCGTCGAGCATGATTTCGTAGGCAGGGAAATAATGTGCATTCCTGAAAGCTT
Organism: Bacteroidales bacterium UBA4243; assembly: GCA_002396205.1. GTDB lineage: Bacteria > Bacteroidota > Bacteroidia > Bacteroidales > F082 > Limimorpha. The sequence continues at coordinate 34,200 of DGXB01000065.1, forward strand.
TGCACACCTCGTCGACAGCCAGCAGCAATGCAGCTTTGCTCAGCTGGTTCCCATGCAAGCCATCCTTGACATGGCGCAAAGGCGACACGGTGAAAATGAACTGCTTTTCGGGATACATTTTGGCCAACCCCGAAAGCACCGCCACGGAGGTCGGCACCGAAAGGCAAATCCTATCGAATTGCGAAGCAGGCAACTTGTGGCAATTGGCGACCACCTCTTGCGTTTCGTGCGAGCGAAACACCCACGATGTGCCCAAACTGATAATGATCCATTTGGAGTCTTCAAAATGTTTGTGGGCTTTCGACAAGTCTACATTGATACGATTGAGCAGAGCTTCCTCTGTATTCTGCCAAAATGTCGTATTATGGCTAAAGGTGCAATAGTACCCCTCTCCCACCCTAACAACTTCCTCGTGGGCAAAAGGTCTCCCATTGGCCAAACGATGGACGGCATTGGCCACGCTGACGGGGTTATAAAGCACGCCAAAAGGATTCACAAGCGCATCGAAACCCAAGCCACGGCAAAGGCCCCCCACCTCGTCGGCGAAACACGAGCCCAAAAAGAGCAAACCATCGCCATAACTGATGGTTTGCTCCAAAGGTTGAATCTTTATTTCGGTTTGAAGAATCATTTGTGTTCAGCCAAATATCTCTCCACCTCAATACCCGCCATGGCACCCGTGCCAGCAGCCACGATGGCTTGGCGATAGACGCGATCCTGGCAGTCGCCGCAGGCGAAGATGCCTTCAACATTGGTGGCCGTCGACTTGGGCTTAGTGATGATATAGCCTTCCTCATCCATGTCGAGGATGCCCTTGAAAGGCTCGGTGTTGGGCGTGTGGCCGATAGCCTCAAAGAAGCCGTCCACGTAGATGGTGCGCTCCTCCTTGGTGTCGCTGTGATAGAGCACGGCACCCTTCAGCTTCTTCATGAAGCCTTGCTGTTCGCCGAAAAGCTCCTTGGTTTGATGTTTCCAGAGCACCTCAATATTGGGCGTATTGAGCACACGGTGTTGCATGGCCTTGGAAGCGCGCAACACGTCGCGACGGACGATGAGGTAGACCTTATTGCAAAGTTTGGCCAAATAGGTGGCATCCTCGCAAGCCGTGTCGCCGCCGCCGACCACAGCCACGTCTTTCCCTTTATAGAAGAAGCCATCGCAAGTGGCGCAGGCCGAAACGCCACCGCCCTTGAACTCCTCTTCGGTAGGCAAGCCCAAATAACGGGCTGCGGCACCTGTTGAAACGATGATGCTATCGGCAAGCAACTCGCCGTCGTATTCCGTCGTCACCTTGAACGGACGTTGGCTGACATCAATGGCCGTCACCTCGCCTTCGCGGATTTCAGCACCGAAACGAAGTGCTTGTTGACGTATTTCCTCCATCATATCGGGGCCTTTCACACCATTGGGATAGCCCGGGAAATTCTCGATTTCGGTGGTCTGGGTCAGCTGGCCACCAGGTTGCATACCTTCATAGATGACAGTTTTCACATCGGCACGACCCGTATAGATGGCAGCGGTATAGCCCGCCGGACCCGATCCAATAATCAGACATTCAACTCTTTCCATAGTTTTCAGTTGTTAGTTGTTCAGTTGTTCAGTTGGTGTAATTCTGTGCAAAGATAAATTTTTTTCTTCAAAGTGAACACCGATTCAAAAAAAGTTCCTATCTTTGCAGCCGCAAATCGAAAGATAAGCAACGCAAATCAATGCAATCGGGGTGTGGTGCAGTTGGCTAGCATTCTTGCATGGGGTGCAAGCGGTCGCCCGTTCGAGTCGGGCCACTCCGACAAAAGAGCAGCTGAGAAATCGGCTGCTTTTTTTGTGCGGTTTTGGCAAGCCAAAACCGCACAAAAAAAGGACACCCACGCGGATGTCCTTTTTCATTGTCATTAAGCGAACCATCAATATTCCCAGAGGCTTTGTTCGAAGTCGAACATTTCGTTCTTGATGCGCTCCGATTCGTAGAGGGCGTCAATGTTGAAAGCGTAGGAGTTGATGTAACGGTCGTAAACGTTCTCTTCCTTGATGATGTAGCTGTCGAAGATACGTTTTTGTAGCACTTCATCGAAAGTGCGACGCTGGGCCGAGTTGTTGCGGTTGAAGGCAAAGGCCTTGGCCAACACATCACGCGAGTCTTCGTAAGGAATCCAGCACACTTGCGAGAGGCCACCGTCATCGTCGACAACGATGGGACCAAGGGCGATGATGCGGACGAGGAACTGCGACAATTTCTTGTCGAAATACCAGTCTTCCTTGATACGCAGACGGGTCACATTGAGCATACGGTCCTTGAATTCAATCTCGTTCGGCACCTCCTCGCCATCTTTCCAGATGACCGGAGGATCGCCAATCTTTGTGTTTTCTTTTTCAAAATCGGCCAAGGTCAAAGGGGTCACCATGTCGTCGATGTTGTTTTCAACGCGATAGGGAGTGATGTCACCGCTCTGGATGCCATCATAGATCACCGTGATGAAGTTCCTCCAGTCCTCGGTCGGATTGATTGGGTAGTAGAACACTTGATTGATCTTCTGACGGAAGTCGATTTCCCTGATCACCGTCTTCTTCCACATCACGTTCGATTCGTCGATGATAGGAAGCGGCGAAGGGGTCTTTTCGTTCATGACTTGCTGCTGGCCTGAGAGGATGCTGTTCTTCGGCGGCTTGATGTCGGTCGTCTGGGCATTGAGGCACAGACTGCCGAAGAGCGCCACAAGGGTCAACATGGAAACAAGTGTCTTTTTCATCTTATAAGGGTTTTAGTTGTTTACTTGATTTCAACACCGATAGGAGTGTCAAGGGTCTTGGTCTTGCCGTCGTTACCACGCACTTGGATGGCCGTGAACAGGAAGGTATCACCCACATTCGAGCCGCTGATGGCGTTCTTGATTTCGTCGGTGAATGCGCCACTGTTGGCCTTGGCTTCCTTGGTGGTACCAGCCTTGGTCTTGTAACGGAAGGTATAGCCAACCACATCATACTTGACACCGTCGAAGTCGAAGTCCTTCATTTCGGCTTCCACACGGTTGGCGGCAAGCAATGCACTCTTCGAGACCAAACCGTTCACCACATTACGGATGATGGCTTCGGGTTTCGGCAGGTCTTTCACGCGGAACTTCATGCTGCCGAGGCTTGAACCGGCGGAACTGACGTTGATGGTCACCTCGTTGGCTTCACCCGGACGCAGGTTGTAGGTACCATTGCCCGTGCGGGTCAAAGTACCGCTAGTAGCCGTGGCACTGATTTCGCCACCAACACCGCCACCCACTGCAATCGGGTTGTCGATACCGCGATAGACGACGTTCATCTTAGTGGCCGAAACGCTCACCGCAGGAGGAGCCACGACGAAGGAACCTTGGAATGGGAACTCTTCCATCTTGTTGGTCGAGGGATCAAGCATGTCAATGACACCAGTATAGGTGTGCGAACCGACACCGACGTTCCATTCCAACGGAATCACGCCTTGGGCATCGCTGGTGTAGGTCTTCTCGGCGCCACCGTCCAACTTGACGCGGGCGGTCAGTTGCGAGTTCTTCCAAGCGGTCACCATGGCTTGTGCCTTATAGGTCTGGCCAGAGAGGAGATAGCCACTCTCGGCGAACACCTTGGCACCGATTTCGTCAAACGTGAAGTCGGTTGCGTGGATGTCGCTCATCAGTTCGGTGACGGCATTCAACTCAGCGGTCTCAGCCTCGGAGATGATCTTGTTCAACAAGGTGACATCGGCAACGAGTACCGTATGGTGGAAGTTATGGTATTCCCAGCTGTCTTGCACCGGGTCGGTCATGCCAGGATAATAGCTGATTTTGGCACCATAATACTCACCAGGAAGAGGAAGTCTCTTCATTTGGCCGTCGGTATAACCATTTTCCTCCAAATAAGCCTTCGTTCCGTAGATACTATCGGTGATCAGGCCCACCTCGTGAAGATGCTCGGGACCCATGGCTTTGATGACTTCGCCACGGAAGCGACGGATCTTCTCTGACAGTTCGTAAGCCCTGCCACCGTTGCCCGGACCTTCGGGGTTGCCCATCATGTAGGCAGTAGGTTGGTTGTAGTTGTCTCTCGACTTTACTTTCGAGGTGTTGATGTTATAGATTCTACGACCGTTCTTCAACGTGTCGGTTGATCTCAACAATCCTTCCTTAAGGGCATAAGCCACAGGACCTTCGTCCTTGCCGGTACATTCAATTTTCTTCACCAAGTCCCATTTCAGGTCCTCGACGTAGTTGATGAGTTCGGTGGCTTCTTCTCTCAAAGCTTGGGCTTGTTCCCAATAAGGTCCGACCTTTTCTTTGTCCAAACCATATTGCTCCTCGAAGGCAGCATACTTCTGATTAATCTGATTCGAAAGGGTGATGTTCGTTGTCTGAACGCCCTGGTTCACCGTGTCGAAGGCATCCAGGATGTCCTTCGAGACATTCATGGCTAACAAGGCAGTGTAGACCAGGTACATCATACCGATCATTTTCTGTCTTGGGGTTTCTTTTGCGCCTGACATAATTTTACTCCTTTTTTATATTAGACAATAGGTTTGAGTAGAAATTATGCCTTGATATTCATTGCTGACAACATTCCACCATAGACGTTGTTCAAAGCGGTCAAGCGCTGCGACAATTGAGTCAGCTGAGCGTTGAGTTGGCCGGCGTTCTGTGATGAAGCGTTGAGGTTATCCATGTACTTGTTCATAGTTTCGGTCAACTTCTTGCTGGCGGCAGAGGTCTGCTCGGCACCTTGGAGCTGCAGCTCGTAGATGGAGTTGAGCGAGGTCATGCTGCTGGCCACCTTCTTGATGGTGTTGGCATCGAGGGCGCTGAAGTCGAGCTTGCCCAACGAGTCGGAGAGCTTCTGGTTGGTCTGGATATAGGCGTTGGAGAAGTCGGCGATTGACTTCGTGGCGCGATCCATGGCATTGGCATAGTTGGTGGTAGCGGCCATGGCGTTGCTGATGTCGGCCATTTGGCCAGCGTTTTCGGCCAGTCTGTCGAGGCCCTTGCCAAGTCTCTTGAAGGTATCTTCGCTGACATTCATCTTATCAAGCATCTTGCTCAGCATGGCGTCTTCGGCATCAGTGATGGCACCTTTGGAAGCGCCGCCGCCAGTAGTGGCAAATTGTGTCTTTGTTTTACCATCCCAGTCTTCCTCGAGTTCGACGAACACGTTGTCCCAAGCGTACTCAACATGTTGAGGCTCGAAGGCCGACATGAAGAAGATTAATGCTTCGATACCCAGACCGAGAGCCAGCATGAAGTCGGCACCAGGGATGTGGGTCAGTTTGAAGTAAGCACCAATCATAACCACAGAGGCGCCCCAACCATAGAGGTAACCCATGAAGGTCTTGTACTTTTTCGATGCAAGGAATTTCTGGAAATTGCTAAGTTCTTTCTTTGCCATGACAATTAATTTTTAAAATGTGAATGATTTAGTTGATTTTCTATTTAATTTGTTGATTTTTCGATGAATAAGGGTTATCTGTACACTCTCGACATTCTCGGGTTGTCGCCCTTGTTGCGGCCTAAGTAAGGCTGGATGCAACGGAAACCGGTGTAGCAGTTGGCCGAGTCTTGGTATTGGTAGTCGCGGGTGGTGACTTGCAGGTAGTAAGACACGTCCTTCCACGAACCGCCGCGCACGACCTTGCGCTTCATCACAGCCGGGTCGTCGGCCTTGGCGTTATAGGTGTAGTTGGGGTTCATGTCCCAAGTGAAGTTGTAGGAGTTGGGGTCGTAGGCCGTATTGGTCCATTCCGACACGTTGCCAGCCATATCGTAGAGGCCCCAGCCATTGGGCGGGTAGCAGCCCACCACGAGGGTACGCAGGCCGCCGTCGGCGAGGTAGTTGCCACGACGCGGCTTGAAGTTGGCCATGAAGCAGCCTTTGGCGTTGCTGGCGTTAGGACCGCCCCACGGATAGGGGTTCAGCATCTTGCCGCCACGGGCAGCCCATTCCCATTCGGCCTCGGTGGGCAGACGGAACTCGGAGAGGTCGGCGTCCTTCCTGGTGCGCAGGTAGGAGTTGAGCAACTCGGTGCGCCACACGCAGAAGGCCTTGGCTTGTTGCCAGGTGACACCCACCACCGGGTAGTTGTCGTAGGCCGGATGCCAGAAATACTTCTCGGTCATCGGGTCGTTGAACGAATAGCTGTAGTCGTGGATCCAGCAGAGCGTGTCGGGGTAGACATTGATGACTTCCGAACGGGCATAGACCGAACGGTCGCTGTAGCCCTGCTTACGGTTCGACCAAGCGCCCTTGCGGTCGACGTTGATTCCAGCATCGGCCTCGCCCAACGAATAGTCGTTGTTGACGAGCTTGTCGTCAGCGAAGTCCTTCTTGGCGGCTGCGACCATGTCAAACCAGAAATAGGAATAATAAAGCTTTCTCGTGTCGATGTCCTTGTGGCGGAAATATCTCTCATGTTCGGGGAGATACATAGGCTCGAGGGCTTCGCGGATGTCCTGTTCCTTGCTGTTCCAGTCGAGCTTTTCCTTCCAGTTCAAGTGCGGCGGATCATAGACTTCGCCCGATTTGCTCTCGGTGATGGCAAACCTGTCGGGGAAGTTTTCGGCAAGAATCCTTCTTGCGATGGAGTCTCTGACCCAATAAACAAATTGGCGGTACTCATTGTTGGTGATTTCGGTCTCGTCCATGAAGAAAGCGGAGACGGAAACCGTTTTGGGCTCGTTGAGGTAGGAACCCGTAATGTCTTCGCCACCTACGCCCATGGTGTAGTTGCCTTGCGGGACGAACACCATTCCGTAGGGGTCAGGTTGATTGAAGGTTTTGTTGGACTTCCTCACTCCAACCAACTCGCCTTGGTTTGAATTGCCGCAGGCTGTCAGCAGCATTGCGACGGAAAATACGAACAGTAGTCTTTTCATCTTCTTGACAATGATATAATTACTATTTTGTTTCTTTTTTATTCTTTCAATCAATCGTGCCGACCTTTCGGTCCAGCGTTTCCTTTTAAAAACCGCCAAAATTAGAAAATATTATTTTCCCTTCATCTATTTTTCCCACTTTTTTTCCTCTTTTGGACTTTAAATCAACATTAATCTACTTCCAAACGACCTCATTTCCCCTTCAAAAATCACTTACAGATAACGGACGCTGCGATAGTCGCGTGGCGTTCGGTCGAGGTCGAGCTTGAAGCAATAACTCAATCCTATCTCGTGCGAGCCTGGCACGCCCAAGCCCAACGTATTAATATCATATGAATAAGCGATGGTCAAATCCTTGATGGTGATGCCGGCCAGGATGCCCACCGACTCCTGGAAACGGTAGTTGACGCCCAACGAGAAGAGGTTGTTGTAGACCACCCGCGCACTGGCGTTGAACTGCGTGGAGGCGATGTCGCTCATCACGCTCACCGAAGGGATGAAGGTGAAGTAAGGCATGTCCTCGAACTGGAAGGGGTAGCCAGCCACGGCATAGAAGGTGCGGTCGGTAGTGAAACTCGCGCTCGATTCCGAATTGTCGTTCAGCGCTTGGCTCATGCTTTCCAGCACATTAATGACCGAGAAACCGACATAGAACGACTCTGGGACTTGCCAAAACAGGCCCAAGTTGAAGTCGAACAGCATGGCGCTCTCCTCGCCCAGGCCTTGCAGCAAGGGGTCGGTAGGCTGGTTGGGATTCAGCTGCGAGAAATTGACGGACCGGTTGAGCAAGGTGCCTGCCACGCCGATGCCGAGGGTGGAGCCGCCCAAGTCAAGGTGGAAGGAATAGCCCAAACCCACATTGACGTTGTTCTCGAAGCCCAACTTGTCCTGCATGATGCTGAAGCCCAGTCCGCCATGCAGCGCACGGAAAGGCATGTCGCCCGACAGGAGGAAGGTCTTGGGGGCGATGTCGTTGCCGTCGTTGTCGACAAAGCCTGCCCACTGCATCCTGTAAAGCCCCAACAGATTGATCCCTTCGCTCATTCCGGCGAAGCCAGCGTTGGCATAGGCATAGGAATTGGAATAGTTGGTGAACATGGGAGCTTGCTGTGCCCTGACACCGAAAGCCGTCGTCAGCATTATGGCGAAAAGGAGGGCGATATGTGTGACTTTCGTCTTCAAAACCTGTCTTTTTGTTGATTTTTGAACCGCGAATTTACGAAAATAGTATTGAACTCACCAAATTAATTTTTCAGCGACATTCTTAACCATTTGAATTTCAGAATAATATTTTTTACCTGAACAGCCTGATGATGTCGTTGCCATTGGCCAGGATGACCAAACCAAGCACAAGAATGAGTCCGACGGTCTCGGCCACCTCCATGAACTTGTCGCTGGGCTTGCGCCGTGTGATGATTTCGACGAGCAGGAAAAGGATGTGACCGCCGTCCAAGGCCGGGATGGGCAGGATGTTCATCACGGCGAGTGCGATGGAGAGGAAGGCCGTCATGCGCCAGAAGATGCTCCAGATCCATTGGTCGGGGAAGATCTTGCCGATGCTGATGAAACCGCCCACGTTCTCGTAACCCTTGGTCTTGGGGTTGAAGATGAGCTTGACCTGCTTCCAATAGTCGCTCAGTTCGTCGAAGGTCTTGGAGAAACCGGCGGGGATGGCCTGCCAGAAGGTGTATTCCTTGGTCTCGATCTCGAAATAGTCGGGGAGGTAGGTTTTCGTGTAGACACCAATCACGCCTTCCTCGGGGAGGTGCATGGCCAAAGCCACGGTGTCGGCACCGCGCAACACAATGACTTCGATATCTTGGTTCTTGAACTGCTTGATGTTTTTGACAAAGTCCTGATAATAAGGTGTAGCGATGTCATTAATGCCTATGATGGCGTCGCCTTCCTTCAGTCCGCCAGCCTGTGCCGCCGAGTTGTCCATCACATCGGCCACCACAAAGGGGAACCTGTAGGAGATGAAGGTGGGGTCTTGCGAGCTGAGCAGAGTGGCCACGGCATCGTCGGGGAGATTAATGACGGTGTCCTTGCCATTGCGCTCCACTTCGACCGTCTTGGCCTTGTCGAGGATGATCTGCATGGGGATGTCCTGGAACCTCTCAATCTGGTTGCCATCGACGGACAAAATCTTGTCGCCGTCGCGGAACCCCAACTCATAGCCGAGGCTGTCGACCGTAATGCCGTATTTGTTGACTTCCTTGGTAGGCAGATACTGTTCACCTTCCTTGGTGAGCAAGCCGATGTAGATGACAAAGGCGAGGAGCACGTTCATCGTAACGCCCGCAATCATGATGATGAAGCGCTGCCAAGCGGGCTTCGAGCGGAACTCCCACGGCTGCGGGGGCTGCTGCATCTGCGACTTGTCCATCGACTCGTCGACCATGCCGGCAATCTTGTTATAGCCGCCAAGCGGGAACCACCCGATGCCGTATTCCGTGCTGTCGCTGCGGCGCCAGTCGTCTTCGGGCAAGGTGCTCAGGTCGATGGGCTCGTATTTGGTTTGCTTCTTCCCTGCCGCGTCGCGATATTCGGTGGCGGTATAGCTCTCGGGCACATTCTTCGAGAAGAACTTGAAGCGCCACTTGCCGTTCACCTTCTTGCAACGGAAGATGGAGAAGCCCCAATCGAAGAAGAGGTAGAACTTGTCGACGCGCGTCTTGAAAGCCTTGGCGGCGAGGAAATGTCCCAATTCGTGGATGAAAATCAAGATGGAAAGGGAGAGAAAAAACTGCAATACCTTAATTAATATAGTCATGGTTTGTTTTGTTTATCGTTGGAAAAAGCGTGCAAAGATAATGATTTTTATTTTCCGTCGGGCTGATTAATGGTCATATATTCAACAGGATTGATGGCGATGCCGTTGTGCCAAAGCTCGAAATGGAGGTGCTCAAAGGTGGCCTCGTCGCCCGATTCGCCCAGGATGGCGATGGCCTCACCCGCCCTGACATAATCGCCTTCCTTCTTCAAAAGCGTAGCATTGTGCTTATAGACAGAGAAATAGCTATCCTCATGCTGGATACCGATGCAATAGCCGTTGTTGATGCTCCAAGTGGAGAACACCACGGTGCCGTCCAAGGTTGCGTTGATGATTTGGTCGCCGGCGGAAACGATGTCGATGCCATAGTGAGCTTCGTCGGCATTGAAAGCATTGGTGACCGAGCCATTGAGCGGCACAAAGAAGTTCTTGACGAGGGTGCCGGGCTTGGTGGTGCTCATCAGGTCGGCACCAAAGAGGTTGTATTGGTCTTGGGCCTCGTATTCGGCGCGGAGCAGGCTGTCTTGCACCGACTTCCTCAGCGTAATTGTGTCGGTGACACCCGCTGGCAGAGGCTCGTAGATGCTCAAGGAGGCCAAGGCACTGTCGGCGGCGAAGTCGTAGCCTTCGACGATTTTCTTCAAGTTGTCGAAATAGACGTCCTTCTTGTGCATCTCGCGGCTGAGCGAGTCGGCGCGGAGGTTGAGCAGGTAGACCTCGCGGTTGAGGTTGGTGTCGGTGTAGCCAGGGATGTATTCGCGCAAGGGCGTGAATGCGATGATGAACGTGGTGATGACGATGAGCAGCAAGGCCACGCCAAAGATGACAAGGACGAGGTTGAGCAAATTGAGGCGGAACTTGAGCATGGTATTGCCCGTTTCGTCGTGCGACATCGAGAAGTCATATTTCCTGTTGAGTTTCTTGAGCGAGAACCACTTGCGCAACCGCGCCCGCGTGAGGATTCTATCTTTCTTTTCTTCAGCCATTTCGAGTTATTGTAAGGTATTAATAACTATGCTTGACTGAAAATATTGTGCCATCAAACAAAAAAATAGCCAACCACTTACGCAGATGGCTATGTTTTCGCGATGCAATGTAACATTAGAAAAATCACAAGTTTGAGATTTCCTGTAGCGACAAGCCTGTCACTTGAGAAATGAAGTCGGCAGTGGCGCCAAGTTCCTTCATCCTACGAGCATTGGCAATGTTCGTTTGCTCATGGCCCTGGGCGAGACCTTCCGCATGACCTTCCGCGTGGCCTTGGGCAAGACCTTCTGCATGGCCTTGGGCAAGACCTTCTGCATGGCCTTGGGCGAAGCCTCTTTCGCGAGCCTTTTTCGTCTCGCCGTACAACAACGTCCTATGGGTAGATACGGCATCCCAATAACGGTCGTAGGCGTACAACTCCGATTTACTGTAGCTTGCCTCTTCCAGCAGTTGTAGGGCCTTTTTCGTGTATCGGTTGTCTAAAAGTTCCTTCGGCACCGACTCCGTTTGGTCTTTCACCTCGGTAAGATAGCGCAGCCACAGCACCACCATCTTCTTGTCCCTGAAGTTCTTAGGCTTGAACTTGGGCAGCTCCACAAACACGAATTCCATCCCTTTCAGGTGTTCGTTGGTCTCATACACATCCACGATGCTGTAGTGATGGTAGCAGTTCTCCGCGTCTTTCAGCTCGGTCCTGAACACATCATTCACCAAACTCAGCGAATAGACGGGCTGCAAGTCGGAGTAGCGCCTTCCCCTGTCCAACTGGCGGACATACGCCTTCGACGAGTTGAAAAGCACCCGTTGCAGGAAATCGTCCGTCCAATACATCTGCATCTCGACGATGAACTGGCGGCCTTGCTTGTCGAAGCACCTGACGTCCACGATGGAATCCTTGCTGAAAGGCGTTTCGGGGACAATCTCCGCAGGCAGGTATTCCACACTCTCAATGTAGTCGTCTTCGGAGGCGAAGGGCATAAGGGCGTTCAAGAAACTGATGAGCAAATCAGGATGTTCGCCAAACACCTTCTTGAAGGTAAGGTCGTTGCGCGGGTCGAGGTATCTCATAGTGTTCCAATTTGTTTCTGACGGCAAAGATAGACAAATTTGTCGGTTTGGAGAAGCCTTTGCCAAAAAAACTTCACTCCTTGACGAACTTCCCGCCCGCCAGTTCCTTTTCCGCGTTGTAGACGCGATAGGTGTAGACGCCCGCCTTGAGGCCCGAAACGCCCACCGTGAGCACATTGCCTTCGCCACGGACAAACCTGTCAACGCAGGGACGGCCAAGGGCATCCGTGATGCTGATGCGGCAGCCTTCCAAGTTGTGCACATCGCTGATGTCGATGTTCAACTCATCCTTGGCTGGGTTGGGATAAACCAAGGCCTTTATCGCTTCTTGTGGCACTTCCTTCACACTGCATGGAATGGGATTGAAGTCCTCGCGAGAGAAACGGATGACTTTTTGTAAAGGTTCAACCCACCATGAGTTGCCTTTAATGCAGAACACACATCCACCGTCGCTGGTAGGAAATACGGTCTGAGGATAGTAGTCCAGTTCGTCCCAAAGTTCAACCTTTCCAAGAATTTCCAACCCTATATTCACAAGATAGACGCATGGATAATATGGGTCAAGCCAACCCTCCGTATGGCATCTTGTAGAGACATAGACGGTACTGTCGTTCGCGTATGCCATTCCTCCATAGGCATAAAACAAAGTATCTGGCTTGTTGATTTCGACTCTCTCGATGATTTCTCCCTCATGGTTCATTTTCCCGATAAGCAAATGTGGTTTGTTGGCAGAAATATCCGTGTCCTCTTGATCTGCAACAAGCAACATCGCATTGGCATTATACCAATAACCCACGTAAGGGTGACTTATATGTTTACATTGCCATCCTGGCCCTGTTTCTGGGAAAGATATGTCGTCAATAAAAAAGTCATTCGTCAGATTGAAGTCGTAATCGAAATAAAGCAAAGACTGTACCCCTCCTTGTCCCGCACACACCGCAATGATTTGGTCGCTATACGGGTCGTTTATGAGTTTTTGGTTCTCGATTTGCTGTATGTAGCAAATCGGGTCGGGCGGGTCGGCCAACAGATACCGACAATTCAGGCTGTCTCCTGACTGGGTGAAGCGAAACAACACGCCCCTTGACTCGTAGCCGCCTTGATAATTGGGCATTTCCCGCCTTGCCGTTTTCAACAGGACGATGGTACCGTCGTCGTCCATAGCGGCGGCACCATCTGTGAATCCCAAGAAACCTTCTGCCACTTGTAGGGTTTGTTCTTTCACCACATTCAAGTCGCCATCGAGAATCATGATCTTAAGTTCGCCCGAATCATTCAGTCGATTGTTCATAATCCGTCCCGAAACGAAATAACCGCCATCGTCCAAAGGGGTTAGGGTTTGCAAAACCAATTTTTTCCCCTCGGGGGCGGGGAAAGTGGTCGTTTCGTAATTCCCGTCGCCAAACACCCTGAAATAGGCTCCATAATTACCTGAATAACCCACAAGCTCCATGGTGTTGTCTTCGTTGATAAAGCCACTACTTATAGACACTGTGTCCGATAAAATGGCTTCCCACTGTTGGGCCATCACAGGAAACGTCCATGCCGCAAGCAGCAGCAAAAGGACGGCTTTTCTCATTGTCGTTTTTTTCATCGTTTAATGGATTTGTGATTTTGAGGGCAAAAATAGGGAAATTTTTGACCTGCCCAAACCATTGGAGGCGTTTTGTCCATGTCTTTTTTGGAAGGTTTGTTTTTATAGTATTGGTTATCAATTGTTTGTAAAATTTTGCCACAAAGTTTTGTCCATACGATTTTTGGGGATGGAGGAATGAGGGCAAACGGAAAAGAGCGACGTTATTTGACGTTTATCGAGTCTCTTTTTTCACGAATTTGACAATACAGTCAATGCAAATGGGAAGCGAGGTCACCTCGTCAATAAACACATTGGCGGGATGCATATCCTCCAATCATCGGTCCGAATCCTTTGCAGACAATGTCGTCGGAAGCCTCCACCCAAAGGCGAGCGGCCTTCGCCCATTGCTCAATGAGTTTTTCTTGCAGCTCGTCTATTTCCCAACTGCTTGGGCTTCCTTGGCCGCTTTCAGCATGGCCACTTGCTGTAAGGCTTCTTTCAGCGTAGCTTGCGACGATGGACGCCCCGATGAGAGCCGTGCCTGCCTTGCAGACTCCTGAATGCTCTCGTAGATTAAATCGAGGAAGGTCTGTGGATCCATTTTCTATCTGGTTTATGAGTTCGTCAATAGCATGAAGTGTTGGTTCAGTAAAGTCGTCTCTGGCAATTGCTTCGAATATGTCCTGAAGGCTCTTCATGGTCTTTCATTTGTGCAAAAATACAATTAATTTCCAAACAGATAAAACAATGATTGAATTTGTTTGTAATTAAGAGCAAAAAAGGCCAGCCTTTTTCAAGGCCAGCCTTTTGCTCGTTTCCATTAATTCTGTGACTTGTAGGGCTGTCACACCGTGGCAGCCGCATATTGCGTTTGCCGAGCGGCTGCCGCAATGCGACAGCCCTACAGCGTTGGCCGCAATGCGACAGCCCTACAGCGTTCACGGTTGGATTACATCATGCCGTCCATTCCGCCGCCCATGGGCATAGGAGGTGTGGGAGGTGTAGGCTCCTTGTGGTTGCTGATGACGCACTCGGTGGTCAGCAACATGCCGGCGATAGAAGCGGCATTCTCCAAAGCGACTCTCGACACCTTGACAGGGTCGATGACACCCGTTTCGAGCAGGTTCTCGTAAACCTCGGTGCGGGCGTTGAAGCCGAAGTCGTTCTTGCCTTCCTTCACCTTGTTGACCACGACCGAGCCTTCCAAGCCGGCGTTCTCAACAATCTGGCGCAGCGGCTCTTCCAAAGCGCGCTTGATGATGGCGATACCCGTGGTCTCGTCCTCGTTGTCGCCCTTCAGCTTCTCGATGGCCTTGATGGCGCGGATGAAACCGACACCACCGCCAGGGATGATACCCTCTTCGATGGCAGCGCGGGTGGCGTTCAAAGCGTCCTCAACGCGGTCTTTTTTCTCCTTCATCTCGACCTCAGAGGCGGCACCCACATAGATGACTGCCACGCCACCGGCCAACTTGGCCAAGCGCTCTTGCAGCTTCTCGCGGTCGTAGTCGCTCGTGGTGGTCTTGATTTGGGCCTTGATTTGGTTGGTGCGGGCCTCGATGTCGCTCTTGGCGCCGTGACCGTTCACGATGGTGGTGTTGTCCTTGTTGATGCTCACCTTGTCGGCCTGGCCGAGCATTTGCAGGGTAGCGTCTTCAAGCTTGTAGCCCTTCTCTTCGCTGATGACGGTGCCACCAGTCAGGATGGCGATGTCTTCCAGCATTTCCTTACGACGGTCGCCGAAGCCAGGAGCCTTGACGGCAGCGACTTTCAGCGAGCCACGCAGACGGTTGACGACCAAGGTAGCCAAAGCTTCACCGTCGATGTCCTCAGCAATGATGATGAGCGGACGGCCGGTTTGCAAGGTCTTCTCGAGCACGGGCAGCAAGTCCTTCATCACGGAGATCTTCTTGTCGTAGATCAAGATGTAAGGATTCTCGTAGACGGCTTCCATCTTCTCGGTGTTGGTGACGAAGTAAGGCGAAATGTAGCCACGGTCGAACTGCATACCTTCGACGACGTCGACGTAGGTGTTGATGCCTTTGGCGTCCTCAACGGTGATCACGCCTTCTTGCTTCACCTTGCCCATAGCCTCGGCGATGAGGCCACCGATGGTGCTGTCGTTGTTGGCAGAGATGGTAGCCACTTGCTTGATCTTCTCGTTGTCGCCGTCGACCTTCACCGACATCTTCTTCAGCGAAGCGACCACAGCGGCAACAGCCTTGTCGATACCACG
>DGXB01000025.1 GCA_002396205.1 Bacteroidales bacterium UBA4243
ATCTCGACGTCGCTCTTGTAGCCCATGTCGTGGTACATGTTGGCCCACATGTGTTGTAGCATACTGCGCATCTGCAACTCGAAACGGATTTGGTTCAGCTGGGGCATGTCAGGGTCATGATACATTCCTTCGGGTATGCGGCAGATATAGTGCAGCGACATATAGCCGAAACGGTCGATTTCGAGCATCTTGCGCTTGTCGACGGAGTTGTCCCAGTCGATTTCGAACATTTTTTCCACCAAGGCCGAGATGACATCCACCTCATCATTGAAAAATGTGATGACACGTATGCCTACAATATCAGTTACATCACTGATTGTCTTGTACTTATACCCTTTCAATTCCAACTTGTTCGTCAGGCTGTCTTCCGCTTTGATGCGCGACTCAAGCCCGGCAATATGAAGATGGTTTTCGTCGAGGCACTGGCGCAAACGCTCAAGCACGATGGACGAGATTTTCTCATACACAGGAAGATTCTCGCGATATTCATCGAGTATCATTTCGCTATGGAGATCGAGTTTCATAGGCATCAGAGAATGGTGATGATGTTCGAGAAACCGGTGATGTCGAAGACTTCCTTCACTCGCGAATCCATGTTGCGCATCACCATGGTGCCTTGATGAGCCATGACGCTTTTTTGCAACAAGAGGAACATGCGCAAGCCTTGCGACGAGGTGTAGGTCATGCCCGTGCAGTCGATGTCGATGTTGGGGCATTCGTCTTCCATCAACGGAGCGATGTCATGCTGAAACTGGTCGGCATTGGTGGTGTCGATGCGACCTTCGAGGGTCACGAGCGTCTTTTCGTTTTGTTTTTTTATTGTGACTTTCATTTTTTTGATACGCAGGGACTTACGTCGCCTGCTTACAGATATGCCGTCCCTACGGGACTGGATTATACTATCAGTTTTTAACTATCTTTCTCATTATCAACACATTGTTACCATCCTCATAATGGTATTCGATGCTATCCATCATATTTTTGCAGAGGTAAATGCCAAGACCGCCCACTTCGCGCTGGTCGGCGGAAAGGTTCACATCGGGGTCGGCCTTTTCCAAAGGGTTGAAAGGCACGCCCGCATCGCGCAGTTCGATGGTCAGCACCAGCGACTCGTGGTCGAGGCTTGTGCCGGCCTCAAGCCATCCAATGCCGCCTTCGTAGGCGTAGTGCACCACGTTCTCGACGGCCTCCTCGACCGAAAGCTCAATCTTGAAGCGCAGGTCGGGGTCGTCGGGAATGTCGGGCGACGCCATCAGGAAAGCGATGATTTCGCTGGATTTGTCGGTTATGGGGTTGAATCGTTTCTTAATCATACCTTATGGTCTAAAAAATCAGGCCACAAAGGTAATGCTTTTTTCGAAAAAACATGCCAATTATTTCAATTCATGGAATCCCTTCACCCGCTTGCCCCATCTCTCCAAGCGGCAGGGGTATTATTCAGCGAACATTCCGTCGATCAAATCCTTGTAGTGCTCGGCGATGATCTTGCGGCGGATTTTGAGGCTCGGCGTGACTTCTCCATCCTCGATGGTCCACTCGTGGTCCATCAGCTCAAAACGCTTGATCTTCTCGAAGTCGCCGAAGAACTTGTTGTAGGTGTCGACCTCCTGACGGTAACGCGCCACCACAAGGTTGTGCCTCACCATCTCCTCGTTCGACGCAACGATAATATTGTTCTCATCGCACCAGTTCTTCAAATACTCGAAGTTGGGAACGATAAGGGCAGCGGCGAACTTCTGGTTCTCGCCCACCACCATCATGTTGCTGAAGAAAGGCGACTCAACGAAACGGTTCTCTATCAGTCCGGGCGAGATGTACTTGCCCATCGAGTCCTTGAAAACCTCCTTCATGCGCCCTGTAATTTTCAGCAGTCCGTCCTCGTCAAACTCGCCGATGTCGCCAGTGTGGAAGTAGCCGTTCTCGTCAATGGCCTCGCGGGTCTGCTCTTCATCCTTGTAGTAGCCCTTCATCACGCTCGATCCCTTCACGAGTATTTCGCCTGTCTCAGGTGCAATCTGCACGTCGAGGTTGCGACAGGTGACGCCAACGGTACCTGCCTTAACGATACGCCTTGTGATGCTGTTAACGCTTATCACCGGCGAGGTCTCCGTCAGGCCGTAGCCTTCAATGATTGGGATGCCCATGGCGGCGAAGAGCTTCACCAAACGGGGATGCAAGGCTGCACCTCCTGAGATGATGAACTCCAAATTGCCGCCAAAGGCCTTCCTCACATCCTTGAACACCAAGCAGTTGGCCAAACGCAGCTTCAGCAGGTAGAACCAGCCGTTGTTGCGTCCTGTTTCGTCGTAACGGTCGGCCAATTCAAAAGCCCAGTTGAATACCTTTTTCTTCAAGCCCGTCAGTTTGTCGCCCTTGCGCATGATGCTGTTGTAGGCTTTCTCGATGACGCGCGGCACGGTGAGGAAATGGTTGGGCTTCACGTCGGCGATGTCGCGCATGATGGTACCGAAGTTTTCGACGTAATAGGTTGAATTTCCGAGAAATACATGCGTGTAGAACACCGAACGTTCGAGGATGTGCGACAACGGCAGGAAACTCACGATCTTGTGGCTCGGCGGCACGGGGAAATGCGGTCCGTAGTAAGCCACGTCTTGCATCAGGTTGCGATGGGTCAGCATCACGCCCTTGGGCATTCCGAGCGTTCCCGAAGTATAGATGATGGTGGCCACGTCGTCGGTGTCGACAGCATCTTCACGGGCCTTCAGTTCCTTCTTGGTCGCCTCGTCAGCTTTCACCTCCTTCAAGAAAGAATCAAGCGACTTGACGCCATCCACCTCCTTGAAAGAAAACACCTTAGGACGATCTTCCATGGTCTCGATGATGTCTCTCACCTTGCCATAAATCAACTTGCCTTCAACGAAGATCACCTTTGGCGCGGCATGGTTGATGATATACTCATAGTCGCTGTGGCGCACCGTCGGATAGATGGGCACCAAGATGGCACCCGCCTGCTGTGCGGCAAAATCCACCATGTTCCACTGCGGGCTGTTGTTGGAAATCACCGCCACGCGATCGCCCTTCCGGACGCCTATTTGAATCAGCCCAAAACTGATGGCATCGGTCAGTTCGGCGAATTTCTGGCCGCTATATTTCACCCATTCGCCGTTATCCTTGCACGCCACCATGTCGTCCTTATACCCATATTTCTCAACGAAATGAGGCACAAGTTCGAACACGCGCGACGGTATGTCGGGATAAGGCTGAACCGGTGTCGGTATGAATACATTCTTCTCCATATCCAAGAAAATTGCCGCGAAATTAGGATTTATTTCAATCAAACAGACTATTTATCCAAACGAAAGGCAATTTTGAAAACAAAAAGGGGAATTTCTTCAACGAAAACTTTTTTCCTTCGGTTTCGACAGAATAATTATTTTTGCGACCTGAAACAAAATACGATGCTATCCATCTTCGATGACATGACCCAAGCAACCGAAGCCGAGGTGCAGCACATGTTGCCCTTGGTCGACGAACAACGCTGCCACGAGGCTTTGCGCTACAGGCACCTCTTCGGCCAGTTTGCCTGCCTCAAGTCGTGGCTGATGCTGAAAGATTTATTGAAACCACTGGGAATCAATAACATGAAAATAGATTTCAATGCTCACGGAAAGCCATTTCTGGTTCACTATCCGCAAGTGCATTTCAACCTGAGCCACTGCAAGAACGGAATAGCCGTGGCTGTTGACTTCGCCCCCATCGGCATCGACATCGAGAGCTTCCGCAAGCCTGACCTGGCCCTCATCCGCAAGACGATGAATCCCGCCGAAGCGGAATGGATCCTCGCCTCCACCGACCCAACAGTGGCCTTCACCCAATATTGGACCAAGAAGGAAGCCGTGCTGAAACTGCGCGGCACCGGCCTCGTCGACGACCTGCACGGCGTCCTCGACGGCGAAGGCTACCGCTTGGAGACCTATATAAATAAGGAAAAACGCTATGCCCTAAGCATAGCGTTTTCACATAACCTATAAAAAATCCTTTAAGCAATAATTCTTGTCCCGCAAGTCGGGTCGCCAAGGCGCGTGGCCTCGGTGATGATGGCCTCGTGGCCCGTAGCCTCCACGAAGAGGATGGCGGCACGCACCTTGGGGGCCATGCTGCCCTCGGTGAACTGGCCGTCGGCCAGGTGCTTCTTGGCCTCGGCAACGGTGATGGTGTCGAGAGCCTGCTCGTTGTCCTTGCGGAAGTTGATGTAGACCTTCGGCACGTCGGTGAGGATGTAGAACTCGTCGGCGTGGATGTCGATGGCAGTCATGGCGGAGGCAAGATCCTTGTCGATGACCGCCTCGATGCCGCCCAAGCTGCCGTCGGCTTTCTCGATGACGGGGATGCCGCCACCACCCACGGTAATGACCACATTGCCCTGCTCGGCCAATTGCTTCACAATCTCAACGTTCTGGATGGCAATGGGTTTCGGCGATGCCACCACCTTGCGCCAACCGCGACCTTTGGGATCTTCCTTGTAGACGGCACCCGTCTCGGCAGCGTATTTCTCGGCGTCTTCCTTAGAATAGTAAGGGCCGACGGGCTTGGTGGGGTTTTGGAACATCGGGTCGTTCTTGTCGACCACGACCTGCGTCACTAACGTGACCACGTTGCGCTTGATGCCTTCCTTGGCAAAGATCTTGCCCAAGCCCATCTCAATCATGAAACCGATGAGACCTTGCGTCTCGGCCACGCAGAAGTCGATGGGCATGCCAGGCACGCCAAACTGGTGGCTACCGGCCTCGTGTTGCAGCATCACGTTGCCCACCTGCGGGCCGTTGCCATGGCCAATGACCAAGTTATAGTCGTTCTTCAAGAACGGGAGCAACGACTGGCACGTCTCGGTGACATTCTCCATCTGCTCCTTATAAGTACCTTTCTGTCCGCCTCTCAACAGGGCGTTTCCGCCAAAGGCGATAACAGCTAATTTCTTCATTATTCGTTATTTATGAGTTATTATTAATATTCTTTTTTTGCTTCTGGCTTCTGGCCTTTAGCCTCTGGCAATCCTTGTTCCGAGGTGTCATTGCGGACTTGATCCGCAATCTCCTAAAGAAAAAGGATTTGTCAATAGCCATGGTATCATTTTTTCTGATAAGTCACAGTATAGCCATCAGAGCCGACCACAAGGTTCTTGTCGTTGACGGAGACAATGTCGAGTGTGTCGGCGAAGTCGCGTGGCACCGAGCCGCTGATGGAGCCTGAAATGATGAGTTTCTTGCCTTGCTGCTCCCAATGCTTGTATTCGCGGAAGCCCGTGTTGATGGATTTCACCTCTCCGTTTTCGAGCAAAGTGAAGCCCACTTCGCCGAGCAGACTGCCTTCGGCGGCGGGTTCAACCCATGTGCCGACCAACGAAGTTTTGCCGCACGAGGCCAAGACAAGCCCCATGAAACAAGCTAATACTATAGAAATCAAGTGTTTGTTCATTTTTTGATCCTTTCTGTTTTGGAGCGGCAAAGATACGAACTTTTCTTTCACAATACCAAGACAATCATTTGTTTTTGTCGGATTTCAACTTTTTCAACAGCCTTGCTATCTCGCCCACCCACAAAATCGCCGATGTGCTAACGATGATGCGCAGCCAGTCGGCCAACGGCAAAGGCTCCACGTTGAACATCTCGCCGCCAAAGCTGACAATCAGCACCTGACCGGCAGCAATTATTAATAAGGTGTAGCCGAAACCGCGTCGCACGTCCTTGTCGAGCAGGCCTTTCAAGGCCGAATGGCCCGTTCGGTAGGCCTTAGCGTTGAAGATGTTCCAGAACTGCATGAAGACGAAGATGGTGAAGAAGAGCGACAGCTCCTTGGGCGTCAGTCCTCCCGTTTTCGAGAAGTTGAAATAGTTGGCGAAATAGTCGCGCAACGAGAAGTGGGCCAACGTCTCCACGCCGCAATGCGTGAAATACTGGATGAGGCCGAACAACACGGCCACGAAAGCCAGTCCGACACCGAAAATCAAGCCACCCATCTCTTTGGTGATGATGAAGGCGTCGCGCGAACGAGGCTTTTCGTTCAGCACGCCATGGTCGGGCGGCAGCGAGGCCAACGCCATGGCCGCAAAGGTGTCCATGATGAGGTTGATCCACAGCATCTGGGTCACGGTGAGCGGCGAGGAAGTGCCCAACACGGCGCCCAAAAGCACGATGAGGCAGGCCGCCACGTTGATGGTCATCTGGAAAAGGATGAAACGCTGGATGTTGCGGTAGAGCGAGCGGCCCCACATCACGGCGCGGGCGATGCTCTTGAACGAGTTGTCGAGGATGGTGATGTCGCTGGCTTCCTTGGCCACCGAAGTGCCGTCGCCCATCGAGAGGCCAATTTGGGCCTTGTTCAAGGCGGGTGCGTCGTTGGTGCCGTCGCCGGTGACGGCCACCACCTCGCCCTTTTCCTGCAACAGGCGCACAAGTCGTTCCTTGTCGGACGGCCTGGCCCGCGACATGATCTTCAGGTCGGCGATGCGTTCGCGAAGTTCGTCGTCGGTCATCAAGTTAAACTCTTTGCCTGTAATCATCTGTCGTTCAGGATCGTCGTTTTCGGTCCAAAGCCCCACCTGACGGCCAATCTCACGTGCCGTGCCAGGCGTGTCGCCCGTAACGATCTTGATGCCGATGCCCGCATTGAGGCAGTCTTGGATGGAGTCGGCCACATCGTCGCGAATCGGGTCGATGATGCCCACGATACCGAGGAAACAGAGGTCTTCCACTTGCAGCTTGCCATTCGCAAACACCTCATTCACTTCCTTTTCCGTGATGAACTTATAGGCGAAAGCCAAAGTGCGCATGGCCTTGCCTTGATATTCCTGCAATTTCTCGTCCACTTGGTTCTTCACCCATTGGATACCCGCCTCGCTGTCGGCCATCTTGACCGTCGAGCAACGCTTCATCAGGATTTCGGGAGCGCCTTTCACATAAAGGGCATATTCGCCCGACAACGAAGTCTTCACAATCGTCGCCATGTATTTGTACTTGGTCGTGAACGGCAGCTGCTTCACAACCTTGGCCTTGTCGCGGATGCGAGCGAAGTCGACGCTGTTGTCGAACAGCCACAGCAGCAAGGCACCTTCGGTCGGGTTGCCCACCACCTTCACTTTCTTGCCGTCGCTGTAGTCCAAGAACGCCGTTGTATTCACCGCAATGCCCTCTTCGACCAACTTTGACATTTCCGAGTTGTCAAGTTTTCCGTCTTTCAGGCAAAAGAAAAGGCTGTCGCCCAGGCTCATACGGTTCTTGGTCAGCGTGCCGGTCTTGTCGGTGCAAATCACCGTGGCCGCGCCCATCGTCTCGCAAGCGTGCATCTTGCGCACCAAGTTGTTGGTCTCCAACATTCGTTTCATGCTCAGTGCCAAACTCAGCGTGACGCTCATCGGCAGGCCTTCGGGCACCGCCACGACAATGAGCGTGACCGCAATCATCAGTGTGTTAAGCAGATAACGAGCGAAGCCCATCCATTCAAATGGCGTTGCATCCAACTGAACGAAATACATCACCATGCGTAGCACAACAATCAGTCCTGCGATGACATAGCTGGCTATCGTAATGCCGTTCCCAAGGCGGTCAAGCTGTTCATTCAGAGGCGTTTTCACCTTGTTGTCGATTTGTGCGCCTTGATACACTTTGCCCCATTCGGTTTCGTCGCCCACCTTCTCGACCACAAAGGTGCCATGGCCTTCCATCACCTGGCTTCCACGGCAGACGTAGTTGGAGGGATAGGTCGCATCAGGCTTGAACTCCTCCTCCACCGTGGTTTTGCTACACGAAGGCTCGCCCGTCAGGTCGGCCTCGTTCACCCGCATCGCCACAGCTTCCATCAGCGTGCCGTCGGCAGGCACCTCATCACCCGTCTCCATCACCACCGAGTCGCCCACCACTACATCCTTCCGCTCGATGCGCTGGATGTAGCCATCGCGATACACCGTCACCATCTGCTCGTCCTCGCTCTGGTTGAGGATGTCGAACTTCTTGTTGGCGCTCAGCTCAAAAAAGAAGCCCACCGTTGTGGCCAACATCACCGCCACAAAGATGCCCAACGGCTCAAGGAGCACGCTGGGGCCTTCGGCTCCCGTAAACAATTGATAGAGCGACACAGCCACCGACAACAGCAAGGCTATCAACAAAATACGAATGATAGGGTCGCTAAACTTCTCCAAAAACTGCTTCCAAAGCGGCTCCTTTGCAGGTGGAGTAAGCACATTGTCACCATGTTTACGGCGGCTCTCTTCCACCTCTTCTTGCGACAAACCGCGTTTATAATCTCTTGCCATAATCCAAATTTTCCTATTTTTGCGATGAAAAAACGGCGCAAAAATACAATCTCGTATCAAACTGACTTGAGGTTGCAAGGTTACAACCCAAACCACACACTGATAACGCAATGATATTCAAGGAAAAACATAAGACAGCTTTGGCCAAGGTGGTCTCCGACCTCGTGCAATGCGACGGCATCGTCAACCAGGGTGAGATCGACTTCCTGCAATTGGTCTACGGCCTGTTCAACATCACGCTCACCAGCCGCAAGAAAGCCACAAACATCAGCCTATCAGAAGCCGTTTCCACACTGAAAACACTTGGTAACCAAGAGAAAACGGCCATCCTCAGGGTCTTTCAGCAGCTTTCGCTTTCCGACGATGCCCTCGACCCCACCGAGTCGCTGCTCATCACCGCGCTGATCCTCTCCATCGGCATCGACTTGCCCGAAACCGAAGGCCTCAAGGCCAATTTCGTCTCCATCCCCAACCTCGGTTTCGACACGCACAACGCCGTGCTCTACATCGAACCCAAGCACAACAAAAGGACCAATGCCGCCATCCGCCGCGAATACGACTCCATCTGCGCCCTGCTACGGCAGTCGCAACGCGAGTTCTTCTATCTGCCCAAAGTCGTCGGCGAACTCAAAAAGAAAAGAAAGACCTTCCGCAACACCTTGAGTTATATCGAGCCCACCCTTTCGGAAAGCCAACTCGACCTCATTGACGCCAACCTGCACCAATTAGACAGCGTGTTCCTCTCCAAGGAAGTATTTCTCAACTATCTCAACACCAATCGGTTGAAAATCACAAAACCCTCTTTTTTCCTAAAAATCAGGAACATGAAGCCTGGCATCTACCAAGACTTCCTCATCATCGAGACCGGAAAAGCCCCCTTGCTGACCTTGCAACGCCTCGTGCAGCTCAACGCCAACATACTCAACCTGAACCCACCCATCGGCAGCGACAAGGAGGCCGAGTTCATCGCCAAGCTGACCTTGAAAAACGGGACGGCACCAAAAGACGAGCTGAACTACACAGGGTTCCACAAAATCCTCCTCGACATCTTGCTAAAATACGGTGGATCGCACGAAGTCAGCCGGCTATTCATCAGCAGCCGTGGCGACATCTTCCTCACCGACCGCAACAACACCGAGGTAAAGATGCCCGCCCTCTGCAAGGCGCTCTACATCTTCTTCCTTATCCATGAGGAAGGACAGTCGCTCAACTACCTAAACGACAACAAGACAGAGCTTTACAAAATCTACCGCCGCATCTCGACCTATGGCGACGACGACCTGCTCCGCAAGGCCATCGACAACCTTACAGACTTCATCGGGTCGACGATGAACGCCAACCTCTCGCGCATCCGCAAAGCCTTCCGCGACATCATTGGCGACGAAGCCAATATCTACCTTATCAAAGGCGAAAAAGGTGGACGAAAAATCATCCACCTCGACCGTCGCCTCGTGGTCTTCGAAGACATCGAGGCGTTCAAATAGTTCAAAATCAAGAATTAGAGAATTAAAGAATGGCATTTACATCTCTAATTCTCAAATTCTTGACCAAAACGAATCAAGCCAAATGCCCTTCCATGAGGAATGTGACATCGGAATTCGGCTCGATCTCGACAGCCTCTTTGCCGTAGCGCATCACGACCATCTTCTTGCCGCCTTTCAGATACATTTTGTCGTCGACCACCCAAAGTGCCGTGGCTTCGCGCAGTCCGACCACCTTCATGTCCTGGTTCACGGCAAGATACTCATTGATACGGTCTTGGCGCGTCTCGCCGCCATGCTTGATCATCTTGTCGATCTCGGGATGCGGGTCAAGATAGTGCGGGTTGATTTGGAACGGCACCAAGTTGAGGCAGTTGAACGACGCCGGTTGCACGATGGGCATGTCGTTGGTGGTGCACAGCGTCGGGCAAGCCACGTTGGATCCTGCGCTCCAGCCCATGTAAGGCACGCCAGCAAGGGCGCGGTTTCGGATGGCCTCCATCAGTCCATAGCGGTGCATCTCAGCCACCAGATGGAAGGTGTTGCCACCGCCCACCACGATGCAGTCGGCTTCGTTGACGGCTTTCACCTTGTCGTCGAAATGATGCACCGAAACGAAGTTCTCCAAGCCGAACTTGGTGCGAAACACGTTCTTCACCTTAGCCTCGTAGGCATCGTAGCTCTCGGGATAGACCATGCCGCCGATGTTGACGCCCGCAAAAGGAACGAAAACGATGCGGCTCTCCTTATTAATATGGTTCTGCAAGCAGAACAGTTCGATTTGGGTCGTGGCCCAAGCCAGATAATTCTCGCCAAAGTTGGTCGAATTGCTGATCAATAGTAATCTCATGACGTAAAATGTTTGAAAGTTGATGAGGCAAAGATAGGAAAAAACAGAATGCAGCAATGCAAAAAGTGAAAAACATAACGTTTCTGGAACGACAAGCAAAAATTATCATTTTCTTTTTCAACGAGTTGTGTTGAGAAAGAAAAAAAATTGCATTTTTTCATTGCCATGAATGAAAAAAGCTGTACTTTTGCAGTGTCAAAAACGACTGGACTAGTAGCTCAATTGGATAGAGTCCCTGACTACGGATCAGGCGGTTGTGGGTTCGACTCCCGCCTAGTTCACTTAAAGGTTCCACAAAACGAACCTATTTTTTTGGCCCATTCGACTAGCGGTTAGGTCGTAAGTTTCTCACACTTAAAACAGCGGTTCGATTCCGCTATGGGCTACAAAAAATCCCTGACCCACTTGAGTCAGGGATTTTTCGTTCATTACCAACCAATTACTGTATCTCCACCCTTCTCACCTCTTGGTTTCCAGCCCTATTAACTAATAAGGTGTATATGCCTTTTGCCAAGCCATACGTTGGGATGGCCAAAGCCTCTGCACTAGCATTGCAGCAATAAACCAAACGGCCCGTCATGTCGAACAAGCGCACGGTGGCATCGCCAGCCCCGGCAAATCGGATGTTGATGCGATCCTTGGCAGGATTGGGGAAGATTTCGGCAATGGGAGTCGGCCCTTCGACAAGCTCAGGGGCCTCGATGCCCCAAGTGCCACAGGCTGCATTGATTTCGTTGTCCAAGTAATAGAAACGGTCGTCCATCCACTTGCTCATGTAATCCAATTGCCCCGCATCGACGGTGAAGCCTGCCCAGGCTTCATGTTCGCGCTCGTAAACGCCAGCCGCAACCAATTCATCATACTGGTTTTGAATCATTTCCATGATGTGATTGGTGGTCAGGATGTTGTTGCGCAAAGCATTGTAACGTGTTTTGGCTGTGGCCACAAAACCGTTTGTGGTGCAATCTTGGGTCAAACGGTCGAAGAAACCGTTGCTCATCAAGCCTCCCGAATAATTGGTCTGGTTGCCGTCAGTGTCCAAGCCCCAGATGGCATCCAAGTCCCATGGCAGGTAGAAATAGGTCCCCGATTTCTTGTAACGCGCCAAGAAAAGGTTGCGTCCCATGTTGTCCATAGCCTTCAATGCGTTGATAAACAAGTAGTAATCAACGGCATTGGTTTTATCGAACTGAGCGGAGTATTGCGAATAGAACACATTATCGGAAGAGTTCATCACAAAGTTTGTGAAGCTATATAGGTGATTCCAATTGATGGTGGCCTCTTCTTCGTTGGGATAGACCCACTCGTAGTTGTCCCAAGTGTCGAGCGTGTTGTCGTAGTCGGGCAGGCTCTCAAAGGTAGGTGCTCCCGAGCCGTTGCCTTTGTAGAGCAGGCCGCGCAATTCGCCATTGAACTTCTTCAGTCCCAGCTGCTTGCGATCAATACGCTCGGTAAGGGCATAAACACCTTGATAGCTGTCGTTGATAAACACATCGGCGTATTCCATACGGATGCCCGGCAAGGCATCGGGTTCGTCAGTGGCATAGGACAATTGGTACATCTCCATCCACAGCTCGTTGGCCACCTTGTCGCGAAGGCGCAAAGGCTGGGCCCACATGGCCTCGAGGTTCCAGTCGTCGTCGCTGCGCATACCGAGGAAGGTGGTGTCGGCCATCGTCGTCCCAGTGGCATCTGCCCACAGTTCAACGCGATACGATTTCTTGTCGTATTGCTGCGACGATGTTCCACGGATCTTGAATCCGGCGTGCATCGTAATCACATGACCGTTGGCATCGGCCACGCTGATGGTGCCATGCACAGCAGGTGAGTTGACGATTGGACCATCGGTAGCAATCGTGATGACGGGCAACGTCGTGCGATAAAGGGTATACTCCTCCCCTCGCAGCGCAAACGTCTCCTTACCGTTCTCATGACCCGTTGTTACAATGATTTTCTTCTCATTATCAATGCCATAGGTTCCTTCTTTCAGTTGGAAATCCTGCGCCTGCAAAGTGCCAAACGCAAACAGGACCAAAACAGTTGTAAATAGTGAATTAAGTTTCATAATAGTATCTATTTAATTAAAAATCAATCAATTCTAACCACTTCCATAATGCCATCGATGGCTTTTATCTTGTTCATCAGCAGTTCCAGTGCCTCCACATCGGAGATTTGGAGCACAATTTTGCCTTCAAAATAACCCTCCTTGTCGCTGTTGAAGACGATGTTTTTCATATTCAGTTCCGAGTCTTCCGAAACCACCTTCGTGATTTTGCCCAAAAGTCCCATCACGTCGCGCCCGAAGATGCGTATGGTGGCTTGCGAACCTTGCTCCTCTATCCCGTTCCACTTCACGTTGATGATGCGATAGCCATAACGTTGCTGCATACTCTTGGCGTTGGGGCAATTGGTGCGGTGGATGCTGATGGTGCCCTCGTTGGTGACGAAGCCAAACACATGGTCGCCTGGGATGGGGTTGCAGCATTTGGCCAACTTGTAGGTCACGTTGTCGATGTCCTCGCCTATCGAGAGGGCTTCGGCGGCCTCGGCTTGTATTTCCTTCTTGCCCGTCTCAATCAGTTCAGGCACAGGTTTTTCCGACTTTTCTGCATTTTCGCCAAACTTCGTGGTCAGGATGCGCTTCACGTCGGCAAGGTCGATTTTCTCGGTCGAGATTTGATGGTATAGTTGCAGCGAGTTTTCGAGCTTGAACTCTTTCACAAGCATGTCGACCACGGTTTCCGAGAAAGGCAACTTCCAGTTTTTCAGTCTGCGCTGCAACATGCCCTTGCCCAATTCCGACTCTTTCAGTTCCTGCTCCTTGAGGTAGCGGCGAATCTTGTTCTTGGCTTTCTCCGTCACAACTGCGTTGAGCCAGTCGGCACGCGGCGACTGCTTCTTGCTCGTGATGATTTCCACCTTGTCGCCGTTCTTTAGCTCGTGTCGGATGGGTACCATGCGCCCGTTGACGCGTGCTCCGTTGCAGGTCTCGCCCACGCGGGTGTGCACCTCATAGGCAAAGTCGAGCACCGTGGAGCCGATGGGCAACTGCTTTAGGTCACCTTCAGGCGTGAAAATGAAGATCTTATCGGACTTGTATATCTTTCTGTACGAGTTCTCGAACGACACCAGACCCGGGTTTTCCAACACCTCGCGCACGTTGAGAAGCCATTCCTCGGAGGTTTGCTTTTCACCTTTATATAAATAGTGTGCTGCCTGTCCCGTTTCGGCGATGTCGTCCATGCGCGTGGTGCGGATCTGCACCTCAAACCACAGCTTGTCGTCATATTTCACCGTCGTGTGCAGCGACTCGTAGCCCGTGGCCTTTGGCTTGGTGATCCAGTCGCGAAGGCGTTCGGGCATAGGGTCATAGATATTGGTGATGGCCGAATAAACGCTCCAGCAGCACTCCTGCTCGTCCTTCAGGGCACAGCGGATGATGACCCTTGCCGCCATCAGGTCGTAGACCTCCTCGAACGGCACGTTTTGGGCCTTCATCTTGGCGTAGATCGACGGAATCGACTTCAATCGCCACTTGATGGAATAGGCGAACTTGGGCTTGCCGTTCTTCTTGGTACGCTCCAATTCGGCATCGATGGCCTCCGAGATGCTTGCGATGAACAGCTCAGCCGTTTGCTTGCGAGCCTCGCTGGTAGCCTCAATCTTGGCTTCAATCTCGTGGTACACCTCTGGGCTTTCATACAGCATCAGCTTGGCCTCAAGCTCGGCTTTCAGCTTGTAAAGTCCCAAACGGTGGACTATAGGGATGTAGATGTACTTTATTTCATGGAAATACTTCGCGAGGCGGTCTGGGTCGACATCATTCTGATTGCGAACGTCATACACACGATGCACGATTTTCAGCAACACGGCCCGCATGTCCTCGATGAGCGAGAGGAACATCACCTGGAAATTGTCGGAGTTGTAGGCCACCTTTTCGGTATCGAGCTTCGAGATGTCGCTGAAATCCTCGAGCACGATAGCCACGGTCTTCCCGAACTCCTTTTCCAGCTCCTTGATGCTCACATTCTCCTTATAGTCAATGCCGTGGAGGAACGAGGCGGCCACGGAGATGTAGCCCAAGCCCACCTCAAGCACAGCGATGCGTCCCATCTCGATAAGGTGAAGCATATAGGCCTTGCCCGACACCAAGTACTTGCCGTCGTACTTCTCAAGACAATAGCGGTAGGCCTTGTCGATCAGCGCCAGATGCTCGGGCGCGTTGACAAAGGGATGGATGTCGGCCAACATCGACTCATAGGCCCGTTGGATGGCCAGAATTTCCAATGAAGAATAGCCCGCCATCAGTCCGTGATTTTAACCGTCAGTTGATGTCCAAGCAAAATGTCGTAATACGGCTTCAGCTCCTCGAAGCTGCCGTGCATCACTGCGCATTTGCCTTTGTAGTGCGTGATCCAGGCGCAGGTCTCGGCCTGCTCGCGGGTATGGTGGCACACCTTCATCAAGGTGTCGATGACATATTCAAAAGTGTTCACATCGTCGTTGATGAGGAGCAGACTCTTCTCATTCTCAATAAGTTCCTCCTCCAGCACTTCAATATCTTCCTGTTCCTTGTTCATGGCTTCCAATCAGATTTTTCGGGGGTAAAAGTACGCATTATTTGCGAATCGGTATATGTAAAAACGTCCTAAATGTTTTTTTTCTTACTTTTGCCCGTCGAATTTCGGAAAAAGAATGCAGAACCGTTTCATCAAAAATATCATCTTCCTGCTGTTTCTCAACTTGTTGGTGAAGCCGTTCTGGATCCTCGGCATCGACCGCGAGGTGCAGAACCTGCTCGGCGACGCCTCCTACGGCACCTACCAGGCCCTCTTCAACTTCTCCTACCTCTTTTATATACTGCTCGACCTCGGCATCACCAACTTCAACAGCCGCGCCGTCGCGCAAGACCCCAAGAACCTCTCGAAACACTTCGGCGGCCTCACCGAAATCAA
>DGXB01000105.1 GCA_002396205.1 Bacteroidales bacterium UBA4243
CGCACGGCCACGCTCTGCACGCGACCGGCCGAAAGTGCGGGTTTCACTTTCTTCCAAAGCAATGGCGACAGCTCATAACCCACCAAACGGTCGAGCACGCGTCGGGCTTGCTGTGCGTTGACGAGGCCCATGTTGATGTCGCGCGGGTTCTCGATGGCGTTGGTGATGGCCGTTTTGGTGATTTCGTGGAAGACGATGCGCTTCGTGTCTTTCTTCTTCAGGTCGAGCACTTCATAGAGATGCCACGAGATGGACTCTCCCTCGCGGTCCTCATCGGATGCGAGCCACACCGTGTCGGCTGCCTTCGAGAGTTTCCGCAACTCGGCCACAAGGTTTTTCTTGTCGTCCGGTATCTCGTATTCGGGTTCAAAGTTCTTTTCGATGTCGACGCTCAAAGTGTTCTTGCTCAGGTCGCGCACGTGTCCTTGACTTGCTTTCACCGTAAAATCCTTGCCCAAGAAACCCTCGATGGTCTTGGCTTTGGTCGGTGACTCCACAATCACTAAATTCTTTGCCATAGTCTCAATTTTTCACTTTTGGGTGGGGTGTATTCCCTTTTTTTCGCGTGCAAAATTAGTGGAATAAAAGCGTATGAAAGAAACTTTTTTACGAAAAAAATCTTATTTTATTGATTGTCAGAATGATAAATTATGTATTTTTGCGGTATGGAAAAACTCTTGTCAATAGCCATAGAAGCCGCATTATCAGCAGCAAAAGCCATCATGGAGGTGTATGCCACGCAGTTTGAAGTCTATACCAAAACCGACGATTCGCCCGTCACCCAAGCCGATTTGCGTGCCAGCAATATCATTAAGGAAATCTTGAAACCATCTGACATTCCGTTTGTTAGCGAAGAGGACTTGCCCAAAGACCGTTCGCAATTCAAGCGCTATTGGCTCGTCGACCCGTTGGATGGCACCGCCGAATTCGTGAAACGCAACGGTGAGTTCACGGTCAACATCGCGCTGATTGACGACAAGCAACCCGTTTTGGGCGTGATTTATGCACCGGTGACGGATCAATTGTGGTATGCCGTAGGGACACACTGCGTGTGTCCGCCTGTAAGCACGCGGACGCACGCGGTGCGTCCCTACACGGTTCTGGTCTCCCGTTCGCACCGCACGCCCGAGGTGGACGAATATATTAATAAGGTATTGCGCCCCGCCCACCCCGACCTCGTCATCGACACACAGGGCAGCAGCCTCAAGTTCGCCCGATTGGCCGAAGGCTCTGCCGATGTCTATGTCTGTTACAGCAAGACCAAGGAATGGGACACCGCAGCTGCCGATGCCATCCTGCGCGCCGCCGGCGGATGTGTGCTCCGCATCAGCGATGGCAAGCCGTTGGAATACAGCAAAAAAGAATATCCCAACCCGCCGTTTGTGGCTTGGGCGGCACATCGAAACCCTTTACATTGTATTGATTCTTAATAATCTATAAAAATTTTCTTGACAGCGGCAGATATTGTTGGTAGTTTTGCCCATCGTAAAACGACAAATAGTATTCATTTAAAAAACTCAACTGCTATGAAGAAGAAAATGTTTCTGTTATTTGTATTGTGCGCGACGTGTTTGGCCTCTAAGGCACAATATCCCCCAATCTCACATGTCGAGACCCACAATGTCAGGGCAACCATCTTGGGGAATGGCACTTGTTTGGTTCCTCAACGAGGCACCTATTACGAAGAGTGGCAAGAAGACCATGGCGATTGTCCTACCTGGGAGATTCCAAAAGGCAGTGGAAAAGAAACGGTTTTCCAACATTGCCTTTGGGTTGGTGGCTTGGATGCGGACGATAGCCTTCATTTTGCCGCAAACCGTTCTGGACAGAATGGATGGGACTATTGGTCGGGGCCGCTCAAACCGATGGAGGCAACGACGGATTTGATGACTTCCTTGAAATTTCACCATGTTTGGAACCTCACTCGCGCCGAAATAGAGCAATTCATAACCCATCACGGAAACGAGAATTATCAGGTTCCTGACGACATCCTGACGTGGCCGGCGCATGGCGAGGAAGGCTATGCCGAAAACCTGGCACCTTTTGTCGATGTCAATGCTGA
This sequence comes from Bacteroidales bacterium UBA4243, assembly GCA_002396205.1. Lineage (GTDB taxonomy): Bacteria > Bacteroidota > Bacteroidia > Bacteroidales > F082 > Limimorpha. The sequence continues at coordinate 2,063 of DGXB01000105.1, forward strand.
CGGACGTTACAACCCTGCCGACGGCGACTATCCCGACATCAAAGGTGACCAATGCCTGTTTTTCATCTTCAATGACAATTATGCCAGGCATTCCGAATCGGGTGGTGCACCATTTGGCCTTGAAATACATGCCATGGTCTATACCTTTGACGCCCCCGATGACGAAGCTCTCAGCAATACAGTTTTCTTCAATTACAAAATCTACAACCGTTCTTCATCGGATTACCATGAAGTGTATTTAGGAATTTGGAACGATTGGGACATCGGTTATGGTTGGGACGACTATGTTGGCAGTGATGTGCGGCGTGGCTCATGCTTTGCCTACAACGGAACACCCGTCGACGGCAATGGACAACCCTGGGCCTACGGCGACAACCCACCCGTGCAAGTCTGCACGGTGTTGGCAGGTCCTTATATGGAAGCCGACGGGCGCGACAATCCCGCTTTCGATGGCGATTGCGAAGCCTTGTTTGACCAAACACATCCTTTGGACAAATATGCCTACAATGGGTTCAACTTCGGCAATGGCGTCGTTGATGACGAACGGTTGGGGCTGTGTGGGTTCATCTACAAAAACAACAATAATTCTTCTGAAATTCTCTATAGCGCTTTAGACCAATATAATTATTTGCGTTGCAAGTGGAAAAACGGCAATCACATGCAGTATGGCGGTAATGGATACGCTGGAGCAGGGGTGGCCGGTCCTGATTGCAATTTCGCCCATCCTGCCGACAGCGACCCATGCAATTTCGGCACCAATGGCATCGCGCCCAACGATGGATACAACACCCAAGACAAATACTGGACGGAAGAACAATGCGAAAGCCAACCTTCTGACAGAAGAGGTCTGGCAACCGTTGGACCTTTCAGTTTCGGCAGCGGGAGTGTGCAAGAACTGGACTATGCGATGATTACCGTTTGGAAAAACGACAGCCAGACTGCCCTTGAACGCAAAGGTGCCATCATCGACCATGTAAGGGCTTTGTTCAACAGCAATTTTGGAAAATAACAGAATGTCTAACCATTTAACAATGAACAAGATGAAAAAGTTTTATATTATAATGATGCTTCTTTTGGTGGGCATCATGGCCGAGGCCCAGACCAGCGTTTGGGACGGCAGCAGAAAACTCTGGACAAGAGGAAGCGGTACGGAAGGCGACCCTTATCTGATTGAGACGGCAGCTCAATTGGCGTTTCTTTCCTATATGGTCAATAAGGATTACGATACGCAAGGTTTGTATTTCCGCCTTACAACCGACATCGACCTGAACGGCAGCGAAGACCAACCATGGATACCGATCGGCTTGTACAACAGAGGATTCGATGAGGACGGTTGCGACAGGGGAGTTGCAAATAACGCAAGCTATTATGCTCCTCGCACAATGTTTAGAGGCTGTTTTGACGGTGGTGGCCACCGTATTTCCAACATTTACGTCGATAACGAAGGAGGTTATGCGGGCTTGTTCGGTTATGCCGACTCGTGGGTTGCTGGAGACACCGTGGTGATAGAGAATGTTTTCGTTACCAATGGCTATATTAAAGGAGATGAAAGCGGAGGCATAGTCGGCCATGGCGGAATAGTCATTATCTCTGGTTGCAGAAATGGTGCTGATATTGAGGGTAATAGCGTTGGAGGCATTATGGGGGTTGGAGGCAAAATGGTCAGTAATTGCTCCAATGTCGGACGACTCACTGGCACGGAGGTTGGCGGAATTATAGGTGGAATGTCGGGTGCTGAAATCACGGAGTGCTTCAATGAGGGCGACATCGTGGCGAGCCGAATCGCAGGAGGAATCATATGCCGGTCGCGACATGGTAGCCTTGGCAACTGCTATAATATAGGAGCTGTTGCTGCTGTTGGCGATACGTCAACCTATTATCCTGCCGCTGGTGGTTTGTTGGGCATTGTTGCTATTCGCAGTGAGGCCAAGAACAGTTATAGTGTTGGAGAAATCATAGGGAATCATCATGTTGGATGTTTGCTTGGATTCGCCAGTCAACCCGAGAACACGACCTTCGAGAATTGTTACTACCTCAATGTTTGTTCAGGCGACGAATATGGTATCCCAAAAAGCGCAGAAGAAATGCGTGAGGAGGTTTTTGTGGATGTGCTCAACCAAGGCAGTGGCGTTTGGGGATTTGACGCAAACAACGTCAACGATGGATTCCCGATTTTGGTCAGGACCGACCTCTCTGTTGAAAGCAACGAAGAACAGCAACTGATGGTTTTCCCTAATCCCGTCAAGGATATGGTGAGTATCGAAGGAAGGAATGTTGCCGAGATAGAGGTTTACAATGTTCTTGGCGCAAAGGTTAAATCCTTCACGAACACCAATAGAATCAACGTGGAAGACATGCCAAAAGGCGTGTATCTGCTGCGCATTGCCGACAGTGAAGGGAACTCCTTTTTGGAGAAAACCATAAAGGAATAGTTGTCCCCTGTGCAAAACGAAGAGAGGAATCCCTTACTTCAACTGCCGCTCAATTTCCTCCATCAGTGCCTCCCCTTCAAGGTTGCGGGCCACGATCATCCCGTCTTTGATGAGGGCGTTTTGCGGAATGAAGGCGATGCTGTATAAGGCTCCTGCGGCATTGCCCCAGCCTTGCAGGTCGCTGACATGGGTCCATGTCAAGCTGTCCTTCTCGATGGCGGCAAGCCAAGCTTCCTTGTTCGTGTCGAACGACACACCAAGGATGTCGAAGCCTTGGTCGTGGAATTTCTGGTAAGCGGCCACCACGTTGGGGTTCTCCTTGCGGCAATCGGGGCACCACGAGGCCCAGAAGTCGACCAAAAGCAGCTTGCCTTCAGCGATTTGGCTGAGCGTGACGGGGTTGCCATCAGCGTCGTTTTGGGTGAAGTCGACCATGGGCTGGCCGGCTTGCACACGTTCCACCTTCTCAACATATTCCTCGGCCAGCTTCAGGTTGCCGTCGGTCAAGGTGCTGTCGGCATGGCGGATGTTGTCGAGCATCGTGCGCATTTCGCAAGGCCCGAAAGCCCATTTGTAGCGATAGAGTACATAATGTGCCACCGCGTCGGTAGGGTTGTCCCAAACATAGTCGAAGCAGTGCATCTTCAGGATTTCGTCCTTGTCGGCCTGGGCCATCGTGCTGTCGGCTTCGAGCTTTTCTTCCAACTCGTTGTAGCTTTGTGTGAAAGCGTCAAGTCGGGCTTGGGTTTCGGAGCCTTTCACCACTATGGCGTTGGGATTCTGCGCGTCGCCTTCAAGGGTGATGTCCATGTTGTCGGTGAAAAATGGGAACGGACGGCGCCAGCCTTTCAGCATGAGGCCGTACATCTCGTTGTCGGTGCATTTGGGCATCTCAAAAACGGCATCCCAATTGGCAACCACAGCCGAATCAAGCACTTGTCCGTTTTTTTGCAGATAAACCGTTTTACCGTCGGCATTGGCGAGGTTCACGTTGACTTTGAAAGTCTCGTTCTTTGGCTTCGAGGTGCAGCCAATCAAGAGCAACGATGCCGTTGCTATCAGTAAGGTTTTCGTTTTCATCATTGCAGGATTTCGGCAAGTTTGGCCCCCAAATCCTCGCCGCGCAAGCCTTTGGCCACCATGGTGCCGTTTTGGTCGAAGAGGAAGTTGGACGGGATGTAATAGATCATATAGTCTTCGCTGACTTTGTTTTCAGCATCGCGCACTTGCGTCCAAGGAAGTTGGTCGGCAGCGACGGCCTCCAACCAAGCGTCTTCATCTTGGTCGACGCTGACACCTACGACATCGAAACCGAGTTCATGGTATTGCTCATAGGCAGCCTTCACCACAGGGTTCTCCTTGCGGCACGGACCACACCACGAAGCCCAGAAG
>DGXB01000011.1 GCA_002396205.1 Bacteroidales bacterium UBA4243
CACGGCGCAGTTGGTCGTAATCAGCGGCAGGAACACGCCCAAGGCGGTATACAGCGACGGACTGATCTTCTTCAGGATGATCTCCACCATCTGCACCAAGGCGGCGATGATGAGGATGAAGGCGATGGTCTGCATGAACTTGTCCAAGCCCAACGGCATCAGGATGTAACGGTTGGTGAGCCACGTCACGAGGGTGGCCAACGTCAGCACGAAGATGACGGCGGCGCCCATGCCCAATGCGGTAGAGGTTTTCTTGGAAGTGCCCAAGAAGGGGCAGATACCCAAGAACTGGCTGAAGATCACGTTGTTGACCAAAATGGTCGAAAGTATGATGATAAGGTATTTCATGGCTTAGTGATTTTCTTTCTTGAATTGGTTGACGATAGCGATAAGGAAGCCGAGGCAGATGAAAGCGCCTGGAGGCAGGATGAAGAGCAGGATGTTGGCCGTCTCAGGAAGGATGGTGAGGCCAAACACCGAGCCGCTGCCGAGGAACTCGCGGATGCAACCGAGCACGGTCAAGGCGAGGGTGAAGCCCAAGCCCATGCCGGCGCCGTCGAGGATCGAAGGCCACACGGGGTTCTTCGAGGCGAAGGCTTCGGCGCGACCGAGCACGATGCAGTTCACCACGATGAGCGGGATGAACAGGCCGAGGGTCTCGTAGATGTCGGGCACGTAGGCCTGCATCACCAACTGCACGATGGTCACGAACGAGGCGATGACGACGATGAAGCAGGGGATGCGCACCTTGTCGGGGATGAAGTTCTTGAGCAAGGAAATCACCATGTTCGACATGATGAGGACGAAGGTGGTGGCCAAGCCCATCGACATACCGTTGATGGCGCTGGTGGTGGTGGCCAAGGTGGGGCAGCAGCCCAACAGCAGCACTAAGATCGGGTTCTCTTTGATGAGGCCCTTGGTAAAGGTTTTCAAGTTGTTACTCATTGTGCATTTCCTCCTTTCATGAATTCGGCTTTGTGGGCTTCAAAAGCGTCGCAGGCCAACTGCACGGCACCGCTGAAGGCGCGTGAGGTGATGGTGGCGGCGGTGATGGCATCCACGTCGCCGCCGTCTTTCTTGACGGTCAGCTTGTAGCCATTGTTCGGGTTCTTGCCGTTGAATTGGTCTTTGAATTTCGGGTTCACCATGTTGGCGCCCAAGCCTGGGGTCTCGCTTTGCGAGAGCACCGAGACGGCGTTGATAGTGCCATCGGTCAGGATGCCGACCATCAGCTCGATGCGACCGTTGAAGCCCGCATTGCTGTAGGTCTTGACGGCAGCGCCAAGCAGGTTGCCTTGCGCGTCGTAGGCGAGGTTGCAGGGCAACTCGTCGATGGTGGCTTCTTCGAGGCGGTCGATGGGCGTACCCGTCTGTAGCACAGCCTCGATGGCGGCTTGGTTTTTCTTCAAATCGACCTCGGCGATGGTGTCTTTGGTCATGCCGTAGACGAGGCCAAGGAGTCCGCCCGACACTGCAGTGATGACGAACAGTGCGACGAGCATATTAACTAATGTTGAGGGTTTCTTTGCCATAACACTTACTTTTTAGAAGGTTTGACGACTCCGAAAACTTGTGGCTTGAAGGCCTTGTTGATGAGCGGCGTGAGGGCGTTCATGATCAGGATGGCGAACGAAACGCCTTCGGGATAGGCACCCCACAGGCGGATGACCACCGTAATCACACCAATGCCAAAGCCGAACAGGATCTTGCCTCTTATGGTCATTGGCGAAGTCACCATGTCGGTGGCCATGAAGAAGGCACCGAGGATGAGACCGCCGTAGACGAGATGATACAACGGGGCGATGTACTGTGTCGGGTCGACAAGGTAGCAGATGCCCGTGAAGACGAACACGGTGAGCAGGATGCTCAACGGCGTCCAGATGTCGATGACCTTGCGGCAGAGGAGGTAGATGGCACCGATAAGCAGGGCGATGGCGCAAACCTCGCCGAAAGCACCGCCACGGTTGCCTAAAATCATGTCCAAGAACTGCATGTCGCCAGCTTCGGCCAACGAGCCAACGCCGGCTTCTTTGAGGATACCCAACGGGGTGGGACCCGTGACGGCATCGGCGAAGAAGCCTTTCTCGAAGATGGGCTGGGCTTGCGGCCAGGTGGTCATGGCGGTCGGGAACGACACGAGCATGAACACACGGCCTACCAAAGCGGGGTTGAAGGGGTTCTTGCCCAAGCCGCCAAAGGCCATCTTGCCCACGCCGATGGCGATAATACTGCCCACGATGACCATCCAAATGGGAAGGTTGGCAGGCACGTTGAAGGCAAGGAGCAGACCCGTCAGGGCGGCTGAGCCGTCGTTGATGGTCAAAGGCCCCTTGATGAGGAATTTCTGGATGAGCCATTCGGTCAACATGCAAGCCGCCACCGAAACAAGCGTGAGGCGCAACGCATACCAGCCGAAATAGTAAATGGCCACAAGCAAGGCCGGAACCAACGCGAGAAGCACACGATACATGATCTTCTGCGTGTTTTCCGACGAATGCACATGCGGCGAACCTGAAATTGTGTATTTGTTCATTGTTGAAATGTTTTTTTCGAGTTGTTCAGTTAATCAGTTGTTTAGTTGTTCAGTTAGTCGTTTGTTTCAACTGAATAACTGAACAACTGCAAACCACAAACTATTTTTGGTTTCGGGCACGGATAATCGCACCGGTCTTGGCCTTGCCGTAACGGATGTAATCCAGCAGCGGGATGTTGGCGGGGCAGGTGAACTCGCAGGAGCCGCATTCGATGCAGTCCATGATGTGGTTCTTCTCCGTCTCGTCGAAATCGTTGTGCTTGGCAATCTTGTGGAGCAGGAACGGCTGCAAGCCCATCGGGCATGCCATGGCGCAGCGTCCGCAACGGATGCAGTTGGTCACGCGACGGTCCTGGGCCTCGTCGATAGTCATCAGCAAGATGCCCGATGTGCCTTTGATGCACGGGAAGTTGGTGACCGACACGCTCTTGCCCATCATCGGGCCGCCGTTGATGACGTCGGTGATGCCTTCGGGCAGACCGCCGGCAGCCTCGATGAGGAGGTCGGCAGGCGTACCGAAACGCACGCGGAAGTTGCCGGGTTTCTTGACCGACTTGCCAGTGACGGTGACGATGCGTTCAATCAAGGGCTTGTTCTTCTGCACGGCTTCGTAGATGGCGTAGGTCGATGCCACGTTGACCACGACGCAACCCGTCTCGATGGGCAGCTTGCCCGACGGCACCTCGCGGCCTGTGACGGCCTTGATCAGTTGTTTCTCGCCGCCTTGCGGATATTTGGTCTTCAGCGGCTGCACCTCGATGCCTTTGTAGAGGTCGCGATGCTCGTTGATGGTCTTGTCCAACAGTTCGATGGCTTCCATCTTGTTGGCCTCGATGCCGATGATGCCCTTGTCGACGTTGACGGCCTTCATCAGGATCTTCACGCCGATGAGGAACTCTTGCGTCTTTTCCAAGAGGAGGCGGAAGTCGCAAGTGAGGTAAGGCTCGCACTCGGCGGCATTAATAATAATGTATTCGGCTTTCTTGCCTTCGGGCACCATCAGTTTGACGTGGGTGGGGAAGGTGGCGCCGCCCATGCCGACAATGCCGCATTCTTTCACCTTGTCGATGATCTGCTTCGAGTCCAACTTGATGTCGGTCAGCAGTTCGTCAGTATTGATGATGCCTTCGGCCCATTCGTCTTGGTCCTCGCGGTCGATGAAGACGGCGGGTTTGTAGTAGCCCGTGTGGTCCATCACCACGTCGACTTTGGCGACGGTGCCGGTAGCAGGCGAGTGGACGTTGGCCGAGACAAAGCCTTTGGCCGTGCCGATGAGTTGTCCCGTCAGCACGCGGTCGCCTTTTTTGACGATGCATTCGGCCGGTGCGCCAAGGCATTGTCCGAGCGGGACGATGATCTGCTTGGGCATCGGGAAGTCTTGTATGGGCTGGTTGGCCGAGAGTTTGTTCTCTTCGGGATGCACGCCGCCCTTGCTAAAAGTCTTTATCGGGTTCATGCTGTGACGGTGTTTTCGGGTTGGACTTCAGTTTTCACTTCCACTGGGTTCGCAGTCGTCTCGACTGCGGGCACAGGTTTCGCTTTTTCTGCACCCTGCAACGGCTTCGGGTCGTTGATGGGGCCTTCGGGTTTGGGAGCAGGGAAGTTGATGGCGTGGATGGAACCGCGTGGGCACACCTTCACGCACTTGCCGCAGGCCTTGCACTTGGCCGGGTCGATGTAGGCCAAGTTGCCGCGCATCTCGATGGCCTCGAAGGGGCATTCCTTCAGGCACTTTTGGCAGCCGATGCAGCCCACCGTGCAGTTCTTCATCACGAGGGCGCCCTTGTCGGTGTTGACGCAGCACACATAGACGCGGCGGTCTTTCTTGCCACGCGGACGGATCTCGATGATGCCACGCGGGCAGGTCTTGGCGCAGATGCCGCAGCTGGTGCACTTGTCGGGGTCGACGACGGGCAGGCCCGTCTCAGTGTCGATGTGGATGGCATCGAACTTGCAAGCCTTCACGCAGTCGCCAAGGCCGAGGCAGCCTTTCGAGCAGCCGCCTTCGCCCGCGTAGAGCGTGTTGGCAAAAGCGCAGATGTCAGCGCCTTCATAATGCACCTTTGAAGGTGAGTTTTTGCAACTGCCGTTGCAGCGCACCACCGCAATCTTTGGTTCGGCGGCGGCGGTGACGAGACCGAGGATCTTGCCCACCTTGCTCATGTCGGAGCCAGGGCAGGCGAGGCCGTCAAGGTTGCCTTTTTCGGCGGCTTGCTTCACGCAGGCTTCGGCCAAGGCACGGCAGCCCGCGAAGCCGCAGCCACCGCAGTTGGCGCCTGGCAGCAAGGCCTCCACCTCGTCAATCATGGGACTCTCCTCGACCTTGAACTTCTGTGCCACGAAGTACAGAATGACGGCCAAAACGCCGCCCAAGATTCCGAGAACCGCAAGTGAAATAAGTAATGTGTTACTCATTAGTATAAAATTTTGAGTTTGTTTTCAATTTGAACCTGCAAAGATAGGGATTCTCTTTTTTTCGGCAAAGGAAATTTTTTGAATTTTGAAAAGGTCATTTTATCGGAGTCTTGAATGGTCTATATCCAATCGAAATTGTCAGAAATCAAAAGTTCCTCTTTTTTAACCAAATGTGTCGTTTGCATAGGTATGGATTGATAAGGCAACTCGTAATAATCAGCCAAGGTCCTTACTTCCTCTGTGTCGTCGTAGGTGAGCAAGAAATGTCCTTTCATTTGGCTTGCCAATTCGAAAATCAGCCTGTGGTTGACATCGTAATGGTTGTAAAGCCTTTTGCCAGCCACGGTGTAGGGCGGGTCGATGAAAAAGAAAGCATTGGCATCGCTTTTTTTCTGCTTCATGATTTCAAAAGCGTCGCCATGGATAAAGGTGATTTGGCTTGTAAGGCGGTTGGCTTCGATAATTCTCCTTATTAAAGTGCTTGGATACCAACGTGATGAAAGACCTTTTCCGCCTTCTCCGGTTTTTATCATACCCGAGCCTTTGGCAAGAATGCCTCCATGATTGGTCCTGTTTCTGACGATGGTTGCGAAGCCTTTTTCCTTGGTGCCACGGGATGCTTCGAGGCTCGATTTGTTGATTTCATCGGCTGTGACGACAAAACTGCTAATCTTGTCAACTAGCCATATACAATCCTCCGTTGAAAAGATGGTTTGCCATGCCGCTGCCATGTCGTCATCAAGTTCGACCATGGTTGCATGGCTGAAATAATGTTCTGCGATAGCTGTCAGGGTAATGATGCCTCCGCCCGCGAAAGGCTCAATCAATATGGAGTTTCCTGCGGCTTGGTTGAACCATTTTCGAGCTGTTGGCACAAGCCACGTTTTTCCGCCTGGATAGCGAAAAGGGCTTCTTTGCGGAACCGATGCCACATTGATGACCTGACTTGTTTTTGGAACAGGTTGCAATGCATCGTCTGCAAACAGGGTCAGTTGTTCGGCTTCGGCTCTCATAATAGTTCAAAAGGGGAATGGGTTTCGGGAGCATTATGGATGCGCTCGTCAAGTTTTCCTTGCAGGACAGACACGAAATCGTTCATGTCGCCTGGCTTGGTGTAGATTACACGTTGCAAAGCGGCTTGGAACTCAGTGTAAACCGTTTCAGCCAAGACCAAATGATACTGTCGCTCTGTGGCATCGTATTTCAGGTCGTAGAGAAACCAAGCGATGTCGGCATTTTCTTTTGAGGTAGTCGGCAATTTGGGCAGGGTGTCGAAAAATGATTTCTGGATAACGACGCATTGTTTCTTGTTCCACGACTTGAAGATGCCACCTTTGTACAACATCTGTGGAATCAAACGCTTGCGTGATGAAGAAAGATAATCGGGATGGGGGTAGTTCTTTCCGTCCCATTGGAAATCGGTGGCGGGATTATTCATGTAGCTTTGGAAAGGGTTGCGCAAATTGCCGCTGATGTAAACGCCTTGAACTTCTATGGAAGCAAAGTCGGTGATGATGCCTTGGTCGTTATAACTGACAATCACATAATCGATGTTCCCAGCCGATTGCCCATCACCGTCAGAAAGCCTTATTTCTGGTAATGAAGTCCATTTTGTCCCTTTGGGCCAAACAAATTCGGCTGCGTTTTTTAGGATGATCCAATCTTCTCGAAAACGGGAAGGGCAGGTGATGACTTGGTCGCTACCATGGTTGATGCTGCAAACGCCAAGCGGGTTCTCGGCTTTGTCTTTTGTGCAGTTGGGGAAACGGTTGTGGTAAGGGCAAAGGCGGTTCTCCCTATAACGTTTCGCTCGTTCCGATTCGTTAGTGACAGGAAAACCGAATATTTCAGCCAAAGGGTTGTTGTTCATGGGTTGTATATTCTTATAAATAATTGTTATTCAATTATATAAATAAATTGCTTCTTGAGTTTGTCCCTTCGCAGATAAAGCACTATATAATAAGGTACAAGCGCTACGATGCTGATGAGTGCCGACAGGCCTTCATTCACGCCGAGGCCGAGACAGACGAAAAGCACGGCCAAAAGCAGGAGGATGGGGATGAGGTAGGCCAACACCGCCGCCTTGTTGCCCTGCCCGATGGCCATGGTGACGTTGACCTTCTGCATAAGGCTAAATCCCTTGTCTTTTGGGCGGGGTACGGTCAGTATCTTCTCGGCTTGCTCACCCATGCCACAGGCACTCTTGGCGTGACAGGCAGCACAGGCACTCTGCGCCAATATCTTGATTTCCAATTCGTCGTCGGTGATTTTGGTGACGATGCCCTCGTGGGAAATGGTCTCTTTTTCGTTCATTGTGCGTTCGTTTTCATGCGCAAAATTACATTTTTTTCTCCATTGAGCCAAAAACCCGTATTTTTGCAGCGTAAAATTCTGTTTATGACGGACAAGAAGAAAAAAGAACCTGGGAAATTCGCTGCTTGGATCAAGGAAAAGTACGAGGCGTTGAGGACATGGTACCACAGCGACGACAATTTCATGCGCAAGGTGCATTTCCCTGGCACCAAGGTGCCGCTTTTGGACGTACTGATTGACTTCATCAAGCTGTTCACCAAAGGTCGCACCATGGATCGTGCCGCTGGCGTGGCCTTCAATTTCTTCTTGGCGCTTTTCCCGCTTGTCCTGTTTTTCTTCACGCTGATTCCTTACATCCCCATCCCGCATCTCTACGAAAGGGTGATGATGGCCTTGGACGACTTCCTTATCCCCTCTGGGACAATGGATTATGTAAGGGATTCCATCGATGGGATCATGAACCAACCACACGAAGGACTGCTGTCGTTGAGTATCTTCCTCTGCTTGATTTTCGGCTCCAGTGGCGTGGTGGCCATCTTCAACGGTTTCCGCAATGTGTATGCCAACTATGTGACCAACAAGAGCTTGGACTTGAAGGGCTGGCTCCTTCAACGGACTTTTGCCGTCCTCATGTTAATCATCATCGGCTTGCTGCTGTTGGTCTCCATCTTGCTGATTTCGTTGGGCGGCACGGCGTTGGTCTATCTCGTGAAGCACGAAATCATCGAGGGTGGCTCGTTCACCTTCTTCTTGTTCAGCGTGTTGCGTTGGGTGATTGGCGTTTTCGCCCTTTGTTTGGGCATTGCCTTGCTCTATTTTTTCGGCAACTATCCTTATAAGGAACACTATCGCGTGGAGCGCAAACGCAAAGGCCCGCAAGGTCAGACATTGTATCGCAACTTCGTGATTTTCAGTCCAGGTGCGATTTTGGCCACAGGTCTTTTCATCCTTGGCACGGTCGGGTTCAACATTTATATCTCCAATTTTTCGCGCTACAATGTGCTTTATGGCTCCATCGGCACGCTCATCATCCTGATGATGTGGATCTGGATCGTTTCCATCCTGATTTTGGCTGGCAACGACTTGAATTCGGGCATCCGCCGCAATGCCGACAAACAGAGTCCCGACGAAAACGAACACCTCCGCCGCGAAATCGTCATTGAGGACCTCAAGAGGCATATTCAAAGCTATCAGGGCGAAATTGAGCGACGCACCGCGAGAATCGATGCCTTGCGCAAACAAATTGCTGAACAGACTGTGCTCATACAAAACTTGGAAGAGGAAAACAAGAAGAGTGAGTTGATTATCAAGGAGTACGAGAGGTTTGTGCAGCACGAACTGAAACGCTCCGACGAGCAGTCAATGACTACCAAGTTGCCAAACAATAAAAAGCCATGGGTATCGTAGCGCGACAGAGCATCAAGGGGACCATCGCCACCTATATCGGGGTGGCCGTGGGCATCGTCACGACGTTTTACATCCAGACGAAAGCCCTTCAACCTGAGCAGATTGGCCTCATCGACATCCTGCTGCAGTGCTCGTTGCTCTTCGGTGGGTTGGCCCAGCTCGGCACCAACTCGTCGGCGATGCGCTACTATCCTTTCTTCAAGGATGAGGAACACCGCGACCACGGCTTCTTTGGCTGGACGCTGCTTGTGCCGTTGGTAGGTTTTTCGTTCTTTTTGCTGGCGTTTTTCCTCTTCAAAGGCGCAATCGTGGACTTCTTCACCAAGGATTCGGAGGTGGGGGCTGAGTTGTTCGCAAAATATGTGAATTTCGTAGTCCCCTTGGCCTTTTTCTCGCTCTATATCTCTGTTTTTGAGACGAATAGCAATCTTTTGCTCCGTATCGTCCTGCCCAAGTTCATCCGCGAGGTGGGCTTGCGTGTGGCTACTTTGGTGGTTTACCTGCTTTATTTCTACAAAGTCATTGATTTTGATGGCGTTATCATTGGCTTTTGCGTGTTTTATGGCTTGGCTACGCTCATCAATGTCGTTTATCTTTTCTCTTTGAAACGGGTTTCGTTCAAGATTGAGTGGAAGTACGTCACGCCGCAGTTGAAGCGCGATTTCCTGTTCTACACCTTGTTTATGATTACTGCTGCCTTGGCGGGCAACGTGATTCCCATGTTGAGCAAGTTTTTCGTGGCGGCCAAGGCGAGTTTCCGCTTGGCGGGCGTGTTCACCATCGCCACCAACATCGCGGCGGTCATCGAGATGCCCTACCGTTCGTTGGGGGCCATCTCGCGTCCGCATATCTCTGAGGCCATGGCCAAACAGGACGTGAAAAAGGCCGACGAGTTGTGCAAAAGCGTGGCCTTGCACCAGTTCATCGCCGGGAGCTTCGTCTTGTTCCTCGTTTGGATCAATATCGACTATCTTTTTGACTTGCTGCCCAAGGGCGACATCTACCGCCTCGGCAAATGGGCGGTGTTGCTGCTTTCTTTGAGCCGGTTGGTTTATTCCACTTTCGCCGTGACCACAACGGTGCTGAGCTATTCGAAATATTACTATTATTCGCTGGTATTCACCATATTGCTTGCTGGAATGTCGATTGCCTTGAACGCTTGGTGGGTGCCTCGGTGGGACATCAACGGCGGCGCCTTGGCCAATTTGGTCTCTTATTTCGTCTATTTCATCCTGCTGTTGGCTTTCATCAAGTGGAAAATCGGGGTGATGCCTTTGTCGCGAAAACTGGTGCCTGTAGCAATGATTGTGTTGGCCATGTTTGTACTCAACTGGCTGTGGACGAGTGCCTTGACAGCGCTCATCGTCAAGCCTTTTGAGAGGCCCATCATCGGCCTTACCATTGACGCGGTCCTGAAGTCGGCGCTTTTCCTCGCGCTTGGCTTGACTTCGTTGTACAAGCTGAAAGTCTCACAGTCGGTCAATGACTTGATTGATCGTGTGTGGGATGTTTTCCGCGATAAATAACCACCATATTATCGTATCACGCTCAGTTTCATGAAGCCTTTGCCGTAAGTGGTGCTCACTTCTACGGTGTAAAGGGCTGAGGGAAGGTGGCTTATGTTCATTTCCACTTGCTCGGCTTCGATGTTTCCAATCTCTTTCACTATTTGCCCTCGGGAGTCGAAAACCCTCACGCGCTCGATGCCTTCAGCGGCGATCGTCACCATGTCGTTTGCGGGATTGGGATAAAGTGCCACGGCGATACGTTGGTTTTCATCCACGTCGTGGAACCCCGCATGGATGATGATTTCCTGCTCGCTGAAGCCGCAGTCGTTCCAAGCCCTCACTTTCAGGGTCGTGTTGCCTGGCGAGGTAGTCATTAGGGTGCAGCGGGTTCCCAAAGTGTCCACAATCCAGTCGGGTCCTTCGCAAAACCATTCGTAACGGGTGGCGTAAGCAACGGAATCAATGTGGTAGTTGTATTGGTTGGTGACGACGTCGGTCGAAACAAATACTTCTTGCAAACCTGTGATTTCGGGAATCGGAGCGGGACGTTGCCAAATTTCGAGATGCATGTTGACCACCGAGTCGCAGCCGTGACTTGAGACGAAGGTCTGCTCATAGTGTCCTGATAGCGTGTATTCCTGTCCATTCCAAACGAAGCTTTCGCAAACTGTGGTGTCGCATGCAACGTTGTAGGCATCAATCATGTTAAGATGTAGGGTGACGATACTGTCGCAGCCGTTGGGGGTTGTGAAGGTTTGCTCGTAATCGCCGCTCTCCGTATAGGTTTGCCCATTCCATTCGTATATGCCGCAGTCGGTGTGCGCAAACTGGTGTTCAACACTGTGGTAGATGTAAAGACTCAAGGTTACGATGCTGTCGCAGCCCAGTTGGTTGGTGAAGGTTTGGTGGTAGACGCCGCTCTGGTTGAGTGTCATATTGCCCCATTCGTAGGTGTTGCAAGCGTAGACGGGGTAGGGTACAAAGTATTCTTCCGCATGGTTGATGGTCAAATCCAGCGTGATGATGCTGTCGCAGCCCCATTGGTTGACTAAAGTGGCTTGGTAGATACCTGATTCACTGTAGGTTTGACCGTTCCAGATATACGATTCGCAGCTTGATGCTGTGGTATGGCTGATGCTGCTCTCATGTACCGTGATGCGGACGAGGTTGCTATGGATTGTACCTTCGTCGCTGGTGGCCCAAAGGCGAAGATACCATCCGTCATATGAGATGTCTAAGATTTGGCCGGTGTAGGCGATAGGGCTGGTGAACGCTTCGTCTTGCGAGATTTCCCAGCCGTAGTCGTCTATATTGTGTAAAGTGGGCAGCGTCAGCTCAAGCGGCCCTTCGTCACAAATGGGTGCCGGCTCGTGAAGCTGGCCTACGAATGGGAAGGGCGAGAACTCAAGGTCGCGAATGGCCCTTACGGCGAAATTGCCTCCATAAGGAGCTGATATTTCGTCCTTTTGGCATATGGCGATGTAGGCATTCCAGGCCCAGGCTACATCGGGGTAGGGTGACCCGAAATGCACATACCAGGCTCTTTCGTCGTTTTCCTGCGTACTCGACCAATAGGGATGCAACCCCATGGGATCTCCTGCTATGGTGAGCGTAGGTTCATAGAAGATGGCGTTGACATACAGCATTTTCAGTTGCCCTGCGGCAGGCAGATACCAACCATTGTCGATGTCGACAGCGGCGGCTGCATATTGTCCGGTATAGCCAGTCGATTGGTAGTGGGCGAGGATGGAGAGCGTGTTGGAATAACCGTCGGTGTCCGCGAAGGCGCTGGTCAAGATGTCGTTGTTGTTGATGACGTGTGGCAGGCCTTCTATTTCGTCGGTCAGGCCCCAAGGGATGTTTTCGGCTGCATCGTGCAGGGCCACCATCCACCCAGCGGTGCCGTCCTCGTTAAGGTAGAACACCACACCTTGGCTGCCGTCGGGGTTGGTGACCAGTTGCCCCAAGTGATATTCTTGTGCCTGCAATCCCAAAGTCGTTGCGATGCTGAGCAATATGGCGATGATAGTCTTTCTTTTCATGGCTTGATGATTTAGAAGTTTCTGATGCTGCGGATACTCATGGGGATGTCACCTAAATCCGTCCTGTTTTTGACGATGGCACCTAATCGACCGTCATATCCTAAATATAGGGCACAGTCGTTGTCGTAACCGTATACTGATGAAGACCAGTAGTACCATTTGCCGCGTATCTGTAAGCCATCAATCAGCTTGAGGGAGTTGTTGATGATGGGGATACTGCCGTATAGGATGTTGAGCTGCCCGATTGAAGGCCAATACCAGCCATGCTCGAAATCGACAGCCCAGGCACCTGGATACCTGGAGTGCTCATATTGTGATGCCGACCGCAAGAACCCTGTGTTGTCATAGCCATCAAGGTCGTAGATGGCTTCGCGTTGGGAAAGCCAACCGGTCAGGCCCCAGGGGAGTTCGTTGTAGTTTGACCAGCATATTTGCTGGGTTTGTATGTCAGGATGGAGCGCCCATCCATGACGACCAGTCTCGTCGACGTAGAAGACCACCCCGATGCCACCTCCGTTGTAGTCGTTGGGGGATACAATGATGGTGTCGGTCCCTTGAACGCACAGGATGTCGCCGACGCGGACATTCTGTCCAAAGCCAACAATGGAGATGATGGCAAACAAAGTAAGTAATAATTTTTTTCTCATGGCGAATAGAGTTTGTTTTTTCTGTTTCAATTTCCGTGTGCAAAGGTAAGATATTTTTACATTATGTGAAAAAAATCATTCGTTTGATGAAAAGATTCTTTTATAGAACTCCAATAGTTTATTGCTTTCCTTTTCCCAATTGAATTCGCTCTCGATAGCCTTGCGTCCGTTCTTTCCCATTTCGATGGCTTCTTTTGGGTGCGAGTTTAGCCATCGGATGGCTGCTGCAATCTCTTCGGGCTTGTCGGGACTGACACAGATGGCGAAATGGTATTTGTCGTTCATTTTTTTTGCGAACTCGGTGTCGGAAATGACCACAGGCAGTTCCATCGACATGTAATCGTAGACCTTGGTCGGGAAGGTGTCGATTTTGTCGTATTGACCAACGTTGAGGATCGTCGATGCCCCAATATTGGCCTGCTCCAACAGGGCCACCATACCGTTCTTGTCCAAGAAGCCTTGATAATCAACGCATTCGTATTCAGGCATTTCCTGAAGCTCGGATTGGTAGGATTTGGGGGAGAAAGCGCCTGCCAACAAAACACGTCCCTCGGCAAGGTGGGTTGCTCGAATGAGTTGCGTGATGCCGCGTTCCTTGGTGATACCCCCAATCATGGCAATTTTTGGGCCATTGGCATAATCAATGGGTGTTTTTCGCGTATAATCGGAAATGCTTGGCAAATTTCTGATGAACAGTGTCTTACGGCATCTATTGGCAAAGTAATCGACTCCGTTCATGGTGCAAACCTGAACAACAGCATCAAGTTTCATGCAGACGTGTTTCTCATATCGCATATAAAGGCTGCCAATGACCTTCATAAGAAATGCTGGAGTCTTGATAATCTTTATTTTGTGGATGTTGTCGCGTAGCTGCCAGCCGTAGTATTCGTGACTGTCGAAAATGACGATTTTGCCTTTTCGCTTGAGTTTCAAGCCCACCGGCAGCAATTCGGGCTCATGAAGTTGGTATATGTCGGCATCGACCTTCAAGGCGGCCTCAAGGCTCATCTTGTTTCGTTTCGTTAGTATCTCCAAGTTGTTCTTAATGGGACAAAACAAGGAAATGCACCGCACGCCATCGATGTTTTCTGTCTTTGCTGAAGGACCGAAACCAATGAGAGTGACGTCAAAACCACCTTTGGCCAACGACTTGCATTCTTTCTCGAAAATGCGCATGTCGTTCATTTTGTGAAGGCTGGCAAGATGACATATTTTTGGTGTTTTCATAACTTTGTTCGAGTAGCTTTAGGGACATGTCTTTTTATGAATGCCAGCGTCTTTTCGTATCGCCTTGTCATCCCTTCGTTGACGATGAATTGTGTTTCCATTTGCATTAATCAATTTGTTGAAGTAGCTTGACAATCTCCCCAGCCAGATTCCTTCGTGAATATTGTTCTACGGTTGGGTTTGTATTGTTGGCCAAATCGCCTTCTAAATATTTATTATATAGTGCTTTAATGGATTTCTTCATCTTCTCTTTGTTCCCGAAACTGACTGTCGTTCCGGCGCCCGTCTCTTTCAATATCCTCGCCGCGTCGCCGTCTTCGGGACCGATGCAGAGGATGGGTCGGCCCGAGGCCAAATACTCGAAGAGCTTGCCGGTCAGCAGCCCCTTGGCGCGTGGCTCGCTGTCGGGCATGAGCAGGAGCAAGAGCAGGGTGGAACTGCGGTGCACCGCCGACACTTGGTCGTGCGGAATGTAAGGCGAATAGCTGACGTGCTGACTCAGCCCTTGTTGCTCAATGGCTTTCACAACTGAACTGTCGATTTGACCAATCATGTTGATTTTTAGTGCGTTGGCAAAGCTGTCGTTTTCTTTAGCTAACTCTCCAAGGGCTTCCCAAAGCTTTACGGGGTTCTGGATCTTCGACAGCACGCCGAGATAGGTGATGGTGAACTTTTCGGGCTTGACAACGGTTGTCGTGGCATCGTCGTCGCGGTCGAAGCCGTTGTAGACGACCCTGACGTTGCGGTTTCCGATGCGCCCAAGCCGTTTCGCGCCGTCGGGCGCCACGGTAACCACCTTGTCGGCCTTGGTCAGCACTTCTTTTTCCAATCTGTGGTGCTTGCGGTCGGCCCAACGGGTGAGGTGCAGGTCGTGGTAGTAGTCGATCTCGGTCCAGGGGTCGCGGAAGTCGGCAATCCAATGAAGCCCCAATTCCTCTTTCAACTTCATGGCAATCAGGTGCATAGAGTGGGGTGGACCCGTGCTTATGATGGCATCAACGGGGTGTGCTTTCAGGTAGCTTTTCAGGTACTTCACCGATGGTTTCACCCACCAGCGACGGGCATCGGGGATGAAGAGGTTGCCCCGAATCCAAAGCGAGAGGTCGGTCTTCCAGCTTTTTTTCTTCTCTTTTTCCTCGATGAAACCCATCTTCACGGTCTCCTCCTTTTTGATTCCGAGGAATTTCTTATAGAAGGTGTAAGGCTCAAAAATGGGGCGTCTGATGACTTCGACCTTGGACGAGACATCTTTCTCCAATGAGGGGTCAACGATCGGATATTCAGCGTTTTCTGTAGTGTAAATCACGGGCTGCCAGCCGTACTCGGGCAGGTATTTCGACATCTTCAGCCAACGTTGCACGCCGCTGCCGCCCGACGGGGGCCAATAGTACGTGATGATCAGAACGCGCTTCATCATTCGTTTTCTTTTTTCTTGGGGAAGAAAGTGTAGATGATGGCGCCAAGTATGCCAAAAGAGGCGGCGCTACCTTCCATGCTTTTGAGGCGACCTGTGTAAATCAAGGCTGCAATCAGGCCCAAAATCATGATGAGCGAACTGACGAACGAGACCGTGTTGCCCACTGTCCAGGCCTTGGGCGCATATTCCATCACGATCTCATGGTCGCCGCTGGGAATCAACGCTGAACGCAAGATGTAGTTGGCACGCATCAAGGGCTGTTCTTGCCCGTCGATGTACATCGTCCAGCCTTTTGAGGTCCAAATCTCGGAGAAAACCACCAAGAAATTGGAGGTCTGAGGCCCCTGAGCCTGTCGAAGGGCCGAACTGAATCTATAGGTCAACTTGTTCGGCTGATAATCCACCAACGTGATTTCGGGTAAAATGCTATCCGTAAGTCTGTAATTCCCAATCTGTTGCTCAAATTCTTTGTTCACGATGGCGGTATGTTGCAGGTCGGTGGTGCCTATGGCGTCGATTTCGTCATTAGGCGTGTCGACCCATTGGATGTCCTTCGCGACCCAAGCGTTGCCCATCGCGTAAGGGTTGGGGAAAGGTTGAGTGTTGGGGTTATAGATGACATACTTGGTGTTCAGCATGTTGACGACTTTTTGCTGTTCCAAACTCAGCATTAGGTCTTGCGCGGTTTGGGCCTTGCGGAGTTGGTTGAGTTCGCCGCCAAGGTATTGTGAAATCACGTCTTGGTAGCGACGCAGTTTCGCGCCTGAATAGCCGCCTAACGACTTGTGGAAATAGCAGGTGCTGGCATCGTTGAACATGTCTTTGGTGATGTCGGCCACGCGGAAATCCAGTGTCTTGTCTTCCAGGATGGCTTTGTCGGCCACCGTGGCGGTGAAGGGCTTGTCGTATTTCTGTTGGCTCACGAACTTGTCGTTGTTGAGGTAGCGCTTGTCGATGGGATACATGTCGATGAGCACCAACACGGCCAAGATGGGGAAAGCGATTTGGCCTTTCAGCTTGCCCTTGCCGTATAGGAGCAGCGGCACAGCGGCAAGGATGATGAACAGCAGGCTGCGCATCGCGTCCTTGCGGAAGATGGCCACGCGCACGTTCTCAAGTTGTGAAGCGAAGTTGGCGTAAAGTGCTCCGTCCTTGCCTTTGCTCATGGCCGCAAATTGTTCGGCCTCGCCTTGGCTGAGGAAGTTGAAGAATACTTTGGGCGCGATGTAGAACACCAGGCAGATGCCCGCCGTGACGCCCAAAGCGATGTAGAATTTCTTCATGTTTTGCTTGAAACTCTCAGGGCTCTTGGCGATTTCGGCCAAGCCCAAGAAACCTAGCAACGGCATGGTGACTTCAGCGATGACCAAGGTCATACTGACCGCCCTAAACTTGTCGTAGCCAGGAATATAGTCCAAGAAGAAGTTGGTGAATCCCATGAAGTTCTTGCCCCAACTGAGCAGGATGGAGAGCAGGGTGGCGATGAGCAAGGCCCATTTCAGCTTGCCCTTCACGGTCATGGCTCCGAGGACGAAGAGGAACACGACGATGGCGCCCACATACACTGGGCCGCTCGTGCCAGGTTGGTCGCCCCAATAGGCGTTGCTCTGCGCGATGCTTTCCCTGAATTGGCGGTCGGCCTTGTCCAAGGCGGGGTTTTGCTTGCCGATATAGGCCGAAGCGCCACCTTTGGCGTTGGGAATCAGCAGGCTCCAGGTCTCGCCCTTGCCATAGCTCCATTGGGTGATGTAGTCGCGGTCGAGGCCACGGGTTTGGTTGTCTTCGTTGCGGGTCAAGACGGGTTTGCCACGGGTGGTTTCCTTACCGAACTCATAGTTTCCATAAAGCGCTGTTGAGCAAGTGAGTACGCCAAGAATGGCAGCCACCACCAGTCCTGCCGAAGCCTTGAAGAAATGTCCCAACCTCTTGCTTTTGATGTCGCTGATGAACTCTGCGATGACCAAAATGACGATGGTCAGAGCCAAATAATAGGTGATTTGCAGGTGGTTGGTGCGAACCTCAAAAGCCAAGGCGAAGGCGGTCAAAATCCACCCCCACAGGTATTTGCCTTTGTAGGCCAACAGTACGCCAGCGATGACAGGTGCCATATAGGCCATGGCCATGGCCTTGGCGTTGTGTCCCGCCCCGATGACGATGAATAGGTAGGACGTGAAACCGTAGGCTATGGCTCCGACAAAACTGATCCAAAAGCCGCAATCGAGTACCAAGAGCAGGATGAAAAAGCCTAACATACAGATGAATACGGAACCGATGGGGTGTGGAAATCCCAAACTCAGACCCTTGTAAATCGGGTTGGTAAGGTTGCCCTTCGCGGGCACTGAGATGTTCCATGCTGGCATTCCGCCAAAGGGTGCGTTGGTCCACAGCGTCTGTTCACCCGTGGCCTCACGAAACTCTGTAATCTCTTGTGACATACCGAGATGCATCTCGATGTCATGCTGTTTGATGCGTTTGCCTTGCAGCACCGGGCTGAAATAAACCAACGTGATGACCACAAAGGCGATGATGGCGGCCACGATGCTGAGTACAGTTTTGTTCTTTTGGAAAAAAGTATTCTTCATGATGTTTGTTTTGTTCTATTCAACTTCTTCGTAATCTGTGTATTCTCCAATGTTTGGGTCGACATGGGGCTTTGTTTCGTCTTCAGTTTGCGTAGTGCGGTCGTTATTCAGGCTCTCTTCCATTTCCCGTTGCAGTTTTCTCGCTTTTCTCCTGAATATCAAGTTGATAATCATGTTGAAAGCGTAGAATATCAAGACGGCGGTAAGCAGTATTTTCCAAAATCCTCCCATGGTATATTATAATAGGTGCTGCGAAATTACGTTTTTTCCCCTTGCAATGGCATTTTTTTGCGCAAAATGTCGTTCCATGAGGCTTGGATGAATCCTGTGCCATAACCGAAAAGTTGAACATAAGCCGCTGGAACAGAAAGTAATGCGACTTTCATATCTTTGTTTTTTATCAATGAGTCGGCAAAAACCATCAAGCAGTAGAGTAGGATAGGGGCAAGCCAAAGCCAGTGATGGAAGAGTGCCATGATGACCAACAGCAGGTTGCCGACAACGAAGGCCGCAGGCAGCAAATGCACGAGCTTGAAGGTGTCGGGGTATTTCTTTTTCAGGATGACACGCGCCTCGCCCGAGTGCTTCACCTGTCGGAAAAACGAACTAAACTTGACGCGTCGCTTGTGGTAAACGAAAGCTTCTGGGAAAAGCCGACAGGAATATCCATTGGAAAAGATTCTGGTACTCAGGTCGATGTCCTCGCCGTAGCGCATAGGAGCGAAGCCTTCCAAGGCTTCAAAAACCGACTTTTTTATTCCGAGGTTGAAGCTGCGCGGATAAAACTTGTCTAACTTTTGCTTGCCGCCGCGAATGCCGCCCGTGGTGAAAAACGAGGTCATCGCGTAGTTGATGGCCTTCTGTATGGGCGTGAACGACGTATGAGCGCGGTCGGGACCACCGAAGGCATCGCAAGGCTCGCGGTCGAGTTCGCTTTTGACGATTGTCAAATAATCGGCGGGAACGATGACGTCGGAGTCCAATATAATAAGGTATTCGCCTTGGCTGTGCTCGGCGCCGTAGTTGCGCGACGGGCCGGGACCGCTGTTGGGCTTGAAATGGTAGTGAAGCGTCAATCTGTTGGTGTATTTTTGGCAGACTTCCTCGCATTTTTCCGTCGATCCGTCCTCCACAACAACGACCTCGAAGTCGTTGAAAGTCTGCGCGCAAAGGCTTTCCAGCAGCTCATCAACTTCCTGCGGCCGGTTGTAGACAGGTATGATGATTGAAAACAGCATTTTCCGAATTTTTTGCAAAGATAATGTTTCTTTGTGTATTTTTGCGTTATCAATCATCTATTTTTGAAATGAAAAAACTCATCTCCCTATTCACGAAGATTTTCCCCCGCCAGTGGCTTATCAAACTGAGTTACTTGTTCAGCTGGCTTATCCGTCCGTTTTATTTGGGCAACAAGGTGGAATGCCCCGTTTGCGGCGGTCATTTCCGGAAATTCTTGCCCTATGGATATGGCAAGGCTATGGACAACCGCTTGTGTCCCAAATGTTTGTCGCTCGAACGCCATCGTTTGCTGTGGCTTTATTTGAAGGAGAAGACGGATTTCTTTACCGCACCATTGAAAGTCTTGCATTTTGCGCCCGAGCAGCCTTTCCTGAAGCGTTTCCGAGCCTTGAAGAACCTCGATTACACCACTGCCGACCTCGATTCGCCCATCGCTGACTTGCATTTGGATGTTACCGCCATCGACCAGCCGAGCGACACCTACGATGTGGTCATCTGCAACCATGTTTTGGAGCACGTCAGCGATGCCAACAAGGCCTTCGCCGAAATCAAGCGCATCTTGAAGCCTGGCGGCTGGGCCATTTTGCTTGTGCCCATCAACCCGGATGTGGATACTTTTGAAGACCCGAGTGTCACCGACCCCAAGGAACGTGAGCGCCTTTTCGGCCAATACGACCATGTGCGACAGTTTGGCCGCGATTATGCCGACGTGCTGCGCAAGGCTGGCTTCAAGGTGACGGAGGATAGGATTTACTATGAGATACCTGATCAACAACGCGAAAGGATGCACTTGGCGCGTAGGGGAGAGGAAATCATTTACCGCTGCGAGAAACTGTCGTGAATTGCGTCTCGCAATTCGAAAAATGTGTCGTTTTATAATCAAACTGCTGGACGCAGTTTGCGACAAGATAAAACAACAAAAGGCGATTCCCTTGCGGGGTCGCCTTCGTTACCTTAAATAAGAAATATAACGGCTTCCGAAAATTAATACTCGTCAGAAACTGTAAGTTTTTTGCGGCCTTTGGCTCTTCTGCGGGCCAGGACTTTACGGCCGTTGGCCGTTGACATTCTTTCTCTGAAACCGTGTTTGTTTCTACGTTTTCTGTTCGATGGTTGATAAGTGCGCTTCATCTCTGTATCTTATTTTGTTTGTTTACTTTGAAATCCCTTTCAATCGGGCTGCAAAAGTACGAAGAATTTCCTTTGCTCCAACATTTTTTCCGAAAAAAATGAAAAAGACGAAACCAAATCTGATTTCGCCTTTTTTAAATTATTGGTTATGAGTTGCTTATGCAACAACCTCTTTTTCGGGGATATTCTTCAACGTTTCGACGATGAGGTCCCAGAAGGGCTGCACGCTCTCGATGAGCAGGGCTTCGTCGGGCGAGTGCGGGTGCACCAGTGTAGGTCCGAAGCTCACCATGTCCCAGTTCGGGTACTTTGATCCAAGGATGCCGCATTCCAGTCCGGCGTGGACGACCATGATCTTGGCTTCCTTGCCGAACTTGTCTTGGTAGACTTTCTTCATCAGGTTGAGGATGGTCGAGTTGATGTTGGGCTTCCAGCCGGGGTAGTCGCCGGTCGAGTGGGCCTCGGCGCCATTCTCGGTGAGGTTCTTGCGGATTTGCTCGGCGAGCTTGTCCTTGTCGGCATCGACGAGGCTGCGGGTCAGAGCGGCGCAGGTGATCTTGCCGTCTTCCATCTTAATGGTGGCTAAGTTGCTCGAAGTCTCGGTAGTGCCTTCAAAGTCTTTCGACATGGCGATGACGCCGTTGGGGTAGCGGGCGATGGCGGTAAAGAGGTTGTTCTGCGTCTTCGCGTCGATGACCTGCTTGGGCATCTCGGCGGCTTCGCAGATGATGGCGAGGTCGGGCTCGGTCTTGGCGAACTCTTCCTTGCAGATGGCTTCAAATTCAGGGACGAACTTCGCAAATTCTTCCATCTTGCAGGTCGGGACGACCACGATGGCTTCGGCTTCGCGTGGGATGGCGTTGCGCAGGCTGCCGCCGTCGATGCAGGCGAGGCGCAGGCCGTATTTCTCAGCTGCCATCAGCAGCAGGGTGTTCATCACCTTGTTGGCGTTGGCGCGGCCAAGGTTGATGTCCATGCCAGAGTGGCCGCCTTTCAGGCCTTTTACGAACAGGCGATAGGCCGTCATGCCAGCGGGAACGTCCTCATATGTAGGTGTCCAAGTGCCGATAGTGTCGACACCGCCGGCGCAGCCCACGTAGAGTTCGCCTTCGGTCTCCGAGTCCATGTTCATCAGGATGTCGCCGTTGAGGATGCCGGGTTTCAGCAGGTTGGCTCCGGTCATGCCGGTTTCTTCGTCGATGGTGAAGAGGGCCTCGATGGGGCCATGTTGCAGGTCGGTGGCTTCGAGGACGGCCATGGCAGCGGCGGCTCCCAATCCGTCGTCGGCGCCGAGGGTGGTGCCGTTGGCTTTCACCCAACCGTTTTCGATGTGGGTCTCAATCGGGTCGTTTTCGAAATCGTGCACCTTGTCGGCGTTCTTTTGCGGCACCATGTCGAGGTGGGCTTGCAGAATGACGCCTTTGCGGTTTTCCATGCCGGGCGTGGCGGGTTTGCGGATGATGACGTTGCCACAGTCGTCGACCATGGTCTCAAGGCCGTGGTCTTCGCCCCATTGCTTCATGAAGGCGATTACTTTGGCTTCTTTCTTCGAAGGGCGCGGAATCTGCGTCAGGCTGTAGAAGTTGCTGAACACGCCTTTCGGTTCCAAATCTTTGATAGTGCTCATTGTGTTGATTGTTTATTGTTTAACTGTTTGATTGTTTGACTGTTTCCATTCGCTTTCGTTGGTTGTTGGAGCTTGCCTGCTGCCTTTTCAACGGTTCAACAATTCAACCTCCAACACTTCAACAGAAATTAGTCGGCTAAAATACAACTTTTTTCCTTTGGTTTCCCTTACTACTGTGTTTTTTCTATTGTTGATGGCTCACAACAACCCTGTTTTGCTGTATGAAGCCATTCTTGTCGGTTGATTTCAGTAAATAAACACCCTGCGGAAGATGTCCCAATTGCGCCATGTTTCCTCTGAAACTCATGACTTGCTGGCCAAGGGCGTCGAAAACCTTTGTTTCGGTGGCTTCGATTCCTTCCAACGTGAGGAAACCGTTGGTGGGATTGGGATAGACCGTCAGGTTTGTGGCTGTGTCTTCATCGGTGCCAAGCATGTCGGTGATTTCGATGATGATTTCTTTGCGGGCATCGTCGAGGTTGACAATGAGCGTATCTCGTCCTGTTTCAAGCAGTTGCGCGATATTTTCGAAAAAACTAACCTTGCCAGTGGCGCTTTCCCAAGTGAGTCCGTAAAAATCGTTGAAGATGTGAAAGTCGTCACGCACGTTATTGAAACGGTCATAGTCCAATTCGTTGACATAGCGCAATCTTGCAGGAGCGGCGGCCACGAAGCGAGTCTCATTGTAATGAACCCAGCTGTCGGGGGTGGGGTAGTTGTCTTCGTAGAAGTTCCAGCTATATACTTCGTTGCCGTAGGTCCAAGTATGCCCTAATTCCTCGGTCATATTGAATCCGATAAGCTCATGGGTGAAACGAGGCTCAACCACTCCTTCCACGTCGTTGCCGGGCGTAACGCCGGTTTTGTCGGTCATCTGACGGTCGTAATAGCAGTTGCTGGCATGGCTGGGCTGTCCGTTTTCGGTCCATAGGCGACCGATGACGGCCTTGATGCTCGGACCGTAGCAGCCACCAAAATTGAGCAGCTCGGTAGAGGTGTTTTCGGAATCGTAGTTGGTGACGAAACCGACCACACCACCTGAGTATCCGCTTGTGGCATAGATGTTTCCGGCATTGATGTTGTGTGCAATCTCTGCGTTTGCACTATAGCCGACGATGCCTCCGGTGGATGTGGTGCCGCTTATGTTTCCCGTATTGATGCATGATATGATGGTGCCGTAGAAGTCGCCGACGATGCCTCCGATGAAGTCTTGGTTGGAGGTGATGTTGCCTGCGTTGGAGCAGTTCACAATTGCGCCCCAGCTTGCGCCAGCGATGCCGCCACAATAATAATAGGTGGCATTCACGTCGCTGTAGTTGTGACAATTGATGATTTGGGAGTTCTCTCCTGCCGCACCGACAAAGGATCCAGTGTAGATTTCTCCAGTGACATGGCTGTCCCTAATTTTGAGGTTGCTGATGGAGGCATTGGCGCCAATGACCGAGAACAACCCTTGGTTGGAGTTGTTGGTGCTGAAGTCGGTGGTGAGGTGGGTGATGGTGTGGTTGCCGCCATCAAAGTGGCCAAAAAAGATTTTCTCTCCGGGGATGGAGATGGGCATCCAAGGCGTATAGTTGCTGAGGTCGATGTCTTTGTCCATCAGGAAATACTGGTCGGCATAGCCTGGATTGCCATCGGGGAAGATGACGCCGCTGGCTTCGGTGCCGCTGTTGACACGGGTCGCGATTTCGGCCAACTCCTCTGCCGAGCCGACAATGTAAGGGTCTTCATAGGTCCCAGTGCCGCCGCTTCGGGCAGGTTGGGTGTTCACTTTCAAGTCGCCTGAAGGCCGCATGGCATTAAGGGTTGCACCAATGTTAGGCGTGGCAAAATCGTATCCGATGCGGGATTGCATTTGCGCATAAGCGACAATTCCACTCATTGTGAGTGCTACGAGAATGGTAAAAGTCCTTTTCATGGCTGTAAGGTTTTGTTTGTTGTTATGTAGTGTGTTTTTTCGCTTGCAATATTAGGTGTTTTTTGCTTTCCATCAATAATGAAGATGTTTTTTTTGTTTTGGTCGCCCTGTTTTTTTCCGTTAATCAAAAATTTGGTTGTTTTTTGTGGGCCAACCGATACATTTTTGCCAAACTCTTTCGCTGTTTCCCCGAAATGTTGTACTTTTGCCCAATAATAAAAACGAGTGTTCCGCGTTTGCAATAGAGAGAATTTACACCTATGAGAAGATATGTCCTGATTATCATGTCGGCCTTGTTCATCTTCATGAGCTCCGACCTTTTTGCGCAAAGAAGAAATCCGGCCAAGAACGCCGACTTGGCCTTTGGGCGCAAGCAATACACCGAAGCCGCCGACCGTTACAAGAAAGCCTACCGCAAGGTGCGTCGCAACAAGGACGAGCGCAATCGCATCAGTTTCCAAATGGCTGAATGCTACCGTCTTATCGGCCTTACCAAACGTGCTGAGCCTTACTACAAGCGTCTGCTGAAGACCGAGTATCCCAACACGCATCCCGAACTTTATCTCTATCTTGCCGAGACTTACAAGACAAACGAGAAGTTCAACGATGCCATCGAGATGTATGAAATCTATTCCCAGCGAATGCCCGACGACCCGCGAGGCCCGCTTGGCGTGGAGACCACCAAAATGATTGCGGAATGGATGGAAAACCCGTCGAAATACGAGCTGACGGAACTGAAAAAGGTGAACTCGACCAAGGACTCGGACTATTGCGCCACATGGCTCAACAACAACTACAACGAAATCATCTTCACCTCCACCCGCGATGCCGCCACAGGTAAGGAAAAAGACGGTATCACAGGGCAGGAGTTTGCCGACCTCTTCACTTCCAAACAAGACCGCAAAGGCGACTGGAGCACGCCAGTGCTCGCCGACGAGGCTGAAAATGTCAATACCAAAGCCAGCGAGGGAACGCCTTTCATGAACGACCGTTTCACCAAGATGTATTTCACCCGTTGCCAAAACAACGCCCACCGCAAAAGCGGCTGCCAAATCATGGTGGCCGGAAAGAGTGGGGGTGCCTTCTCGGAAGCACGCCCTGTTGAAATCGCCGGTGTCGACACCCTGGATATCGTTGGTCATCCCACTCTTTCGCGCGACGAACTTATCCTTTATTTTGCTGCCGAACGCAAGGGCGGATTTGGCGGCAACGACATCTGGGTGGCCATGCGCGACAATGCCACAGAGCCTTTCAAACACCCCTTCAACCTTGGCGAGCGCATCAACACGCCCGGCAACGAGGTGTTCCCCTTCCTCAGATACGACACCGTATTATATTTTGCCTCCGACGGTCACGGCGGCATGGGTGGTCTCGACATCTTCGTCAGCTCAATGGACACCAGCGGACAATGGGGCGAGCCACGCAACCTGAAATACCCCATCAACTCGATTGGCGACGACTTCGGTATCGTCTTCCATCCCACTGAAGAACGCGGTTTCATCTCCTCCAACCGTGGCAACAGCCGTGCTTTGGACAACATCTACTACTTTGAGGAACCGCCTATCTTGTTCACCTTCTCAGGCACTGTCAAAGATGCCAAGACGAAGCAATATGTCAGCAACGCGCAAGTGCGCATGGTGGGCAGCGACGGCTCGAACAACATGACCCGCACCAACGACAAGGGTTACTTCAACTTCAGCGAGAGCCAGATGAACAAGAACACGACCTACGACATCACTATCGATAAAGATAACTACTTCACACTCAGCGCACAAGAGACCACCATTGGACTTGAGTTCAGCAAGGACTTCGAGAAAGAATACGACATCGAACCCATACCGCAAGAACCCATCATGCTGCCCGACATCCTTTACGATTTGGGCAAATGGGACCTCAAGCCCCAATTTGAGGACTCGCTGCAAGGCCTGATCGAAACGTTGCAAATCAATCCGACCATCACTATCGAGTTGGCTTCGCACACCGATGCCCGCGACACCGACGAGCACAACGACATCCTGTCGCAAAAGCGCGCCCAAAGTGTTGTCGACTATCTGATTATCAGAGGTATCGACCCGCTCCGCCTGACCGCCAAGGGCTACGGCGAGCGTGTGCCGCGCACCATCCAGAAAGACATGACCGTGAAGGGCTACACCTTCAAGGCTGGAACGAGACTCACCGAAGACTTCATCAACAAGCTGCCCAACAACGACGTGAAAGAGGCTGCCCACCAGATGAACCGCCGCACCGAGTTCCGCATCCTGAGCAAGGACTTCGTGCCACGCGAACATATCAACGAAGGAGGCACCGTCAACATCGCCATCAATCCGCAAGAAGAACAAACTGAGCAATTTACCGTCAACAATAAAGGTTACTTCAATTTCTTCGCTCGCGTGGACGGCTACAACGAGCCTTTCACCTACAGCCAGAACGCCGATTTCTGCGTCTCGGAGAGCCGCGCCTTGGAGCTGCTGAAAGACGGTCGCATCACCGCCGACGACTTCAAGGGCGACGTCGACAAGATCCTGACCACTGGAGGCATCGCCAACGACGCCATCTTCGTCATCAAGGAAGTGCGCATCGCTGGTCGCTCGCTCTACAACGTGGAGTGCAAAGTGGTGAGCCGCATGGTCGAGCAATGGGTCATTGGACAGAAGAACATGAAGCAACTCGGCAACTTCGAGTTTGATACGAAAGAGAAAAAATTGAAGTTTAAATAATATTGACTGCGAGACTACGAGACTACGGGACTGCGAGACTTCCAACCCGTAGTCCCGAAGTCCCGAGGTCCCGAAGTCAAAAAACATGGACAATCGTTATAGCCAACGCGGCGTATCAGCCGAAAAAGAAGACATTCACAACGCCATCAAGAACCTCGACAAAGGCTTGTATCCCAATGCGTTCTGCAAAATCATCCCCGACAT
>DGXB01000002.1 GCA_002396205.1 Bacteroidales bacterium UBA4243
TGCCAAGTACAACAACGGCAGTCTTTACGGCATGTGGATTGATTTGTCCACCTTTGAGAACTACCACGATTTTATTGAGTTTTGCAACCGCTTGCACGCCAACGAGTCAGAGCCGGAACTCATGTTCCAAGATTATGAGCACTTCCCCGAACAATGGTATTGTGAAGGCTGCATGGGCGAAAGCACGTTCGATAAAATCAAAGAATATGCCGCCCTTAGCGAGGAACGCCGCGAGGCTTACGAGGCATACCTCGGCTATTGGGATGAGGGCACGCTCGAAGATTTCGAGGAGCGCTATGAGGGCAAATGGAATAGCCCCGAAGATTTCGCCGAAAACCTTTGCGAGGAGTGCGGCTACTTCAAGAACTTGCCGCAGTGGCTACAATGCTGCATTGATTATTCGGCAGTGTGGCGCAGTCTCGATACGGGTGGCGATTACACCGAGGTCGATGGGCACATCTTCCGGAACTAAGGCAAAGCGGGGCAACCCGCTTTTCTTTTGGACGACCTCCGGCGCCCTCCCCGACCGGAGGTCTTTTCTCATGTCCTCAGAAAGCAGTACTTTTGCATCGTCTTCAATTGAGGATGATGATTAAACATGTTACGATTTCATTGTTGCGAAAGTTTTGCCGGAGGACGCCTGCCTGTGAAGGTCGGCGCCTCATTTTTTATGCCTTTCAGATCAAAAGTGCATTTTTTTTAGACGGAGTGCATTTTTTATAGTCTATACAAGGGGTGCAACTTGCACAATTCCAAGATTTTTAGTAACTTTGCGACCGTTTTTGAACCTAAACTTTAACTATTTTATGAACGATTACCTTATCTATCTGACTCTGCCGCCGTATCTGGCGCAATGGTATGCCAATGAGTGTACACAAATTCACAACCGGGATAAAGATGTTTGTCCGCGTGAGATCTATCGTTTCCCAACTCCTGTGGTTCCTGTCCGTGGCTCGCAAGAGTCTGACGTGATCAACATGCACCTTGCCAAGCAGCCGAACGACAAGCCCGCACCGATACCTTCCGACGCTACCATAGCTATCGTTATTCCCTCTTTTACCGGCAAGCCGGTGGAATACTACAACTACATGCCGTCGTCCGGACTGGAGCACTTGGCCGAAACCATCCGCTACCGCTTCAAGTCGGAGTTGTTTGAGGATATCCATGAGGCACGACGCAAAACGCCCCATGCCCGGATCGATCTGCTCGTCACCGCATGGATGGAAGATCACTGCATTGAGTACGATGACACGAACTTCAACACATTGCTCAAAATCTATCAGCGTCGCAGGGATGTATACCGCAAAACGCCGAAAGTGAAGAAAAAATGATTTTTTCGCTATAAGTTTGGGGACGATTTTTGATAATCGTTCCCACTTATTCCGATTTGTTCCACTTAATTCCATTTCATTCCATGTGCAAATACTTTTCACTTCCGGGTATAAAAAAGCTGGCATACATCAATGCCAATAAGCTGCCCGACGGGCTGTCGCTTATAGCCATTTCCTCTGCTCCTGTTTATCTGTCCTCCCCTTCGGTGGAGATTCCCTTTACCGGTGCTCCTTCTTGCGTCGCTACGCGTAGCAACACGAACGGTGCAGGTAATGAAACGGTCGAGCTATCTTTTCAGTCACTCCTCCCGCTTCCGGAGGATGTTCCTGTTTCTTTGTTGGTCACGGATGCCAACAACCGCACTTTTCTCATTGGCACCAAAGAGAAGCCTTACCCTCTAATCGAGAGTTCCGGCGATTTGGGTTCACCCGATGGAGAATCCGCCACCACCACCTTCACTATCACCTACAAGGCACCAAAAGCCTTGATCCCATGCGTATACGCCCAATAATATAGGTCTTTTCGCATATGCGCGAATGGTAGTAATTTTGCAGCACAAACCTAAACCGTGCTATGAAAAACTACCATCTCCACTTGCGCGGCTTTGTCGGAGGTTATGACTTCGACAGCCGCCATGTGCAGAACGTCCTCGATGCCAACAAAGGCAAACGTGTGGATGTTCTCATTGATTCGTTAGGTGGTTCTGTCGCCACCGCTCTTACTATCGCTTCCGCTTTCCGTAATCACGGCGATGTGCATGTGCATTTCGTCGGGATGAACGCGTCTGCCGCCACTATTGCCTCCATGGGTGCCAAAGAGATTACCATGGATGGTTCTGCTATGTACTTGGTTCACAAATGCTCCACCGAGTTCTTCCAATGGGCTTCCCTCAATGCCGATCAACTCGCTGACCAGATCAAGGATCTCTCCCAACTCAAAACCGATTTGGAGAAGATTGATGCGAATGTCGCTTCCCTCTACGCCAAACGCTGTGGCAAAACACAAGCCGAGTTGCTGGAGCTGATGAAAGTCGGTGGATGGCTCAATGCCGAAGAAGCCAAAACATGGGGATTTGTGGACACTGTCACTGCGGATGAGGAGGACGAGGCGCCGGTCCTCACCGATGCTGTAGCTTCCGCTATGGCTGCTGTCGGTATGCCCATCCCGAACGTGCCCGTACAGGCATCGTCCCAGTTCCAGAAGTTCATTGCCGCCTTAACGGAGTTCTTCAAGCCCTCCAAGAAAGCAACCCAAGAAGAACCCGCACGGGCGCAAGCCGTGGCAGAACCCGAACCAGTTAACCAACCCAAACAAACCATAACTATGAAGAAATTCCCCTTCTTGGCTGCTCTTCTGCTGATGGCAGAGGCAGCAATCACTCTTTCCGATGGTAAGTTTGCAGCCGATGAGTCCCAACTGGACACCATCGAGGGAGCACTCAAAGAGGCTTCCGAGAACAAAACCAAGCTCACGGCTGCTGAAGCTTCCATCCAAGCAAAGGATCA
>DGXB01000085.1 GCA_002396205.1 Bacteroidales bacterium UBA4243
TCAACGGGCGGCTGATGCGCGACGACAGCGAACTGCGCCGTCTGCGCAGCGACGACATCCGTGATGTGGAAGTCATCAACAACCCGGGAGCGCAATATGATGCCACGGTGAGGGCAGTGGTCCGCATCCGCACCAAGAAACAACAAGGTGACGGCCTCAGCCTCGACCTGAACCTGACCGACGACCAAGACTTACAGTACGGTTTCAACACGCCACGAGGGAAACTCGGTTTGAACTACCGCAAAAACGGTGTCGATGTGTTCGGCTCGGTGTATTACAGGCATACGGACTACCGCCAATACAGCAGCTTGGAGGAAATCGCCAACACCACCAAAGTGTTCCGCCAGGCAGGTCCCTACACCATGACTTGGGAAAACGACCAACTCGTTTATACCGCTGGCGCCAACTGGCAAGTTTCCGACAATCATTCTTTGGGCATCCGTGCCGATTTGACACATTATCTTGGCGGCGAGAACAAGGTCATCTACGATGAAGATGTCTTCGAAAATGATGTCTTCCTCGACCATCTCTACAGCGTGCAGACCAGCAAGGAAACCAAGCCGCTCGGTATCCTCACCAATGCCTATTACAACGGCACAGCGGGCAAACTCGGCATTGACTTCAACTTCGACTTCCTGAACACGGCGACCAACACCGACCGCGAAAACGTGGAGCAGAGCCAGATAGAAGACGACTTTGTCAGAAGCAGGTCGGGAGCGGAAAGTAGGCTCTATGCCTCCAAGTTGGTGCTTTCCTATCCCGTTTGGAAAGGCAGCATCGAGGCAGGCACGGAGATGACCTTCGCCAAGCGTCACAACACCTATTGGATTGATAAACAAACCATAGCCAACACCGATGCCGACATAAAGGAAAACAATATCGCTGCCTTTGCGCAATACGCCTGCGACTTCGGGAAATGGGGTCAAGCCAGTGTTGGGATGCGTTACGAACACACACTTTTGGACTATAGGGATGTGATCAACGATGATTTCCTGTATCGCCCGCAGGACGAGTTCTTCCCGACGGCCTCCTATTCCGTTGCCTTGGGCAAGGTGGAGATGGGACTGTCGTATGGCATCAAGACCAACCGTCCGAGTTTCTTCGCGATGAACGACGCCGTCACTTACATCAGCCGCTATTCGATGCAGGCGGGCAACTCGCAACTGCTCAACGAGCGCATTCAAGACCTTACGCTGAATGTGGGCTATAAATGGCTCGCGTTCACGGCTTCATATTCGCATTGCAAGAATCCCATCACGCAGTGGGCCTATCTCACCGATGGCGATGCTGCGCTCATCAAGCATATCAACCTCGATAAACCTGTGAATACGATTGGTGCCTACATTTCGGCAACGCCAAGAGCGGGTATTTGGTCGCTCAACGCCACCGCAGGTGTGGAGAAACAAGACCTTTGGCTCGACCTTGAGGACATCCATGTTCCCGCAGGCACTCGCAGGGTCTATTTTGACAAGCCTGTCTTTACCTTCAACGCCTTCAACACCTTCAGTTTCAAGCATGATTGGAAAATCGACATCAATTTCGTGTTCCGCTCGCGCGGCCATCAGCTGAATTTCTACAACGACTACAACTACATGAACCTTGGCGTTGTCGTGCAGAAGACTTTCTTGAAGGACAAGTCGCTCACCATCCGTGCCGCCGTGCTCGACATCCTGCGACACAGTGGCATGAACGAATACAGCGACATGGGCTACTACCAAATCCAGCAGAACAACGTTTTCTCGACGCATAAGTTGCAAGTCTCGGTGTATTATCGCCTGAACTCGACACGCAGTAAATACAAGGGGACTGGCGCTGGAAAGGATGCGCAGGAAAGAATGAAATCATAGGTGGGAGGAGGATTCATCACATTCCCAGTTTGGCCTTAAGCCTTTGTCGTGCCTTAGTAACTGAGGCGGGCGAAATACCCAAAAGAAGGGCTTGCTCGGTCACGGAAAACTGAAGCCGGGAAAGCATGATCAGACGAACATCCCCACGGGTGAGGTTGGGATGCTCCTCCCGAAGGGATTCTGGAGTGAGCGAGAAACTGTTTCGGAACACACGTTCCATTTCAACCCATTCGCCGTCTTGCACATATCGAGGATTGGAACGTAGTTCTTGTATCAAGTGGTTTTGGCTCGCAAGGGAATGTAGCAGAAGATAGGAATCGACATCGCCCTCGGGTCCTGCACCCTCACGAGGCACGAAAGATTCGCGCTCATCGGCACCGGCGCGGATGACCATCAGGAAGGCTCGGACATTCTTGCCCAAAACCGCCGCGACCTGCTGCAGATGAAGCACAGAGCCTCCTTCCACGCAGGTGTGCGCCAATCCCAAAGCCACAATAACCATTTGATAATAAAGCATTTCCGCATCCTTTTCTTCCAAAGAAAACGACTGGTTGATAGCATCGAGGCATTCCTGCTTGAAGCCTATGTTGGTGTCGATATACTCCTCGAAAGACGTTGCCGATGCGGTGTCGGCCATCACCATTTTATAGAGTTGCGGTTCGTCCATCGCAAACCATAAAAAGGCTATGCCAAAACCCTTGAAAGGCGGATTCAAGGAAAACCCCGCACCAACGCGTTCCTTGAACAAACGGCGGGCTTCGGTACGGACAGCTTCCAGAACGCCTTCCATTGAGCCAAATCTCGAGAAAACGGCATTGGCACCGCAACCCAACGCCGAAGACAAACTTCGGGCAGTAAGTGCGGTAGTGCCACTATTTCTCACGATGTCAATAGCAGCAGCAAGTATTTTTTCTTTCGTTACGCTTGTCGGTCGTGCCATAATAAAACTAATGTTCCGTTATGATTCGCTGCAAAAATATGGAAAACAAGCACATATTTCGCGTAATTTGCCACAATGTCCATATAATTGTCCACATCAGATTTTCGTTTCGGAATGGATAATACACTAATTTTGCATCCAAATTGATATACAGGAGCGATGAACATCAGATTAGAGCAACCACAAGACTGGCGCGATGTGGAAAACCTCACCCGCGAGGCTTTCTGGAACGTTTACCGTCCAGGATGCACGGAGCATTATGTACTCAACCAATATAGACACAATCCCGACTTCATCCCGGAGTTGGATTTCGTGATGGAGGAGGATGGCAAAATCATCGGCCATGTGATGTTCTCGAAAGCCGAGATCATCCTTAACGATGGCAGCCACTTCCCTTCATGGACTTTTGGCCCCATCAGCATTCAACCAACTTATAAACGCAAAGGCTACGGCTTGAAATTGTTGCAATATGCCTTGGAGAAAGCTAAGGAGATGGGTATAGGCCTGTTACAAATGGAGGGGAATATCGAATTCTACAAACATGCAGGTTTCGAC
>DGXB01000042.1:0-163 GCA_002396205.1 Bacteroidales bacterium UBA4243
CTTGCTCATGGTGTCGGCCACGCCACGGCTGCGGGCCACGACTGCTTCCATGTCGGGCTTCACTTCGCCTTCCACCTTGATGCCGTAGTTCTCGGCATGATTGATATAGGTGTAAACTTGTGCACTCTTCAGCAGGGCTTTGGTGGGGATGCAGCCCCAGTTG
>DGXB01000042.1:223-3356 GCA_002396205.1 Bacteroidales bacterium UBA4243
CCCAGTTGAGGCAGATGCCGCCCACTTCGGCCTTCTCGACGACGGCCACTTTCTTGCCCAATTGCGATGCTCTGATGGCAGCCACATACCCTCCAGGGCCGCTGCCGATAACGATGATGTCGTATTTCATATTCGTGTGTCTTTAGATTTTCGTTGAAAGCGCGAAATTACAAAAAATATGGCAATTGGAGCCTCTTTTTGGTTAGATTTCGCCCGAATTGGCCTCCGTGGGCTTCTCGGTTGCCTCGTCAGTTTCGGCTGTCTTTTCAGCCTCTTTTTTCCTGCTGATGCGCTGAACCACTTTGGTTAAGAT
This sequence comes from Bacteroidales bacterium UBA4243, assembly GCA_002396205.1. GTDB lineage: Bacteria > Bacteroidota > Bacteroidia > Bacteroidales > F082 > Limimorpha. The sequence continues at coordinate 537 of DGXB01000042.1, forward strand.
GGCCCAAAGCACGAAAAACGCCACCACGCCGATGGCCCACATGATGATTAATGTCAAGGTTTCGCTGTCAATCATACCTGAAACTTCGGATTCCATAAACGCTGCAAAAGTACAAATATTTTCGTACTCCACAATTTCGTGTCCTCCGTCCTCCGTCCTCTGTCCTCCGTCCCGTAGTTCTTTATATTAATAAAGGTGTAAAATAGTTGCTCGTTTAGTTGCGCGTTTCGGAAAAAGCCCTATCTTTGCACCACAAATCAAAATAAAGCGACAATGAACTACGATTCCAATCCAGTGCAAATCCTTTTTGACAACGAGAACCTGAAGCAACGTCTGTTCGCCTTAATCAAAGGCAACGACTCGCCCGCAGGCACCACGTTCACGAACCTTTGTTACCAAATCCTGCAGCAGGCCATCGCCGACCATGCCGTGAAGAACGCCGATAACACGACCTATACCAACGGCGAGATCGCTCCCGAAGACCAAGTGCGGGTGAGCCGCGCCCTTTGGGAACTCATTTGGGAACACAAGATCTTCCAGCTCTTCGGGCGCAGCTCCTTGCTCGGCCTAAGCAACGGGGAAAACCGTTTCGTGAAGTATTGAGGTGTGATTTGGCTAAGTTGACAGTAGGCAGGTTGGACTCAACGAGCCCTTCTTGCCTGCTTTTTGTTTTGCAGATGGCCTTAAATTGCGTTTGGCTTCGTCGTTTGATGCTGATTTATAGACTGTTATTCTTGTTGTAAAATAGTTTCGGATTATTTTTCCAAAATGGAAGAGGATTGGAAAAAATGGTGTATTTTTGCAAGCTGAAAACTAAAAAAGAGAATCAACACAGAATCCAGAATAACTATAATATTATGACGACATCGATGTTTATGCCACCTTGCCGCCGAGCATTTTATATCCCACTCTATACCATCCATTCCAATAATTGCCCATTGTTTGGGTGAAACGCTATTGGCTCCATTTTGTGAATGCCTTAGGCTTTTGCTATAGTGTGAAGCCATAACTATGTCTCCACCATACCTTATGAAATAAAGATAAATGATGCAAATACAAGAACGAATGAAAAGGAATATGAAAACAAGAACGGCCATTTGCGCCAAATCCAAGAAAAGACCCGACAATACGCCTCGGTTTTTGATGACTCTCGCTTTGATGGCCTTGGTGTCAGGCCTGTTTGCCCAAAACCCGACATGGCCACCCCGTCCTGATAATGTGGATGCTTTGCCGGAATGGGATGGGCAAAGCAACAACGGTCCGTATAAGATTTCGACGGATATAAACATCAACAATACCGTTACTATTGGTGATAATAAAGCATTGTATCTTTATCCTGTGGACAACCCTACCATTACAAAAGAGACATTAGGCTCAGATAGTGGAGTTGATAAAGCGAAGATTTTCTATTTGGATGGTACAGGTAAGTTGTATATCATTGGCGACAAGGACAACAAATTGAATATCTACGGAAACTGCGGAAACGGAACCGTGGCAAACCCAACCCCTATCCCAACCCGAACTACCTATCAGGGAGCAGCCATTTATGCAAGAAATGGCAGTCCTGAGATTTGGCTGAAATATGTCGAGTTTTATGGATTCATTACCCATACTGATATGAGTGGTGGTGGTGTACGAGGTGATAGTCATGGAGGGATAGTAACAATGGGTCATCATAGCTATGCCACTACTACTGATGGAGTATGCAATATGGACCATGTCACTTTCAGGAGCAATTATGGAGGACCGGTTAATACGGACAGCGACCAGGGTTTCGGAAGAATCATAAGCTTAGTAAATGGCACATGGGCAGTGACACTGGACAATGTGACGATTCATGACTGCATTATATCTGAAAAATTGCATGGTAATCATTATAGCATTGGAGGCATGGGCAGTGTCATCCGCTCGCAAGGCAATGTGGGTGGCTTGCTTACCATGAAGAACTGCAAAGCCTATAACAACACCTATAGGGACTTGAGCGCGAGCGAGAACCATAGTATTCTCGATTACACTATGATGAATCAAATTTATGACCAGCCCCTGGCGGGACAAGGGGGCGTCGTCAACTGGCGCTCAGGTAAACAAGTGGCTGGAGGCACTCAAGTGACCATTCAGGATTGCGATTTCCATCACAATTCGGCGCGATGTGGCGGCGCTGTTGCCACTTGTGCCACAATCAACATGGTCGATACCAGAATACACGACAACGAGGCCGAGCTCGGCGGTGGCGTTTATTTCTATACTTATAACGGTACAGATGCTTTATACAACGGGCGCGGCTTCGAGGCTATTTTCGGAAATGGAGTGGAAGTTTACAACAACTCGGCCACGGAATACGGCGGCGCCGCCTACATGACCTTCGATGCCTCCGACGACGTGGGATTTGATGCTAACAGGAACCCGATAAGCCCTCATTTCCAAGTGCAAATCAATACAGGCTGCAAAATCTATAATAACAAGGCCCCCAAGGGTGCGGGCTTCGCCATTAGGGATGCCTGCCCCTATAGTCACTATAATAATACGGACAACCATAAAAAATGGTCAGGGGAATACCGGCGCACTGTCACAATCGACGGCGGCAAAGTCTATGATAATTACGCCCAAGACACCCCGGGCGACGAAATGGCTGGCGCAGGCCTCTACATCGAGAAATACGAATACCCGACAAGCCATGCTTTCTATAGTGACTACACCAACCATCCTACTTACCCCAACAACTCTGGCACCATTAACGTCAATTTGGTAAGCGGCCAGATTTACAACAACACCGCCACCAACGGCACCAAACCCGGCTATGGCGGTGGTGTTTATATTGCC
>DGXB01000080.1 GCA_002396205.1 Bacteroidales bacterium UBA4243
TAGAGCATCACGGCGCAGATGGCCGATTGCGAAGGCTTGCAGTCGAAGCCGGCCTCGGTCATCTTCTTGATGAAGTACTCGGTGTTGGCGTGCAGCTTGTCTTGCAGCGTGTTGGTTTCGCTCATCATCTCGAACATGCGGATGCCAGCGGCCACGAGGCCCGGAGCCATCGAGTTGGAGAAGAGGTACGGACGACTGCGTTGACGCAGCATGTCGATGATTTCCTTGCGGCCCGTGGTGAAACCACCCATGGCGCCACCGAAGGCCTTGCCGAGGGTACCGGTCAGGATCTCGATCTTGCCACGGAGGTTGTAGTGCTCAGTGACACCACGACCCGTGCGACCCACCACGCCAGCGGAGTGGCTTTCGTCGACCATCACCATGGCGTTGTACTTCTGGGCCAATTCATAGATCTTGTCGAGCGGGCAGACGTTGCCATCCATCGAGAACACGCCATCGGTGACGATGAGGCGGAAGCGGCAAGCTTGAGCGTCTTGCAGTTGCTTCTCAAGGTCGGCCATATCGGCGTTGGCGTAGCGGAAGCGCTGGGCCTTGCAGAGGCGCACACCGTCGATGATGGAAGCGTGGTTCAAAGCATCGGAGATGATGGCATCGTCGGGACCGAGCAGCGGTTCGAACACACCACCGTTGGCATCGAAGCAAGCGGCATAAAGAATGGTGTCTTCCGTGCCGAAGAACTCAGCGATCTTGGCCTCCAGCTTCTTGTGGAGGTCTTGGCAGCCGCAGATGAAGCGGACCGAAGCCATACCGTAGCCACGGGCATCCATGCCGTCCTTGGCGGCTTGGATCAGTTCGGGGTTGTCGGCGAGGCCGAGGTAGTTATTGGCGCAGAAGTTGAGGCACACCTTGCCACCAACCATGATTTCGGCGCCTTGGGCGCTCTCGATGATGCGTTCATGTTTATAAAGGCCATCGGCTTCAATCTGAGCCAATTCCTTCTTCAGATACTCTTGAAAATTTGCGTACATTGATTTAATGTTTTTAGGTTAAACTTTGGGCGCAAAGGTACGAAAAGGATTGATAGGTTGGAACGATTTTCTCTGGAAATTTCGATTGGTGCGGATTTCAGGTTCGATTGTTGAATTGTGCGAAAAAAAAATCCCCCAACCCGAAGGCTGGGGGATTGCGTTCGTTATTTCACGCAGAACTGTGTGAATCATGGGAAACAGTGATTATTCCACCACAACCTTCCGAGTGGCCTCGCCCAATTTCACGAAATACATGCCGCGCGGCAATTCCACAGTGGCCTTTCCGTCGATTTCTTGTGTCAAAATGGTTTGCCCGAGGGTGTTGGTGACGGTCATCGTGCCCGAGCCTTCAATCGTGAAACGGCCTTTGGAGGGATTCGGATAAATGCCGAAGGTCTCGTTGTTTTGTTCGCCAACACCCACGATTCCGCTGTCGGAGCGATTAGAGAAGGCCAGCTCCTCGTAGTCGCGATTCTTCGCGTCGCTGAACACGGCAGCCACGATGCCATAATCACCTTCGAACAAGTCCATGTTGTACTTGCCGATATGGACTTGGGCACTGAGCTGGTCGATGGCGACAAACTCGCCTGTGCTCTCGTTGAACCTGCCGATACGGTAGGCCACAATAGAATAGGGCAAACCCTCTTCGATGAAGGGGTCTTCCCACGTGAAGTTCATGAGGCTAGGATTGGCAATGTCGGGCGAAATGATGGTGTTGAACGTGCCAAACTGATAACTCGGCAAAGGACATTCTGTGCCTTCATCCGTAATGCCAGTGATGCGGTAGATACGGGCTGCGTTCTCGCTACCGATGTTGTCAAGGAACTGACCGTCCAAATAGGGCACTGTTCCAACGACCATACCGTCGCGCTCAACTTTCACATTGCTAATGTACGCTGCTTGTTCAGGAGTAGTCTGCCAAAGAACTCGGTTCTTGTTGGTGGCAGGATCTACGCCGGCGCGGTAGATTTCCACGCAGTTGCAAACTTGAATGGTATCCCATAGTTCTCCACAATAGTTGTAGATGTGAACCCAGTAGATTCCTGGCTCGGTCACAGTGATAACATCATTAGTTGACCCTGTGGACCATTCTGTGTCGTAACCATCGGGACCTCCATAAAGTGTCACACTTTCGCCTTCGCGCTTCCAAATATAATTGTCTGTCCACCATGGATTATGAAGGGGAAATGTGAAAAAGTTTACATAAAACCCCCTATAATTAATCCCACAGCCTGACTGATATTCAACTTCATAGTTCTCTGTATCAGTCCCCGGAATCAGAGTTAGTACATCGGTCGTGAAAACGGAAGCTTCTCCATTGTTGAGTCTCACTCGCCACGAAAAGACGTTGCAACCTTGTTCTTTTTCAATCAGCACACTGTCATATTCAGTTGTGCAGAAATCGAAAGTCTGTTGGTTTTCAATCTCCGTAATGTTGAGGTGGAGATAGTTCTGTGCACTTGCCATTCCACAGAATAGCATCAATGCAATGATAAATACTTTTTTCATCTCTGTAAGTTTTAATTTGTTATTATTATGAGTTAATCGTTTCGTTTGAGCATAAAAAAACAGCGTGGAATCAATTCCTTGCTTGACATCCGGGTTTCCACGCCCACTCTTCTAACAAGTATTCCACGCCGTACCATGTACGGCATTTGTTTACTTGCCCTTGAAGAGTTGCCCCCGCAAATCGGGGACTTGTGGAAAATTGGATGTCAAGGACAGCAACAAGTGCTATCTGATGATATGTCTGGATTTGTTTTTGTTCTCTTCTTATTACTTATTCGTTAATCAAACTGTTTATTTTCCCTATAAAGTTATGTGTCGGCTCCTTGAGCGACAGAGCTTCTTCCTTTGAAATGTCATAGGCGCAATTGTAATCAGCCTTTTGCCTCAGTTGAAACAATCGAGCAAGAAAACTTCCGTCTTCCAACTGCACCCGTCCCGTTCTCACAAAGTGATTGCTAAACTGTGTCAACATGCCAGAATGGGTGTGAGCAACAATTTCCTTTCGAATGAAAAGGGCTTGGACGATGTGGAAGCAGGCATAATAATACCGATTGACAGCCATGTCGGAATAGCCCATGGTCATCATCTCGTCGGCTTGGCCCAGAAACCTTTGCGCCCTCTCGACTTGCATATTAACCAATATTGTTCTCTCTTCCGGTGTCATCGCAACAAATCTACTGCGTCATGTTGGACATTCTCATAAAACGGTGTGGCACGGTAAGATTGCCATTCCTCTTCGGTGTACATGATAGGGTTGATTTCCACACCTAACTCACAGCCCAACAGCACAAAAGGATAACTCACATTATCGTAATCCGATTGCGTGAGCTTTTCCTTGTTCAGAATCAGGAGTATGTCCCAATCGGAATATACATTGGCGGTACCTCGAGCGCGAGAGCCATACAGCCATGCCTCGCTTCCCGTCGGAACCACTTCTGCCGCAAGTTGCCTTATATCTGCCATAACATTTGCCATAAAACCATATCATTTCCGCCCGCAAATATAAACATTTTTCCGAAATGCAAGGGTTTCACATTATTTTGTACCTTTGCCGCAAATATTAAAATCCAAAAAATGAACAACACCTTATATATTTACAACAGCCTTGCGCGCTGCAAGCAACCTTTCAAGCCGCTGAACGCCCCACATGTGGGCATGTACGTCTGCGGCCCGACCGTCTATGGTGACGCCCACCTTGGCCATGCCCGCCCAGCCATCACTTTTGACTTGGTTTTCAGATATTTGCAACATCTCGGCTACAAAGTCCGCTATGTGCGCAACATCACCGACGTGGGCCACCTTGAGCACGATGCCGACGAAGGTGAAGACAAAATCGCGAAGAAAGCCCGCCTCGAAAACCTGGAGCCTATGGAGGTGGCGCAATACTACACCAACCGCTACCACGCCGCGATGGACAAGCTGAACGTGCTGCGTCCCTCGATTGAGCCGCACGCCTCGGGCCACATCATCGAGCAAATCGAGATGGTGAAGAAAATCCTCGACCACGGCTATGCCTACGTCGAGAACGGCTCGGTGTATTTCGACATCGAGAAATACAACCGCGAGCACCCCTACGGCATCCTCTCGGGACGCAACTTCGAGGAAATGCTCAACACCACGCGCGAACTGAGCGGCCAGGAGGAGAAACACAACCCCGTCGACTTCGCCCTATGGAAAAAAGCCGAGCCGAAGCACATCATGCGCTGGCCTTCGCCTTGGAGCGACGGCTTCCCGGGCTGGCACATGGAGTGTTCGGCGATGGGCTGCAAATATTTGGGTGAAACATTCGACATCCACGGCGGCGGCATGGACCTCATGTTCCCGCACCA
>DGXB01000118.1:0-816 GCA_002396205.1 Bacteroidales bacterium UBA4243
CGATTTCAATCCCCGCAGATGAAGTGGTCTATTTTTACAGCGTTGTGGAGTGTTTTTTCGGGGAATAAATTGCCCCGTTCATGACGATTTAATCATTGAAAAGTACTCGCTTTAGAAATAAAGTTTGTAAATCGTTTTCTTGTTTTGTTGATTTTCAGATTTTTACGAAGTAATAAATTTGTAATCAAAGGTTTGATGCCTTTGACGATGCTTTATTTCTGTATTTTTGTGGCAGAAATCATAAAAGGAAACACATTCATGAAAAAATGTGTCTTATTGGTTATGTCGTTATGGCTAACAATGATTGCCTCGTCGGGGCAACAACCATTTCATAAAGCAGGTGAAATCGACTTGCAACTTGGCGTATCGGCAGCCATGGGAAACCAAAGGGCTCCTGTGTATGTGTTTGCTGCCAGTCCTGTCGGTCTTTATCGCATTACGCCAAAACTCAGCCTTGGTTTGGGCACTGAGTTGATTGCCACCACGGGTATAGGCATGATCCATTATGAGAAATTACGCTATGCCGTGCCGGTTTTCCTCAATCTGAAGTATGACTTCAGAAACATGCCAAAAGACAAGCCCGTATGTCCTTTCATTGAGTTGCGCGGCGGTTTTATGCTGCCTTTCTGGATGCAAAAAGATATTGGATATCAAAACATTGATGGCTATTACACCACGGTGGCTTTAGGTTGCTCGGCTTATCATTCCAATTTCAGCTTGGGGCTCATGATGTATGATTATTCCAACTATCATACAAGATATCAATCTAGGGCGGTGGAAGTGAGCTTGTTCATGCGCTATGCATATAATTTTCGC
>DGXB01000118.1:874-12347 GCA_002396205.1 Bacteroidales bacterium UBA4243
CTTCGCCTTTCGGACAAGTTGGTACACGAGCCACAAGAGCGTGTCAAAGAGCCTGAACAAGTGGAAAAAGGTGCTATGCGGCTTCACGTGTATGGCGATATTGGACTCTTCGATCCAATTGTGTGCATGGGGTACCATAAAGCCCCGTTTCATTTGGCCGCAGGTGCAATGCTGGAATACCGTTTCAACCGTTGGCTAAGTGCGGGTATTGGCACCGATGTTCATTTTAGCTACGGATTTAATAATGGGAGTATTATCTTCTCTTACTTGGACTTCGAAAACATGTCAGCCTCTTTGCCTATTTATGGCGATGTGAGGTTCACGTTGGGGAAACGTTATGTGCGCCCCTTCTTCGATTTGCGCGGTGGTTATTCCATTCCATTGAATACGGTGGAGACATCGAAACGATATGTGCATGACCCAAATTTCCTTTTGAAGGGAACGGTTAGGGCTGGAGGACTGTATTTTGGCAGTGCTTTCGGTCTGTCATTCGGGCCTTCGGAACTCAGTTTTGGGTTCACTGACATGGGTCTGCGAGGCCAACAGACAAATGTGGAAACAGGAGAAATCAGTGGCATAAAAACCCACATGGTCAATTTCCATTTGAGGTATGCGTATAAATTTAAAATCAAATAGATAGATTTTTTGTTGGAGTCTTAGTAACCAAACGAAAAATTTCGTATTTTTGCCGCCGTTTTCAAAAGAAGCATCACTTATGATTAACATAACCTTCCCTGACCAGAGTGTCAGACAATATGAAGCCGGCGTCACGCCGTTGGACATCGCCAAGAGCTTGAGCGAAGGACTGGCGCGTAACGTGCTGGTAGCCAAAGTGAACGGAGCAAAATGGGATGCCATGCGACCCATCAACGAGGATGCCACCATCCAGCTCTTCACTTGGGACGACCCCGAAGGCAAAGATGCCTTCTGGCACTCGTCGGCCCACCTGATGGCCGAGGCCATCGAGGCCTTGTATAAAGGCGTGAAGTTCGGCATCGGCCCCTCCATCGACAACGGTTTCTATTACGACATCGACACGGGCGACATCACCCTGACCGAGGCCGACCTCGCCGCCATCGAGAAGAAGATGCTCGAATTAGCCCGCGAGAAGCAGACCTTCGAGCGCATTGACGTGAGCAAGGCCGAGGCCTTGAAATACTTCACCGAGAAAGGCGACGAATACAAGGTGGAACTGATCAACGAGCTGGAAGACGGAACCATCACCTATTATAAGAATGGTGCCTTCACCGACCTCTGCCGTGGACCTCACATCCCCAACACGGGCGTCATCAAGGCTGTGAAACTGACCTCGCTGGCCGGTGCCTATTGGCGTGGCGACGAGAAGCGCAAACAGCTCACCCGCGTCTATGGCATCACCTTCCCGAAGCAGAAGGAACTCGAAGAATATCTCGTGCTGCTCGAAGAGGCCAAGAAACGCGACCACCGCAAGTTGGGCCGCGAGCTGGAACTCTTCATGTTCAGCGACACCGTGGGCAAGGGCCTCCCGATTTGGCTGCCCAAAGGCACCGAGTTGCGCCTCCGCCTGCAAGAGTACCTGACCAAGATCCAGAAGGAATATGGTTATGAACAGGTCATCACACCCCATATCGGTGGCAAGCAACTCTATGTGACTTCGGGCCACTGGGACCACTATGGCGCCGACAGTTTCCGCCCCATCACCACGCCGGAAGAAGGGGAGGAGTACCTGCTGAAGCCCATGAACTGCCCCCACCACTGCATGATCTTCAAGTGGAAGCCGCGTTCCTATAAGGACCTGCCTTTCCGCTGCGCCGAGTTCGGTACGGTGTATCGTTACGAGCAGAGCGGCGAGTTGCACGGCCTGACCCGTGTGCGCTCGTTCACCCAAGACGATGCCCACATCTTCTGCCGTCCCGATCAGGTGAAGGAAGAGTTCATCCGCGTGATGGAAATCATCGAAATCATCTTCAAAGCCCTTGACTTCAAGAACTTTGAGGCACAAATATCGCTCCGCGACCCCAACGACACCGAGAAGTATGTGGGCACGGACGAAAACTGGGCCAAGGCCGAGGCCGCCATTCAGGAGGCCTGCGCCGAGAAGGGCCTGCCCGCCCATGTGGAATATGGCGAGGCCGCTTTCTACGGCCCGAAGCTCGACTTCATGGTGAAGGACGCCTTGGGCCGCAAGTGGCAGTTGGGCACGATTCAGGTGGACTACAACCTACCTGAGCGTTTCGACCTGACCTACATTGGTGCCGACAACGAGAAACACCGCCCCGTGATGGTGCACCGCGCACCCTTCGGTTCGATGGAGCGTTTCGTGGCCGTGCTGCTCGAACACTGTGCCGGCGAGTTCCCGCTGTGGCTGGCTCCCGACCAGGTGATTATCCTCCCCGTGAGCGAAAAATATCTCGATTTTGCGAAAAATTTGCAATCGTATCTGAAAAAGTCCGATATTCGCGCCCTCATTGACGAGCGAAACGAGAAGATTGGCCGCAAGATCCGCGATGCCGAAATGAAGAAATATCCTTACATGCTCATCGTGGGCGAGAAGGAAGCGGCTGAAAACCAGGTCTCTGTGCGCAAGCACGGCCAAGTCGACCTCGGCACCATGCCGACTGCCGACTTCGCAGAGATGATTCGCAAGCAAGTCGAAGAGGAACAGAACAAGAGATAAGCTATAATCAACTGAATATAAACTTAATATAGGAGACTAAAATCATAGCACAGATCCCACAAAAAGGAAGGCCTGGACAAAAGCCTAACAAGGACAAGGACGGATTCAACCACCGCATCAACGAGCAAGTGAAAGCCCCGATGGTGCGTTTGGTGGGCGAGGGCGTTGAGCCTAACATCTATCCGCTTCGCGAGGCATTGCGAATCGTGGAGGAACTGGGTGTCGACCTCGTCGAGATCCAGCCCGATGCCAATCCGCCAGTCTGCAAGGCGATGGACTACAAGAAGTTCGTCTTCGACCAAAAGAAGCGAATGAAAGACCAGAAGGCCAAGGCCACCAAAGTCGTCATCAAGGAAATCCGCCTCGGACCCCAAACCGACGACCACGACTTCGAGTTCAAGCTCAACCATGCCCGACGCTTCCTTCAGGAAGGCTCCAAGGTGAAGGTGGAGGTCTTTTTCAGAGGCCGCTCCATCGTCTACAAGGAACAAGGCGAGATCATGTTGCTCAAGTTCGCGCAAGAGCTTGAGGAGTTCGGCAAGGTGGAGATGATGCCCAAGCTCGAAGGCAAGCGTATGCAAATGATGATAGCTCCTAAATCGACGAAGAAATAAACTCATTTTTAATACTTTAAAACAAATAGTAAAATGCCTAAAATGAAGACTAAGTCCGCTGCCAAGAAGCGTTTCCAAGTAACGGGTAGCGGCAAACTGAAGAGAAAGCATGCTTATCATGGCCACATCCTGACCAAGAAGAGCCAGAAGAGAAAACGTAATCTCGACCACACCGCCATCGTGGAGAAGGCCGACGAGAAAGTTATCAAGCAATTGCTTCTCATGTAATTAACTAAATGTGTAATTTGTCTCAGCAGAAAAGTTCTCGAAAGGAGCGAGGCGCTGGACGAAAAAATCAAAAGAAATGACAAGATCAGTCAATGCAGTGGCTTCAAGAGCCAGAAGAAAGAAAATCCTGAAGAAGACCAAAGGTCAGTTCGGTACGAGAAAGAACGTCTGGACTGTGGCGAAAAACTCTTACGAAAAGGGTCAGACCTACGCTTATCGCGACAGAAGAAACAAGAAGCGCGAGTTCCGCAGCCTGTGGATTGTGCGTATCAACGCCGCCGTGCGCGAATATGGTATGAACTACAGCCAATTCATCAACAAGCTGAACTTGGCCGGCATCGAGATGAACCGCAAGGTTTTGGCCGACCTTGCCCTCAACAACCCCGAGGCTTTCAAGGCCATCGTCGAGAAGGTGAAGTAAACCGCGTTATTGTTACGATAACAACAAAGTCCCAGCCTTGCGGTTGGGATTTTTTTTGTATCTTTGCATTCACTATGGATTTCAAACTTGTCTCTGATTTTCAGCCCACTGGCGACCAGCCCGAAGCCATTAAGCAGTTGGTGGACGGCATCAACCGTGGCGACCGTGCCCAGACGCTGCTCGGCGTGACCGGCTCTGGCAAGACGTTTACCATTGCCAACGTGCTGGCACAACTCAACCGTCCGGCCTTGGTCTTGAGCCACAACAAGACCCTTGCAGCGCAGCTTTACGGCGAGTTCAAGCAGTTTTTCCCCGAAAACGCGGTGGAGTATTTCGTCTCTTATTACGATTATTACCAACCTGAGGCGTTCATCCCGGCCACCAACACCTATATAGAAAAAGACTTGGCCATCAATGCCGAAATCGACAAAATGCGCTTGGCCACGACCTCGGCCTTGCTTTCGGGAAGGCGCGATATTATCGTAGTTTCCTCAGTATCATGTCTTTATGGTATCGGTAACCCTGAGGATTTCGGGAAAAACATCATCTATCTGGAGCGTGGCATGAAAATCGGGCGCGACGATGTGGCCAAGGCTTTGGTGAGTGCCCTTTATGTGCGCAACGAGATTGAGTTCACGCAAGGCAAGTTCCGCATCAAGGGAGAGACTATGGACGTGTTTCCGGCCTACGCCGACTTTGCCTACCGCATCGTGTTTTGGGACGACGAAATCGACAGCCTTGAGATGTTCAATCCCGTGACGGGTCGCCGTATGGAGGAACTTCCGGGGATTACCATTTTCCCGGCCAACATTTTTGTCACTTCCCAGGCCAAGCTCAATTCCGCTGTCGCAGAGATTCAGGACGACATGTTCAAGCAGACCGAGTATTTCCGTGAGATAGGGAAGGGGCTGGAAGCCAAACGTTTGGAAGACCGTGTGAACTACGACATCGAGATGATGAAGGAGTTGGGCTATTGCTCAGGCATCGAGAACTATTCGCGTTATTTCGACGGGCGCAGTCCGGGCACGAGACCGTTCTGCCTGCTCGACTATTTCCCCGACGACTTCATCACCGTCATCGACGAGAGCCATGTCACCATCCCGCAAATCCGAGGAATGCACGGCGGCGACCGCTCGCGCAAGCAGACCTTGGTGGAATACGGTTTCCGTCTGCCTTCGGCATTGGATAACAGGCCTTTGCAATTCGATGAGTTTGAAGCGCTTACGGGACAAACGATTTATGTCAGTGCCACGCCTGCCGACTTCGAGTTGCAACAGAGCGAAGGCGTGTATGTGGAACAGGTGATTCGTCCTACGGGTTTGCTTGATCCCGTAATTGAAGTGCGTCCCAGCCTGAACCAAGTCGACGACTTGATTGACGAAATTCACAAGGTGGTGGAGAAGAACCAGCGCGTGCTTGTCACTACGCTGACGAAACGCATGGCCGAGGAGTTGAATACATATCTTAACAACTTGAAAATCAAGACGCGATATATCCACTCCGATGTCGATACGATGGAGCGTGTGGAGATTCTGCAAGGCTTACGCATGGGCGATTTCGATGTGTTGGTAGGTGTTAACCTTTTACGCGAGGGTCTTGATTTGCCCGAAGTTAGCCTTGTGGCCATCCTTGATGCCGACAAGGAGGGCTTCCTGCGTTCGGAACGTTCCTTGACGCAAACCGCTGGTCGCGCCGCACGAAACGCCGAGAGCAAGGTCATCATGTATGCCGACACCATCACCGACTCGATGCGCAAGACCATTGACGAGACTGCCCGCCGTCGCGCCAAGCAAATGGCCTACAACGAAGCGCACGGCATCGTGCCCAAGACCATCGTCAAGGCCATCGACAATTCGTTGGGCACCTTGAAGAGCGGACAGCCTGCGCTTGTGGCCTATGGCCAGCAGGCCGCTACGTCGATGGCCGCTGAAAGTCAAGCCGTTTACATGTCGAAGGAACAAATACAGAAAGCCATCCAGCAAGCCAAGAAAAACATGGAGAAAGCCGTCAAGGAGATGGACTTCCTCAACGCGGCGAAGTATCGCGACGAGATGATTGCCTTGCAGGAGAGACTATGAGTTGGGCAAAATCGGATTGCTTGCTATTCTTCGAGTTTATTTAAATTTCAATTCGACAATTTGTTAAGCATGATTTTTGAGAAGGCGATTTGAATCATGACCTCGGAGGATTCGGAGTAGAACTCGTTGTCCAAGGCAACCCTCCTGAAGTTGTGCAGCCAAGCGAAAGACCTTTCGACAATCCATCTCATTCGTCGGTGAAACCTGTTTTTTTAAATCTTTTTTTACCCACGCTAACGGAAAATCCCTATCTTTGCCCCGATAAACAAACGGAATAGTATTACATTAGCATTCACCGATGAACAAATGACCTCCCGAATCAGACAGGTTCGCTTTTAACGCAGATTGTGAAAAGTAAATAGCCTAAAAATACAAATCAACAAAACAAACCATCTATGAAGAGATTTCTACTCATGACAATTTTGATTTCACTGTCCGCACTATGTTTCGGGCAGGATGTCGAGACGGTGTCGGAACGGTTCCATTACCGATACTTGAAAAAGGAACAGACTAAAGAGCAAATCCAAAAGGACAACGAGGAACGCCAACGCAATTGGCAGGAGGAACTGGCCGCCATGAAGGCCAACCTTGCCGAGGGGCAGCGCGTTTCCGACAATGTGAAGATTGAGGTGCAGACGGATGTCGAGGACAACGACCTCATTATCTCGGTGGCCTACGAAACGCTTGTCGTTGCCGATGCCGCCGACGACTATGCCCTCGGCAAGTACACCATCCAAAACTCGAACGCCTGTATGTTGATGTGCAACTTCCTGAAAAGCAAGCTGGAAAACGATCTTGCCGACTACCTGAAGGAAGGTGCCAAGGTGGACACGAAGATTACTGGTGCCACCGATGGCACGCCCATTCGCTCGCGCATTGCCTACAAAGGCGAATATGGCGACTTCACCGACAAGCCCATCACCTTGAATGGCGCTCCTTACAACATGACTGTGACGCAAAAATCGGGTGTGACCACCAATGGCCAACTGGCATTTCTGCGCACCCAAGGCGTTGAGGACTTTTTGAAGACGCAAGTGGAACCTTTGAAGCACACCGAGAATACTTTCCAAAGTATCGCTGTAGAAAACAAGGAAAAAGGTGGCGGCTACCGTCGCGTATCGGTCGAGATGACCATTCGCGGCGCCTTTACTGAAGTGGAACCCGCAAAAACCGAAAAGCCATGAAGAAAAAAAGAATGATTTTGGCTGCCCTATTAATAATAGGTGTGCAAACGCTCATGGCACAGCAAGACAATGTGACCAACATCCGCGCTGTCCAGGAAGACAAGATGGTGACCATCACTTATGATTTGAAGACCCGTTCCGATGTGCGCCTGCTGATCTCCATTGACGACGGTGAGCATTACACTGACACGATGAAAATAACAGGATTCGTCAACCGTTCCATTCCGGCTGGGAAAAACAAGACCATCCGTTGGAAGGCTTTCCAGGACTTGGGCTATGGCGACTATCCCCTGATTCGTTTCAAGTTCATTACGCAAGAAAGCAAGCCAGCCCAACCAGTCCAGCCAGTCGTTTCCAAAAGCAAAGGCTTGAAAACTTTCGCCACGCTCAACGGCTCGTATGGTTCTTCGGGTATCCCAATGGTCGGATTCACGGTGGGACAATACGACAAGTTCGGCTGGTTCGTGACCTTGATGACAGGTCTGGATTTCGATTACATGGGCTATCAGGTGGTAGACCATTGCAAGAAAGACGGCTACATCGGCGACATCCTGCCTTTCTACAATCCCGAAAGCAAGATTAGTGCGGTTTCGGGGATGGTGGGCGGCTTGATGCGGTTGACCGATGCCATTTATGCCAAGGTCGGCGTTGGTTACGGTATGCGTTCCGTGGCGTGGCAGCTTTGGGAAGGCGACTATGTGACCAACGACGGTTTCTCAGCCCACGGCGTGGACGTTAGTGCAGGCTTCTTGTTCGACTTAAGCCGATTTGTCATCACTTTGGATGGTGTTAGCACCAATTTCAATGTTTTCGAGGCTCGTTTGGGTCTTGGTTTTAGATTTACAAAATAATTAATTTACTGAATAACAAATAAATAACTATAAATATGAAAAAATTAAATTTACTGATTTTGGCGGCTCTGTTCGCCTTTACAGGATGCGGCAAAAAAGCCGACGATGTCAATGTGGAACTGGTCACCGTCGAAAACGAAGTGAAGACTGTTGGCTCTACACAGGCGTATTTCGAGTGCGAGTTTCAATATCTCAATGAAATCACCAAAGCCCTTTTGGTCTACTGCGAGGACGACCAACTGAAGTATGCCCAGACTTCGAAACTCGAATTGGTTGATGGCAAGTGGATTACCCAGATGAATTACCTTGAAAAGAAGACCAAGTACTACTACAGGTACGAGTTCTATAACGGCTACAACCTGATGTGGACCGAAATCTTCAACTTCACCACCACCGACCAGCAAGACAAGCCGACGGTGGAGACCGTAGCTGCCAGCAACATAACGATGACTTCTGCATCGGTGGAATGCAACGTGACCAACGATGGAGGCTCGTTCGTGACGGAGCGTGGTATTTGCTACAGCAAGTTTGAGAATCCTTCCTTGTCCGATTCGGTGCGTTACGCAGGGACGGGCATCGGTCGCTATACTTGCGAGATGACCAACCTCACCAACGCCACCACTTATTACATCCGCGCCTTTGCCACCAACAGCGAAGGCACAAGCTTCGGCGACGTGATTACGGTGCGTACTGTTGAACATCCCATGCTCCCGACGGTGACCACCGACGAGGTTTCTGACATCACCTTGAACACTGCGGTTTGCGGTGGCAATGTGCTTAGTGACGGCTTCGCGACCATTACTGAAAGAGGCATTTGCTATGCCACTCACGAAGAACCTACCGTGTTCGATTATAAGGTGCCAGGCGGTGAAGGCTTGGGCTTGTTCCAGTGCCGCATGTCGGGATTGGAGACGCTGACCACTTACTATGTGCGCGCCTATGCCCGCAATAGTGAGGGTTATGCCTACGGCAACGAAGTAACCTTTGTGACCGCAGATGAAACCTTCTTGCCAGAAGTGATTACACACGAAGTGACTGATTTCAACCACTTCTATGCCGTGGGTGGCGGTGAGGTGGTTTCCAACGGTGGTTTGGACATCATCGAACGCGGTATCTGTTGGAGTACTTCGCCTAATCCAACCACGACAGGCAACAAGCTGACAGCTGGAACGGGTATGGGTGAGTTTGAGTGCCGCATGATGTGCTTGTTTGGCAACACGACTTATTATGTTCGTGCTTTTGCAGCTAATGAAGCAGGTATGAAATATGGCAATGAGGTGACATTTACCACTTTGCCACATCCGAACACCGCTCCAGAAGGTTCCATTCCTTCCTTGTTCTCGGTAAGCGAAACGCAACAGGTGTTCTTCTCTCAAGGCAACCTGCAATATCAGGCCACGTCCGGCACTTGGCGTTTTGCAGAGCATCAGTATGATTTTGTGGGAGGCACTAATGCATGGTCGCAAGAAGAGTTTGGCAATGTGTATGCTGGTGGAGTGAAATGCAGCAACAACAACATTTCGCCCACATATTCGGGCTGGATTGACCTATTTGGTTGGGCCACTTCGGGTTGGAACAACAACAACCATTATTATCATCCGTATGATTATGAATCTACGGGTTGGACTGTGGATGGCTATGGTTACGGTTACTGGGATGGCGAATATGCTAGTTATTCCATGACGGGCGACCAAATCAACTGCGACTGGGGCGTTTACAATGCCATTAGTAATGGAGGAAATCAAGCTGGTGTATGGAGAACGTTGGATGCTAGTGAATGGGGTTATATTTTAGAGGGTCGTACAAATGCCACGTATAAGCGCTCACGTGCTTCAGTCAATGGCAATAATGGTTTTGTGCTGCTTCCCGATGCCTGGATTATTCCTTCGGGTCTCTCGTTTACGGCTAATGCCGCTGACTACGAAACCAACAGCTATGATCTTGCACAATGGAGCCAAATGGAAAATGCTGGGGCAATATTCTTCCCATTGGCAGGTAACCGTTGGCTTGAAGGTGGACAACTAGTGTATGGTGAAGGCGGATCGGATTATTGGTCATCGTCGAGAATTTCAAATTCAGATTACGGTTCCAATGCGTCGGCTTATGTGGCCAATTTCTATTACTTCAGTGGGTATTATAGTTCAGAGAGATGTAATGGTCTTCCTGTCCGTCTAGTTCAGAATTACTAAATCAACTAATAGAATCAGGGAGAGTCATCAGACCCTCCCTGATTGTAATACTAAAGGGAAATGAAGAAAAACAGTTTTATCATAGGTTTATGCCTGCTCCTCTGCGTCTTCTCAGCTTGCCAAAAGGAAAACGGAGAGAATGGCGGCAACAATGGCAATGGAGACACACCATCTACCGAAGGCAGCCTTTCGGGGCTGTTCTCTGTGGGCAACGGCAAGACAGTGCGCTTCTCGCAAGGCAATCTGCAATACCAGGCCTCTACGGACACTTGGCGTTTCGCCGAAAATCAATATGACTGCATCGGAAGCTCCAACAGCAACATCAGCCTCTTCTATCAAGGTTGGGTGGACTTGTTCGGTTGGGGCACCAGCGGCTTCAACGACATCAAGCCCTGGCTCATTGATTACGATATGGATGCCATGAGTATCACCGGAACGAAATACGACTGGGGCCTGAACAACGCCATTTCCAACGGCGGCAACAAGGCAGGTTTGTGGCATCTGCTCACCATTGACCAATGGGAGTATATCCTCAATAGGCGTAACGGCTCGCGCTTTGCCAAAGCCACCGTCAACAACGTGCGCGGCCTTTTGCTCCTTCCCGACGGTTGGAGCACTGCCACATATTCCTTAAATGCCATCAATGATGCGGAAGGCGGATACGAAAGCAACTATGTTTCTGCAACCGATTGGAGCAATGTCTTGGAAACCAACGGTGTGGTGTTTCTGCCTTGCGCTGGCTTGCGCGAAGGCACGACGGTGAATTATGTGAACGGCTTCGGGCGCTATTGGTCCTCGACTTATATCGAGAAAGCCCGCAGCCTATTCATACACCAGAGCGATGTGCGTCCCGAGGGGGCCGACTATCATTGGGGACTTTCCGTCCGCCTCGTCCAAGACGCAAATTAAGACAGTTCGTTGAACGACAACGGATAAATGTTTTGTAGAGACGTCATAATATGGCGTCTCTACACATTTTTTGGTCTTTTTCGTGATGTGCTTTGCGTATTTGCGGATTTCTTGTAACTTTGCATCGTCATGAGTGCCCAAACCAAATCCATATTGAACCGGTACTGGGGCTATCCCAACTTCCGCCCTTTGCAAGAAGAAATCGTCGATTCGGTGATGGCAGGGAAGGACACGCTCGCGCTGTTGCCCACAGGTGGCGGCAAGAGCATTTGCTTCCAGGTGCCGGCCATGGCGATGGATGGCCTTTGCCTCGTCATCACGCCCCTCATCGCGCTGATGAAGG
>DGXB01000118.1:12402-13078 GCA_002396205.1 Bacteroidales bacterium UBA4243
CATCGCGCTGATGAAGGATCAGGTGGCGCATCTCGTGGAGAAAGGCATACCTGCTGCGGCCATCTATTCGGGAATGCACCCCGATGCGTTGGAATTAGCTTATAATCAGGCGGCTTATGGGAGGCTGAAGTTCCTCTACGTTTCGCCCGAGCGCCTTCAGACGGATGCCTTCATCGAGGCCTTGAAGAAGATGAAAGTCTGTCTTTTGGCTGTCGACGAGTCGCATTGTATCTCGCAATGGGGTTATGACTTCCGTCCACCGTATCTGAAGATTGCCGACATCAGGCCGTATATCCCCAAGGCACCCGTTTTGGCTTTGACCGCAACAGCGACTGCTAAAGTTGTCGACGACATACAGTTGCGTCTCGGATTCAAGCAGAAGAATGTGTTCCAAAGTAGTTTTGAACGCAAGAATGTGACTTACAATGTGTTACACGAAGCGGATAAATATGGTGTGTTGCGCCGCAAGTTGGAAGCCATGAAGGAAGGTAGTGCCATCGTTTATGTGCGCAACCGCAAACGCACGCAGGTCATCGCCGACTGGCTCAATTCAGTAGGTATTTCAGCGACATTCTATCATGCCGGCCTTGATGCCAAGACGCGCGACGAGCGTCAAGACCTGTGGATGAAGGGCAAGGTGAGGGTCATCGCAGCCACCAATGCTTTCGGCATGGGC
>DGXB01000119.1:0-430 GCA_002396205.1 Bacteroidales bacterium UBA4243
GTTCTTGATGCGGCCCACGATATACATATAGCCGTCTTCGTCGAAGCGCACGAGGTCGCCAGTCTTGATCCAGCCGTCTTCGGTCAGCGTTTCGGCGGTCTTTTCGGGGTCGCCATAATAGCCGAGGAACACGTTGTCGCCACGGAACCACAGCTCGCCATCAACCACCTTGGCTTCCTGCTCGGGATAGAGCTTGCCAACGGAGGTCGGATGGGTCAGCACGTCGACATTGCCCGTCGTGAGGTTGGCGCCTTCGGTCATGCCATAGCCTTCGAAGAGCTGTATGCCCAACTCGTCGAACTCCTTGATGAGTTTCGGAGGCACGTTGGCAGCGCCCGAAATGATGTAGCCAAGTCGGCCACCGATGAAGTTCTTGCCATACATCTTGACCAATCCCAACAGGATTTCGCAGATGCCGGGCACGGCCACC
>DGXB01000119.1:480-39042 GCA_002396205.1 Bacteroidales bacterium UBA4243
CGCAGATGCCGGGCACGGCCACCAAATAGGTCGGGCGGATCATCGGGAACTTGGAGATGGTTTCCTTGACATTGGCGGCAGCCACCCATTCGGCACCTTTGTAGAGGGCCGACAAAGTGCTGCAAATCAAGCCAAACACATGGCTGAGCGGCAACACGCAGGCATAGACATGGCAACCCAACTGCTTGCCGGGAGCATAGCAGCCATTCAAGGCACCACGCATCAATGCGCGATGAGGCAAGACTGCACCCTTAGGAGCACCCGTCGTGCCACCCGTGAAGAAAATGGCAGCCGCGTCGTTCTTGTCGACGGTGGCCACCGGAGCGGCATGGTCGGCACAGTCGGTGATGGCGATGGCCTTGCAGGGCACACCGGCGACGCTTTCAGCAAAGTCCTTGCCGTAGGCGATGACTTTCACGCCAAACTTCATGCAACAGCCCACCACGGCTTGGGGCGGCAGCTGCGAAGGCAGGTTGATGGCCACGAAGCCCGCCGAAGTGGCGGCGAGAAACATTTCGACGGCATCAACGTTGGTGTTGTCCAAGATGGCCACCTTGTCGCCTTTTTGCAAGCCAAGGTCGTTGAGCAGGGCGCGTTTGCGTGCCACTATGTCGCATACTTGCTTGTAGCTGAATGTGTTCACCGTGTCGGAAAGGCAAGGCAGGTCAGCCCACTTTTGCTCAATCCAAGTGACAAATTCCGGAAGGGTCGGGATGTACTTTAACTGCGCGAGTTCGTCGGCAGAAAGCATACTGGGAAAGTAATCGTTGTTAATCATAAAATTAAGTTTTGTCGTTTTCAAAAGAAACGACAAAAATAGGGAAAAAAAACATTTCCACCAAAAAAAATTAATTTATCTCCAATTTAGGCCGTCCTTCACTCCGCCACGGGAAAGGCTTCGTAAAGGATGTCGTGCAAGGCCGTCCTTGTGCCTTGACGCACCAATTTGTTGGGTTCAGCATTGGGATAGACGCGGTTGGAAAGGAAAACGATGGCCGTTTTGTTGGCGGGGTCGGCCCAAACGAAAGTGCCCGTGAATCCCGTATGTCCATAGCCTTTCATCGAGCCTGACTTGGAAGCCGTGCATGAGCCTTTCTTGGCGATAGGCAGCTTGTCGAAACCGATGCCGCGACGGTTGTCGTTGCTCGATGCGAAGGGCGCCGAGGTGAAATAGCGCACCGTTTCGGGCTTCAGGTAACGTCGGCCATTGTAGGTGCCATCGTCAAGCAGCATCTGCATGAGGGCCGCCAAGTCGTGGGCATTGGCGAACAAACCCGCATGGCCCGCAACGCCTCCAAACATGGCCGCTGCCTGGTCGTGAACGTCACCCCAAATCTGTTGCTTACGGAAGATGGTGTCGTTTTCCGTCGGGGCAATCTGGTTGCGAGTGAAGTGGCTGAGTGGTTGATAGCAAATGTGGTTGAGGTTCATCGGCAGATAGAACTTCTCATTCAGATAGTCTTCGATGCTTTGGTTGGTCAAGAGCTTCACAATCTTGGGCATGTAATAGAATCCCATGTCGCTGTAGAGGTACTTTTTCTTGCCCAGAGGGGTCTTGGCCACCGAGTCGAAAATGCGGTCGGGATAGTCGTTGACGAGATAAAGGTTTTCGGCCACCCTCACGTTGTGACTCTCGTCGATGACATCGGAATAATACTCAAACATCGGCCCGTTTTGGTCCACCGTCACCTTATAAAAAGGTACCCATGCCTTCAGGCCGGCTTGGTGCGTCATAATGTCGATGAGCTTCAGCTTGCCGTGCGACTTGCCCTTCAGATAGGGAAAAAAATCAGCCAACGTGGAGTTCAGGTCAATCAGCCCATCGTCATATAACTTCATGATTGCCAACGTAGAAGCGAAGATTTTGGTGCACGATGCGATGTCGTAGAGGTCGTCGGGCTGCACTTGGTGGTCG
This sequence comes from Bacteroidales bacterium UBA4243, assembly GCA_002396205.1. Classification (GTDB taxonomy): domain Bacteria; phylum Bacteroidota; class Bacteroidia; order Bacteroidales; family F082; genus Limimorpha. The sequence continues at coordinate 2,396 of DGXB01000119.1, forward strand.
CCACCATAGGTGAACGTGCCGAAACACTTGTCGTAGACCATCTTGCCGTCCTTCATCACCACGATTTGGCACCCTGGATAAGCCCCGTTGCGGATGCCAGCCTTGGCCACCGAGTCGAAGCGGCGAGCATAACGATCGGCGAGATTGCCTTTCGGCAGCTCTACGACAGGCTCGTTTGTAATCACCTGACCTACAGATGGCAAGGCCTTGGTAGGCACTTCCTTTGAAGGCAGGATGTGAGGTTTCTTTTCGGGAACGCCTGTCACGATGCCGTCGCCGCACTTGAACTTCCCGACCGAGACCGGCAAAGTGCCATGGGCTTCCATCTCGCCCGAAAGCAGCCTCACCACCGCGTTGACGGCGGGCACCTCGTCTTGATAGGCCACCACCAGCCCCTTCACGCTATTGTTGATACGAAACATATCCAAGGCATAAGGGCAAGCAAACAAATTGAGAATCACGTCGTTTTGGGCCACCAAACGGTTGAAGAACTTAACGGTCTCATCGTTGATGCCGTAGTTTTTGTCGGCAAACATCGTGGTCTTCTCGATGCTGACCACCACCAAGTCGAAAGTCTCCAGCTTTTTCAGCCATTCCGCCGATTTCGTGGCGATGGCGTCTTTGGTCACCACAAACGAGGTGGTCATGTAGCCGCGTGCCCACAAGCCGTTGTTCACGTCGTTTTTCGTGTTGCCTATGGTCACCACTGCGATTTTCTTGTTGTTGACCAACGGAATCACTTGGTTTTCATTGCGAAGCATCGTGATGGCCTCGTCATAGAGCGTTTGGCGCAAATCGGTGTATTCCTTCTTTTTCAAGTCGGTAAGGTTGGTGGCTGGCTTGTCTTCGTAATGGTTCAGCCCAACGAGATATTTGTAGCGCAATATCTTCTTGCAGCTCTCCTCCAATCGGGCCGCCGCCACGGGATTGCTCTCAGCCGCATCCTTGATCGTCCTGATGGCGAAGGGCACGTTGGTGGGCAGGATCAGCACATCGTTGCCCGCCATGAAAGAGACATAAGGCACACTGTCGTGGCGCACCTTCTCGGAAACGCCCTTCATATCCAGGCCGTCGGTGAAAATCAGCCCTTCAAAGCCCATTTGTTCTTTGAGCAATTCGGTGACCACACCGTGTGAAAGCGACGACGAAGTGTTCTTAACCTTCTCAATGGCAGGGAAATACAAATGTCCAACCATGGCGCCGTTCACACCTTGTTCAATCATATAGCGGAAAGGCGCAAGCTCAATGTCGCGCACCTCGTCCATCGTGCGGGTCACGGTGGGCAACGTCATGTGCGAGTCGGTTGCAGTATTGCCGTGACCAGGAAAGTGCTTCATCGTGGTTATCAAGCCTTTGCTTTGCATTCCAAGGGCATAGGCAGCACCCTTCTCTCCCACTTTCTGCGGGTCTTCGCCGAAGCTACGCATACCTATGATCGGGTTGGCTGGATTGGAATTGACATCGACGACGGGCGCAAAGTTGACATGGATGCCCATGCGTTTGCACTGTTCCGCCACCTGTTGCCCCATCTCGTAAATCAGTTGGTCGTCGCTGATGGCCCCCAAGGTCATCTGATAGGGATACGACAAGGCCTTGTTGACACGCATTCCCAGTCCCCATTCGGCATCAATGGAGACCATCAACGGCGTTTTGGCAATAGACTGCCAATCGTTGGCCTGCTTGATAATCGCCTCAGCGTCAGCGCGGAAGAAACACACGCCACCAATGTTGTACTTCTTGATGTATTTCGCCACATCCTCATAAAAAGGCTTGTTGGGCTGGTTGGCACGCATGCAAATCAACTGCGCGACACGCTGCTCAGTAGTAAGGCTGTTATAGACCGAATCGACCCAATGGTCGGCAGCGGTTTGTGCATAAGCCTGACCCATGGCAAAAGTCAAGCCAAAAACTGCAACAGAGAAAAATTTCCTAATATTCATAACAAACTAAATTTCTATATTTTAAATAAGATTATTTCAACCATTCCTTTAACTCATACCAATCGTAAGGCTTACACACAATCATTCGGTCTTTGTCCAAAACGAAAACCGTAGGCGTTGAAGTGATATGGTAATCCAAGAAAGGCTTGCTTTCCCAACGCAAGTCGTCATAGAAATGGTATCCGTCAAGTCGCATTTTTTTTACCGAACGAATCGCATCACTCTCATCTTCCGCCAATGCAAACGTAACCAACTCAAAATCAGACTTCAAATCCAAGTTCTTCCGAATGGCAACCAAGAAATCGTGGCAATATTCGCAGTCAGTCGACCAAAAAACGACGATGACCTTCTCCGCTTTCGAGTCATACAACCGATAGGGCTTCCCATCGATGGTGATTCCAGAAAAATCAGGTGCTTTGGCTCCCACACGGACCTTTTGATATGGCTCGGTTATGGAATCCAAACGCATACCCTCTTCCACTTGGATCTCTCCTTCAAATAACATCGGATAACTCAATAGATAATCAACGACTTGCTCTCTACCCAAATTTGAATACCCGTTGAGCATGAACACCAAAATGTATTCATAAACACGCATGTTAACCTTGGCCTTTTCAAGGAGGTTACCTATGGTGGCCATTGAAAGGCTGTCGAATCGGTGCATGTCGCCACTTTCCGTAAGGTTGAAAAGCTGTTCCAGCATCCGATTTTGGAAACTTTCTGATGCGACCAAAGCCGTATCGGTGAAATCAACATCGTCCCAAACGTTTTCTTCAGCTCCAATCTGAGCTTTCGTCGGCAACGTTGACGCTATGAGGAATAGCAAAACTAAAACAATATGTATATATTTGATTTTCAATTTTTAGTACATTGTTATTTCAAGTCTAACTTTAATTGAATAGCCATATTGAAAGTCATGCGATGAAGGGGTGTCGTACCATAATCGGCGATGGCCTGTTTGTGTTCGCGTGTGGGATAACCCTTGTTCTTTTTCCAATTGTAAACGGGAAACTGCTCGTCATATTGCGCCATCATCATGTCGCGCGTGGTTTTGGCCAAGATGGATGCCGCCGCAATCGACTGGTATTTGGCATCGCCACCCACGATGCAAACGTGTTTCACCTCCTTGTAAGGATTGAAACGATTGCCGTCAATCAGCAACAATTCCGGTTGAAGTGTTAGTTGATCCAAGGCCCTGTGCATCGCTAAGAATGAGGCGTTTAGGATATTGATTTCGTCAATCTCTTGCGCTGTGACTATACCGATGCCGTAAGAAATTGCCTCTTGCATCACCAACTCACGCAGCTTCATCCGTTTCCTCTCCGTAAGTTGCTTGGAATCATTGAGTTCAGGATAGTCGGCATCGTTGCGCAAAACGACGGCAGCGGCCACAACGGGACCCGCCAAGCAGCCACGTCCCGCTTCGTCGCAACCTGCTTCCACCAGATTTGAGTAATGAGCAAGCAATCCCATGGTTTACAGGAGTTTAAAGTAATAATGGTTGGCTAATGTCAGCAGGATGAAAACCGTAAGCATCAGATTGGCCCAGCCGGTATTGCCCATATAGGAGAATGCGTATGAAACGAGGATGGACAACACCATGAAAATCAAGCCGTTCATCAGCACGTTATCGCCTACGAAGAGCAGCAAGATGCCAAAGAATGCCATGATGAAAGCCATGGAAATCTTGGTGCGAACCGCCACGGCTTTTTCGAAGTTGGCATTGTTGCTACCCAGAAACAGGAACACCACACTCACGATAATAACAGACAATAGGATGATTGTCCGCAAGTTGAATCCCTCAACGGTGAGTTGCAACGAGGAGAAATAGCCACTGTAGCCATCCAACAACGATTGGAAGTCGCCGAACAGGAACACCCCGACAAAATACATGAAATACACGAAGCAGAAGCCGAACAGCGGAATCATCAGGAAACGCGCCGAGCCTTTCTTGTTCATGGGAAGCACCACCAACATCCACACAATCAATACGATGGACGGGAAATAGCACATCGTGGCCAAGGCGAGAAACACCCCCGACCTGAGGAGGAACATCTCAGCGTCGGGCTGCAAATAAGCGTCATACAAGTTCTTGAGCATCAGCAACAAGAAGATGAGCGACAAACCAAAAGGATAGAAATTGGTCTGGGTTTGCGTCATGCTCATCATCAACACGAACACAAATGCCCCCATGCTGCTCACCTTGCCCACAATCTGGTTCTTTACCATGATGGCATTGAACAGCAAGGTCTCTATTACCAACAATACGAAAGCCACAATGTGTCGCAAAATGACGGAAGGCCCCAGCAAACGGCTCACCAAATTGAAGATGGGGGTCACGGGTTCGTCCATTCCCATGGCAGCCTTGCCCGAAACGAACGCAGGTGCCCAAAGGATGATGGCTAACAGCGCAATCATCACATACTGAATGATATAACTTTGTCTGAAAAACTTAATCATTGCAGTTTCATCAAGTCAAGACCAATGTCGTGGCGGTAGTTGGCTCCCTCGAAATGGATCTTCTCCACCTCTCTATAAGCGAGATCTCTCGCTTCTTCTATCGAATCGCCATGAGCAGTCACCGCAATGACGCGACCGCCAGAAGTGACCACTTGCTTTTCGCTGTCGAAAGTCGTTCCGGCATGGAAAGCGACGACATCTTTCAAGCCTTCCAAACCACTCATTCTCATACCTTTCTTATAAGCTTCGGGATAACCACCCGACACCACCATGACCGTGACGGCGGTTTTTTCGCTCTTGGCGAAATGGACCTCGTCGAGGCGGCCATCTGCGCAAGCGTCCAACAATTCGGAAAAATCACCTTCAATACGGGTCATCACAGCTTCTGTCTCAGGGTCGCCCATGCGGACGTTGTACTCAATGACATAAGGATTGCCGCCATCGTTCATCAAGCCCAAGAAAATGAAGCCTTTATAATCAATCTTTTCTGATTTCAGGCCTTTCAAGGTGGGCTTTACGATGCGATCTTCCACCTTGCTCAGGAAGTCGGGTGTGCAGAATGGCACAGGCGAAACCGCGCCCATGCCACCGGTATTGAGGCCCGTGTCGCCGTCGCCAATGCGTTTGTAGTCCTTGGCTTCGGGCAACAAAACGTAATGCTCTCCATCGGTCAGCACAAACACCGACACTTCGATGCCTTTAAGAAACTCCTCGATGACCACGGTAGCTGAAGCCGCTCCAAACTTACCATCAAGCATCTTTGAAAGTTCGTCCTTCGCCTCTTGCAAATCGTTGAGTATCAATACTCCCTTACCAGCAGCAAGACCATCGGCCTTCAACACATACGGTGCCTTGACTTGCTCCAAAAAACCGTAGCCTGCTTCGATATTGTCCTTATTCACTTTGAAACACTTGGCTGTAGGGATGCCGTATTTCTCCATGAAGTCCTTGGCGTAGGCCTTCGAGCCTTCGAGTTGAGCACCACGCTTGTCGGGACCAATGATTTTCACCTCCTTCAAGGCTTCGTCGTTCTTGAAGAAATCAACGATGCCATCCACCAAAGGCTGTTCGGGGCCGACCACAACCATATTAATCTGTTCCTTTAAGCAGAGGTGTTTTATGGCTTCAAAATCAGAAAGTTTCAGATTGACATTCGTACCAACTTGCGCTGTGCCGGCATTGCCTGGCGCAATGAAAACATGAGCGCCTTCGCTTTGGGCGAGTCTCCAAGCCAAGGCATGTTCGCGGCCACCCGAACCGAGCACCAAAACTTTTCTTTCAACTGCTGTAATATGTTGGCCTTGAACGGCTTTCCAATCCAAGGCTTCTTTTGCGTTATCCGCCGGATACATTACTATTTTAGCCATATATTTATGTTTTTATTGTTTTATCGCATTCATTAAACTATTCCAAATCTCCTCCGCCGCCTGGTCCCACGAGAAGTCTTGGACTCGTTCATGGCCTTTTTCAATTAGGATCTCGCGAACGTTCTCGTCGAGCATCTCCGTCATGCCTTCGGCGATGGAGGCTTCGCTGAACGGGTCGACAAGCAAGGCTGCATCGTCGGCCACTTCAGGCATGGAAGTCACATTGGAGGTGATGACTGGCGTTTCGCAACGGAATGCCTCCAAAATCGGAATGCCAAAGCCCTCGAAATAAGACACATACACAGATGCCAAAGCAGCAGCCGTCACCTTGTGCAATTCCTCGGCACTCAAACGACCGGCAAAGACCACGTCGTCCTTGAACCTCATTGCACTGTAAGCTTTCTCAATCGGCTCCGACCACCAACGCTTCTCCCCTACAATCAACAACTTGACGTTGGACGGCGTTTGGCTCTTGAACAAGTCGAAGGCCGTAAATAGCCTTGCCAAGTTCTTGCGCGGATGCAACGAACCAACGAACATGAAATATGGATTTCCATCTGTGTATTTCGTCCTAATGGCTTCCTTTTCCTCTTCTGAAATCGGCGCAAACTTCTCATTCACACCGTTATACGCCACGTCAATCTTGTCGGGATTAATGCCGTAACACTCAACGATGTCCTGTTTCGAGAACTCCGAGACCGTCACGATGCGCTTGGCCTTGTGGGCGAATTTCGGGAAGTATTTCTTGTAGTGCCAAAGATGAATCCAAGGCATGTCCTTCGGGAAATGCTCAAAGTTAAGATCGTGGAACTGAGCTACTTGAGGCACGTCACTCCGAAGGCTCAGATAGCCATCAGGCGAGAAAAACAAGTCGGGCTGGATCTGCTTCAGCGCCTTTTTCACCGAAAACTCGAAGAACCAGATGAAAAGGAAAGGATGTCGTGCCTGAGGAAAGAGCACTATGGGTTTCACGTTGTCGCCGAAAACGAACATCGGGTCAGGCTCGCGGTCGAAGAGGAAATAGAATTCCACTTCGGGATGGCTTTTCACCATGCGGCGCAAGGTCTCATAGGCCACCCACCCGATGCCTTCCAGCTTGTCTTTCAGCAACAAGCGTGTGTTGACAGCAATTTTCATGTCAAGGTGCCATCAATAACGGTAGATGTCCGACTTGTAAGGCCCGTCGACGGGAACGCCGATGTAGTCGGCCTGCTTCTGGGTGAGCTTGGTCAGCTTCACTCCAATCTTTTCGAGGTGCAGGCGGGCCACTTCCTCGTCCAGATACTTGGGCAGGCAGTAGACACCTATTTTATATTGTCCACGCTTCTCCCAGAGGTCCATCTGGGCCAAGGTCTGGTTGGTGAACGAGTTGCTCATCACGAAACTGGCGTGACCCGTGGCGCAACCGAGGTTGACCAAGCGGCCCGAAGCCAGCAGGAAGATGCAGTGACCATCGTCAAAAACATACTTGTCGACCTGCGGCTTGATGTTGATTTTCTCCTTCAGGTGCTCGGTCTTTTCGAGACGGTCCACTTGGATTTCATTGTCGAAGTGGCCAATGTTGCACACGATGGCTTGGTCCTTCATTTGCAGGATGTGTTCAAGCGTAATCACGTCGCAGTTGCCCGTGGTGGTCACGAAGATGTTGCCTTCCTTGACGGCCTCCTCCATCGTGGTCACTTCGAAGCCTTCCATGGCGGCTTGCAAGGCGCAGATGGGGTCGATTTCGGTGACGAGGACGCGGGCGCCATAGCTCTTCATTGAGTGCGAGCAGCCCTTGCCCACTTCGCCATAGCCGCAAACGACCACGACCTTGCCGGCAATCATCACGTCGGTGGCGCGTTTGATGCCATCGGCCAACGACTCACGACAGCCATAGAGGTTGTCGAACTTCGACTTGGTCACCGAGTCGTTCACGTTGATGGCAGGCACAAGCAGTTCGCCGCGCTCGTGCATCTGATACAGACGGTGCACACCCGTGGTAGTCTCTTCCGAAACGCCTTTCCAGTTGGCCACCACCGTGTGCCAGAAGGTAGGATTCTCTTTATAGGTGGCCTTGATGACGCTCATCAATGCTCTTTCCTCTTCGCTTTCGGTGGGCGCTTCAAGCAGTTTGGGGTCGTTTTCGCAGGCGTAGCCCTTATGAATCAGCAGCGTGGCATCGCCGCCATCGTCAACGATGAGGTCTGGACCCGTGCCATCGGGGAAGGTGATGGCGCGTTTGGTGCACCACCAATAGTCCTCAAGCGTCTCGCCTTTCCAAGCGAAGACGGCAGTGCCCGTCTCAGCGATGGCCGCAGCGGCGTGGTCTTGCGTGGAGTAGATGTTGCACGAGCACCAACGCACCGTTGCTCCCAGTTCGACCAAGGTCTCAATGAGGCAAGCCGTTTGGATGGTCATGTGCAGCGAGCCCATGATTTTCGCACCTTTCAGCGGCTTCGTGTTGCCATATTTCTTGCGCAGCGACATCAGGCCGGGCATCTCGTGTTCCGATACTTCAATTTCCTTTCGTCCCCATGCGGCCAAGCCCATGTCGGCCACCAAATAAGGGAGCTTATTGTCTAATAATTTGTTATTCATTGGTTTAAATTTTATTATTTTGCTATTTTTGAAAAGGCAAAGGTAAGCAAAATACTGACATGCTTCAACCTTTTCATCAATTTTCCGTACTTTTGCGGTCCCAAAAACGATTCAAGAAAAATGAACCTGACCGATTCTACACGGAAACAGCTGCTGCAATATGCCCTGCCGAGCATCGTCGGGATGCTCATCGTGGGATTGCAGACCATCATCGACGGGCTGTTTGTCAGTCGTGGTGTGGGGGCTTTGGGCTTGGCCGCCGTCAACTTGAGCATGCCGCTCATCAGCGTGATGCTCAGCGTGGCCATCATGATTATTTCAGGCGGCATCGTCATTGCCGGCATCGCCCAAGGACGTGGCGACGAGGAGCGCGTGCGCGGCTACACCACACTCACTTTTGCCGTTCTGCTCGCCACCATTTTGACTTTGTCGCTCTTGGTCGCACTCAACCTCAAACGCCTGTGCTATCTTTTAGGCTGCAACGACGAGGTTTATCCTTTTGTGCGACAATACCTTGGCATCATCGGATGCGGCTTCATTTTCTATTGCATCCCCAACTTCACCGAAGCCTTCACCCGACTGCGCGGCAAGCCCAACTGGGTGTTCACCAGCGGCGTGATTTGCTGCGTGGTCAATGTCGTGTTGGACTATTTCTTCGTGCTACGTTTCGGTTGGGGCGTGGCAGGCGCCGCCATCGCCACCTGCATCGCCAACACCACTGCGGCCTTGGTGCTGCTCCACAACGTGCGCTTCGGCAAGCTGATGGGCGGCAAGCGCGAGATAGGGAAGATTTTCTTCAACGGATCTTCGGAGATGCTCACTTCGGTGTCGGCGGCCATCACCACCTACATCTTCAACCTTGTGTTGATGCGCGACATCGGGCCGAAGGGCGTGGCCGCGCTCACCATCGTATGCTATTTCAACTTCATCGTCAACATGTCGATTTTCGGGCTGTCGCAGGCACTTTATCCTTTGATGTCGTACAACGTGGGCGCACGTGACTATCAGCGCATCAAATCACTGTTGGTCAATTCCATGCTCTTTGGCGGTTGCATCGGCGTAGGTGTTTATTTGGTCGTACTGGTGTTCAAGCAGGGCATTGTGGGTGCCTTCTCCGACGGCGATCCCGAGTTGCATGAGCTGGCGATGGTGGCGACAACCTATGTCACCCTGCATTACCTTGTCTCTTTCGTCAACATCGTGGCCAGCAGCTTCCACACCGCCATCGAGCGACCATTGGAGAGCGTCGTCATCGCCGTGTGCCGCAGCATCGTCTTCGTGCTGATTCCCTTGTTCGTCCTCACCCCCATCATCGGGCAGTTGGGCATCTGGCTCAGTATGCCTATTGCCGAGGTACTGACATTGTTTGTCAGCCTGCCGCTGATGTGCGTCTCCATGCGAAGGCTGAAGCTAGGCTTTGCCCAGGTTTAAGAACAAGCAGAGAAACGGCAAACAGGGTAGGCAAAGGCAATATGACTCACGATTGCACTTTGCAAAGTGCAGTTTTATATAAAAGTTGCACTTTGTGGAGTGCAACTTTTTGTGTTTTTGCACTTTTTTGAGTGCAATTTGAAAACAAGGAAGCCTGCGATGCCTATTTAGTGAAAGACAACATCAAGTATGTTGTCGGGCACTCCGTTCCGATTGGGATGTTGGGGGATGGGTGTCGATGTAACTGCTGATTTATCATGTATTCTAATGTTTATTATTTCGTTTTCTTTTTATAGTTCATCAATAATGCCCCCAAAAGAGCCCCAAAAGAAATCAAGAAAGTAAACAATACCGCCTTTAAGGGCGTCAACAAATGCCACCAAACAACAATTCCAACCAGTCCCATAACACATACAATAAGAAGAAGGAAGTATGTATTTCGAAATTTGCATACGAACCAGCCAAACAAAAAAAACACTAACACTATAAAGATGTAAATCAACAAGTTGATGATTCTAACCGACACTGCAAATAGTTTTGTTTGAAGCATTTGACCAGATTTTAAAAACTTAGACAACAAATTGATTTCTATATTCGCTTTAAACCTAAATCTGTCAGACTTAACTCGTTTTTCACATAACATCTTAAATGTTAAGCACTCAACTCCATCCATATCGTTTAATTTGTTCAACAAGGCATCCATATCACTCATTGAAAAACTATCATCAAAATCATAATCATGGAACATCAGTATGATAATTCCATTTCGATTCTTGTTATCTTTGATAGCGTTGATTAATTTATTAGGGTGGTCAATTGTTTCCGGATAATACTGTAGTTTAGCGCTACTTAAAGGTTGTCCTATAGTCATGCAAGAAGACATACATTCAAAGCCCAAAAGTTCAAGAGCCCTTAATGTGTTATCATCATAGCTATTCCAAGGTGGCACAAAAGCAATAATAGGCATAAACAATGAATCCAAAAGATGTTTCCCTTTCGAGAGCATATCCATCTGTCTTTGGAATGATATTCCTGCAAACTCTCCTCCAAACCCTATAAAGCGATGGTTTAATCCATGTTGGGCAATCTCTATTAACCCAGTTTCAGTTGCACCTTTTAATTGAGCAAAATAAGAGCCTTCTGTAAAAAACAATTTATCCTCAGAACATGGGATAACTGCTAAACTAATTGGAATTTTATGCCGAACGAAAGTCTCCAATAATTGTTCTTGAAGAGTATCTGGACACAAACGGAAGTCATCAAACCTAAAAACAACGTTTACGGCTTGCACTATAAGACATTGTAACGACAATAGAATAACAAAAATGCACCTTTTCATTTGATTGATAGTTTTTGCATCGACTATCAATCACATTGTCGGGATATAAGAAAGGTGTGAACCTTTCCATTCGCGTTCACGGGAAGCCTGAGATGAAACCCGCCAATATCCTCAGAAATTGTTCACACCTAAAAGATGTAAACACTAGCTTGAAGATATTGCAGGTTGTTCTCAAGGTTCACACCTTGAACCGCTTTTTTATTCCGACTTTCTTGAAATCAGTTTCTCAGGCTTTTTTCTCGAACGCGAATAATAGCTAATGCTTTGGTTTATAATATGTTAATTAACTTGTTTTTCTAATAAATCATCCAAAAAGTTTAATTCTTCGATATATTCTTCTATTTTGTTGTTTCTTTATCTAACTGGCTCTCTCATAAATCAAAACCTTGTCTTTTTCTGCCGTTTCTTGTGCAAAAGGAAGCAGTGTACCTTCCGTTATCAAATCAACTTTCTTTCCAATCAAATCTTCCAAGCCCAAGGCAATTCCAATATGCTTAAGCAAACTCACCCTCTTTCCGTTCTTTTGGTCAAAAACAACCAAAATGTCGACATCGCTATCAGGAGTTTGTTCGCCTCTTGCATACGAGCCAAACAACCATGCCCTCAAAACGGGTTGAGTAGCAAAATATGCTTGTATCGTTTGAACAAGTTGATTATTCATCGCCTGATTTTTCCGCAAAATTACACATTATTTTCAAATCCCGCAAAGTTTCCGAAAATTCCCTTATTTTTGCATCATAAAACCTTACTTCGATGAAGCAATACCTAGACCTACTCCAGCATATCCTCGACCACGGCGTGCAGAAGGGCGACCGCACGGGCACGGGCACCATCAGCGTGTTCGGCTACCAGATACGCTTCGACCTCGCCGAAGGTTTCCCTTTGGTGACGACGAAGAAAGTGCACCTCAAAAGCATTATTTATGAGCTGCTGTGGCTCCTGAACGGCGATACCAACATCCAGTACCTGCACGACCATAAAGTCACGATTTGGGACGAATGGGCCGACCAAAACGGCGACTTGGGACCCGTCTATGGCGCACAATGGCGCAACTGGAACAACGAGGGCATCGACCAGATTGCCCAAGTGGTGAAGAGCATCAAGGAGAACCCCAACAGCCGCCGCCACATCGTAACTGCTTGGAACCCATCGGTCTTGCCCGATGAACACGAGAAGGACTTTGCCGCCAACGTGGCCGCAGGCAAGGCGGCACTCCCCCCTTGCCACGCCTTCTTCCAGTTCTATGTGGCCAACGGCAAACTGTCGTGCCAGCTCTACCAACGTAGCGCCGACGTGTTTTTGGGCGTGCCGTTCAACATCGCTTCCTACGCCCTCCTCACCATGATGATGGCGCAGGTGTGCGACCTCCAGCCCGGAGAGTTCGTCCACACCTTCGGCGACGTACACATCTACAACAACCTCATCGAGCAGGTGAAGACACAGCTTTCGCGCACGCCGCGACCGCTGCCCACGATGAAACTCAACCCAGAGGTGAAGGACATCTTTGGCTTCAAATACGAGGATTTCACCTTGGAGAACTACGATCCTTGGCCTGCGATTAAGGGCGAAGTATCTATATAATTGATAATTGGCAATTGACAGTTAAATGACAACTGAACAACTGAACAACTGGAAAACATGTACGGCTGCCACACTGTGACAGCCCTACAACTGAAAACTGAACAACTAACAACTGAAAACTGACATGACCCTATCCATCATCGTAGCCATGGCCGAAAACCGCGCCATCGGGTGCAACGGCGACCTCATCTGGCACAACTCTCGCGACTTGAAGCAATTCAAGAAAATCACGACGGGCCACACCGTCATCATGGGCTACAAGACCTACCTCTCGCTGCCCAACCATAAAGCCTTGCCCAACCGCCGCAACATCATACTCTCGTCGCGACTGGAAACAGCCCCAGAAGGTTTCGAATTAGCCGGCTCCATCAACACCGCCCTCGACATGGTGAAAGACGAGGAAGAGGTCTTCGTCATGGGGGGGGGCATGGTCTATGAACAGTTCTTGCCACTGGCCGACCGCCTCTATCTCACCCGAATTGGAAAATGTTTTGAGGCCGACACCTATTTTCCATACGTCAACTTCGACGAATGGGATTTGGTGGACCTTGAGGTCATTGACGACGACCCGCAAGTGGACTATTCCTATCGGTTCGAGATCTGGGAGCGAATCTGAAAATCTGCAACAAATAGACAAAAAAACGGTTGCCTCTTTCGAAGCAACCGTTTTTCATGTCACGGCAAGCCGTAGCTTACTTGATCACAGTGACGCGCTTGGTCGTTTCGCCGTTGACGGTGTTGATGCGCACCATGTAGATGCCCGTCTCGACATCGCCCAAGTTGATGTCGACCGACTCGGCTTGGCAGTTCATTTCGTAGACCTTCTGACCCACCAAGTTATAGACCGTCACGTTGGTGAGGCCTTCGGCTTCAACGGTGAAGCTGCTTGTGGTGGGGTTCGGGAAGAGGTTCACGTTGCTGGTTTCCAGCTCGCTGACGGCATCAGTCGAATAGTAGGCGTGCAGATAGAACTGGTTGTGGTCGTAGATCCAATAGGCAGGAGCTGAGGTGCAGTCCAGTCCGCCATAGTAGGCGTAGAGCTTGTAGTAGTAGTGACCCTCTTGGTTAGCAGTGTTGTCGGTGTAGGAAGTGGCCGATGAGCCAATCAACTTGATTCTCTCATAGGTTCCGTCTTCGCCGAACTTTCTGTAAAGGTAATAGCCCGAAAGGCCGTCTGCCGGCTCCGGTTTATCCCATTTCAGCTTGATCTTATAGTTATTGCCCGTATACTCGAAGTCAATGTTGGTAGGCGCATAGCAGGCACCCGCTGTAGCGCACGACTCGTTGGAATACTGGCCGTTCTCGCCACCATCATAAAGATAGCCGACATAGTAGCAGTGACCACCGACGGGAGCATTTTCGTCGACGAAGGAGTTGCCCTCGGGAATGAGGCGATAGAGCAGACCGTCGCGATAGACAGTGTAGCCATAGCCATCAGGACGGATGGGATCCCACGACACATTGATGTTGGTGTTGTTTTCATCGTCGACAACGGCAACCAAATTGGTCGGCACACCATCGCCGATGCTGTTGCCGCAGCTGTTGTTGCCTTCATAGAAGATGCCTTCGGCCAAGTCGGCTGACGAGCCAGTGTAGGTGTAAACCGTGTTGTTTTGGGAATCCTTCACCGTGAAAGCCATGTTGAAAGCCGTGCCTTGGGTGGGACCCGACCAGCCCATGGAGATATAACCCAAAGGCATGTCGACAGAAAAGTTCTGCACGCTCGAAGTGGTGGTGGTCACTTGGGCGAACTCAGTGCCGGCACCGTTGTAGAGATGGATGGCGCCACCACGGAATCCAGTGAACGAGGCTTGGCTGATGGTGATGGTCCAGCCGCAAGTGGGGCCGAAGCTGACAGCATTCTGAGTGGCGATCTTGCCGTGGTTGCCACTGCAAACGGCATATACCTCATACTTGAAAGCATCGAAACGCGGCACGCTGTTGTCGGTGATGGTCATCGTGGCGCCAGGAGTCACATTGTCCTCGGTGTAGACAACTTCGCCGTTGCGGGTAACAATGATCTGGTCGATGGAAGCCAAGTTGGAGTTGTTCAAGGTCTTGGTAGGATTGGTCCAAGTGAGCGTTGCCGAAAGCACGTTGTTGTCAGCAGGCGTGACGCTGAAGTTGGTAGGAGCCTGGGCGGTGCTGTTGTAGACATCGGCAGGAACATAATTGAAGATGGCACCGTCGGAGGTGTTGTAGTCAATGAGGTCGAAATCAAACCAGCCGTCGCCGCTGCCACCCCAACCGAAGTTGTAGTGGAAGAGGTCGGCATCGTTGTAGCCGTCGCAAACGAAGGCGTGACCACCTTCGGGGCTTTGACCCGAATAATAGAGCGGCCAGCCCATGTCAAACGACTCCTTCAGCATGGCCATCCAGTTGGCATAGGTGTAGCTGTCCCTGTTTCTCAGAACGGCTTGGTTGGTGTAGCTGAAATACTGTGCAATCCTTTGGGGAACATCGAACGAAAAGGCACCACTACCATTGACCGACCATTGCATATCGACAGCAACAGCGCAGTGGTACATCAGCGTGGCAACGGCATCAATCTGCTCTTGGGGAGAGTTGGAGTTGATGGAGTTAGGCATGTTTTCCCAATCGTAGTCGGTGTTGCCGAAGTTGGCGCTGCCACCGTTGGGATTGGTATGGCTACCCGTGCCTTTCAGCGGGTGGTTCCAGTATTTCATCACCTGGCTCATGGCGCAAGCCACGCAGCCGGCATAGACACGACCGCCAGGACCGCCAGTGCCACTGGGGCAATAGTAGTTGTAAGGATAGTCTTGGTTCCACTTGGTCTGGACGAGATACGGCACGGCGCGGCCACCGTTGCGCGACAGCAGCGTGCCATTGTTCATCACCAAGTTCCATTCGGCGGCCACGGTAGGAGCAGCTTTGCCCGTGAGTTTTCCGGAACGGCTCGCAATCAGCTTGTCGAGCATGTAGGCTAACTCGGGATTGATGTTCTGGGCATCGAAAGTGCCTTCATCGGAATAGCCTACGATGGGGCGATAAACGTCGTCGGCAGAAATCATGACAAAGCCATCGTTGCCGACATTGAAAACATAGAAGCAAGCATCGCCACGGGTGGATGTGCCAGTGTAAACCAAGGTAAGGTCACCACTTTGGCGCGACTGCTCGAAGTTGGCTTGGACAAACTGTTGTCCCACATACTTGGCTTGGCTCACGCTGACCGGATTGGCCTGAACCATCCCGACGCCAAGAACCAAGGCGAGTAGACTCATTAAATACTTTTTCATCGTGTTGAAATTTAGATTAGATTAGATTCGTTTTAAGGGTGCAAATATAGACATTTTTCCCAAACATCGTGCAATATAGATACAAAAAGTGGGAAGAAAGACAAGCTCCCCTCCCACTCTATTTTGATTATCAATGCATTACAACAAAACGCTTGGTAGCTGTACCTTGGGTTGTCTTGACGCTGATCGTGTAAACACCCGAAGCCAGTTCTGAGGTGCTGACGACCGCGCCGTCTTCGCTGCAACGTTGCTGATAGACCACCTGGCCCATCACATTGCAGATAATGATTTGCTCAAGGCCTTCGGCCTCAACGCTCATCAGCGTGTTGGCGGGGTTGGGATAGAGGCTAAGGCTGCCTTCGCCGTTCTCGTTCACCGAGGTGACCTCGACGCCAACGAAGTCTTCGCCATCGGCGGTCCAACCTGGAGTCGACTCGCAATAGCTGCGGAAAGCCGTCACCTGGTAGGTGTAATTGCCGGCATCCACGATGTCGAAATACTCGTGCAAGGTCTTGTCGACGGTGGCGATTTCCTCGTAGGCATTGCCATCCTCGCTGCGATACACCTTGAACGACTGAGGCTCACCCTCATAGTCCCAAGTCAGCATGGTGCCGAAGCCATCGCCAGTCCACATGTATTCGGCGGAGAGGCCTGTAGGCGGCAGGCAACCGGCGCAATCGTTCTCACCCGTATAGAGCGTAGCCGGGATTTGGTTGGAGTTGCCACTGTAGGTGTAAACCGAGGCGTTCTCCGAGTTCTTGATGTTGATGGTCAGGCTGCTCACCTGCGTTGAAGGTGCCACCCAGCCGAAGCTGATGTTGCCTTCAGGCATACGCACTTGCAGGCTGATAGGGGTCGAGTTGGTCATCGTGATTTCTTGCATCACCGTGCCGAAGCTGTTCTTCACTTGGAGCTTGCCGCCGTTCCAGCCTTGGAAGTTGGAGGTTTGGCCGACGACTTTCCATGTGCAAGTAGGGCCATATTGGTATTTCAAGTCAGCGAAACGGCCTTTCACGCCATTGGTGACGAAATAGACACGATAGTTGTAGCAGTCAAAATCGGCCACGACATCCTCGATACGCATCACTTCACCGGCCTGGACGTTGTTTTCGGTGTAGATTTGCTCCTCGTTGCGCATCACCACCACCTGTTCGATGTTCTCGATGGTTTCGCCACCCAAATTGACGGTCGGGTTGGTCCATGAGATAATGCCGGTCTTCGAGTTGGCATTCACGGCTTCAACGCTCAAATCCTCGACTGCAGGAATCAAGGCATCGTAGATGTACTTGGGGATAAAGTCGTAGATAGCGGCTTGGTTGTCGTTGAAACTTCCGTTCCATCCCGTGTTGAGGGCGTCGATGGCGTAGTAGTTGTTCAACGAACCGCTCCAGCCCCAGTTAAAGTAGAACTTGCGGTCGCTCTCACGGTAGCCGCAGCAAACGAAGGCATGACCGCCATTGGCATCGCTGCCCGAATAGTACAGCGGGAAACCGTATTCCAAGTTACGGATCAGCATGTTTTCCCATTCGGTCTTGGTATAGACATCGCGGTCGAGACGCTGGGCCTTGTCAGTGTAGCGGAAATAGTTGGCAATCGCAGGCGGCACGTCTTGCGAATAGGCACCCGAACCCGATGGGCTATACTGCATGTCGACAGCCACGCCGCAGTGGTACATCAACGTAGCCACGGCTTGGTAGTTGGAGTTGTTGACCGAGTTGGGCATGTTGTTCCAATCGTAGGTGGTGGCGCCGAAATCGACGCTTTGGGTGGGATAGCCGCTAGGCGTGTAGCTGTGGGAACCTTCGCCATGGTCGGGCCAGTTCCACTTCTTCATCACCATCGACATGGCAGTGGCCACGCAGCCTGCATAGGCCTTTCCGCCAGGGCCGCCTGGAGCGGTCGGGCAATAGTAATTGTAAGGGCTGTCCTGGTTCCAGTTGGTCGTGATCAGCGGGGCGATGTCGCCACGGGTGGAATGATTGTCGTTCTCGAAACCATCGCGCATCACGTGATTCCATTGGGCTGTCACTTCAGCCTCTGGTTCCAATCCGTTGGTCACGGCATAGTTGATTTGGCGGGCATAATGGCCTAAATAATAAGCCAATCCGTCGGGAACGTTGTTGACGTCGAAATTCTCCCCTTCGCCATAGGAAAGGATGGGATAGGCCACGTCGTCGGCTGAGACGATGACATAGCCGAGGTCGAAATTGAAGACGTAGACGGCATTGGTGCCGCTTTCGGTCATTTCGGTGTAGGCCAAATCGAGGTTGGCGACTTGCTTGGCAGAATGGCTCTGCACATACTTCAGGCCGATGTTGCGGGCTTGCTCCACGCTGACCGGCGAGGCGATGAGCTGACTCGCGAAAAGCGCCAGCGACATCATCAAAGGTAAAGACTTTTTCATTTTTTTACGTTTATTATGTTGTTATTCTTGTTCTTTCAAGGGTGCAAAGATAAACATTTTCATGTTTTCTGTTCTTTTTTCTTTGCCGCAGGAAACAAAATATTGTTCAAAATGAGCCGATAGCCCGCTGAATTGGGGTGCATGTCGAGCTCGGTGGGCGGATCACCGACGATGTGCTGGTAGTCCTCGGGGTCGTGGCCGCCAAGGAAAGTCCAGAATCCGTTACCAAAATTGCCGTGGATATAACGGTCTTCGTCGAGAGCCGCATTGTCGCCCAAAACCACCACCGACGGCTTGACCGTCGACTTGCGGAAGGCCGTGGTCTGCCCCATGAAACCTTTCACCAAGCGTTCGTGGCATTGCGTGAGCATGGTCGGCACGGGATCCCACTTGGCCGAGAAATCGAAAAGCAGGAAATAGTCGTTCTCTTCCCTCACCTTTTGCATCCGGCCTTGCGTGACGTCAATGTCCGAAATCTCGTATTCCTGCGGGTTAGTCGAAACCTTGAAGTCGCTGAATGCAAAGCAGTTGTCGTAGTTCAACCGTTGTGGGTCGCCGCTGCGGATGGGGTCGCCGTCAAACATGTAGTCGCAAATGTCGAGGCCTTCGGCAGAAAGTGCCACATCGAAACTATCGGGAGCCGAGCACATGGCGAACATGTAGCCGCCACCCGCCACAAACTCGCGGATTTTCTTGGCCACGGCCAGTTTCAGCTGCGACACCTTCGTGAAGCCCCAACGTTGCGCCGTGGCTTCCTGTGTGCGTACATCCTCCTGATACCAAGGGTAGTTGCGGTAGCGTGCCCAAAACTTACCGTATTGTCCGGTGAAGTCCTCGTGGTGCAGGTGGAGCCAGTCGTAGGTGGGCAAAACGCCTTGCAGCACTTCGTCGTCGTAAACCACGTCGTAAGGAATCTCGGCGTAAGTCAAGACGAGGGTGACGGCATCGTCCCAAGGCAGGTTGTTTTTGGGCGCATACACCGCCACGCGGGGCACTTTTTGCAGTTTCATCTCGTCCATGTTCACGCCCGGGTCGGCGATTTCGGCCAAGATGGCGTCGGCTTGCGCGTCGGCGATGACGTTGTACGACACGTTGCGCATCTTACATTCGCGCTCAAACATCTCGTGGTAAGGAATCAGGTAGCTTCCTCCCCTATAGTTGAGCAACCAGCTGATTTCCACCTCGCGTTGAAGCACCCAATAGGCCACGCCATAGGCTTTCAGGTGGTTGGTCTGGGTGTTGTCCATCGGGACAAGGAGATAGGCGGCCTTTGCGGGAACGATGAAAACGGATAATAATATAATAAGGAGTAGTTTTCTCATTGGAAACAACGATAAAGACGACGCAAAAGTAGCAATTTTTCCTTTTTTACAGTCCATTTTTGGTGCGGATAGAGTAACTTTTCAAGACTTCTCCCCTCAAACCGAAATGCTCATAATGGTAATATCGTCGTTCTGCGGGTTGCCGTCGGCAAAATCGCGGACGGAATGGTAGAGGCTTTCGACAACGGATTGTTCCTGTAGAGACGTGCCATGGCGCGTCTCTACAACACCCTTTGCCCAGCCCAGCAGCCTCTCGTTTCCATATTGGGTCAGATCTTTCCTTTCGGCTTCGGTAACGCCATCGGTATAGGCAACGATGCACGTACCAGGCTTGAAATCAACCTGTTCGGCCTCGTATGTGAAATTCTCGTACATGCCGAGGACGAGGTTGGGCTTGCTTTTCAGGAGATAAGGGGCTGCATCGGGCGGCATGACGAGGAGGGGCAAATGACCGGCGTTGCAATATTCCATGTGGCCGGTCTTGAGATCGAGGCGCGCCACAAACATCGTCACGAACATGCCCGCCTTGTTGGAGTTGCTGAACGTGTCGTTGATGCGGCCCATCGAAACATCCAAAGGCTGCCCTTCGTTCACCACAAAGCGCAGCAAAACCCTCGTGATGGCCATCATCAACGAGGCCGCCACGCCTTTGCCCGACACATCGCCAATGGCGAAATAGAAATAGTCGCCTTGCTGCTCGAAGTCGTAGAAGTCGCCCCCGACGGCCTTGGCCGGGTTGATGAAGGCATGGCAGAACGGCGGGAAATCGGTGCGCAGCATCCCCCGCTGGATGTCGCGTGCCAAGGTCAGGTCCGACTCCATACGTTCCTTGGCCTCTGTGGTTTTCCTCAGCTCTTCACCGTAACGAATCGTACGTCGGATGACACCACGACTGACGAAATAAAGCACGATGAGACTGGCTAATCCGATGACACTCAGATAAACCAGCAACTCAGACGACTCATGCAGCCAGTCCTTAGGATGAGTGGAGCCATCGGCAATGACGAGGACCGCCACAATCTGGGTCAGTAGCGAAACGACCACCACGATGCCCATAATCCGCCAACTCAACCGATCAGAGAATGATTTACTGTTCATTGTTGCATTGAATTGAAGTGCAAATTTACAACATTTTGCGAAAAACACACAATTTGGAACTTTTTTCTAACTTTGCACTGGAAAAAATCGACAGGTATGGACGCTATCAAAATCTCTTTGGACGACTTCGTACTCTCCGGCGGCGGCTTCAACGGCGAGAGCTACGACCACAAGACCGACCCCACAACGATGCTCAAACTCTATCATCCAGGGAAAATCCAACAGCCTTTGGACGAAATGCTGCTCGCGCAAAAGGTCTACGCCATGGGCATCCCCACGCCCGAACCTGGAAAATATGTGGTGACCGACGACGGGCGTTACGGTATCCTCTTCCATCGCATTCCCAAAAAAACATCGTATTGCCGTGCCGTCGGCGACCATCCCGAAAAGGTGCAGCACTATGCCGAGGAGTTTGCAGAAATGTGCCTACAGCTACATTCCACCCACGTCGACACCACGCAGTTTGAGAGCGTCAAGGAGCGATATTACCGTCTGCTGGCCGAGAACCCATTTTTCACGACGGCAGAGAAAGACAAAATCGCCAAGTTCATCGCCGACGTGCCCGACACCGACACGGCCATCCACGGCGACCTGCAATTCGGCAACGCCATCTTCGCTGGCAACAAACGCTATTTCATCGACTTGGGCGATTTCTGCTACGGAAATCCCCTTTTCGACGTAGGCATGATGTATCTGTGTTGCAAATTGGACAGCGAAGACTTCATCCGCGAGACCTTCCACATGGACAAAGCCACCGCCCTCCGATTCTGGGAGCATTTCGCCCCATCTTATTTCGGCAACGACCGATCGCTCAATGATATAGAAAAAGAAGTCCGACCTTTTGCCGGCCTGAAGACCCTCATCATCGAGCGCGACAGCGGCTGCCCCATGCCTGCGTTCAGAGCGGCATTAGAGGGGATACTTAGTTAGTTGATTTGGGCAGGAGCACTTTATTCCAAGGACTTCAATAAAAATCATTCAATTGTATCAAAGACTCAAGCGGCAACTTGTCGTTTTGCCATGCACGGACATGGATGATGGGCAACTCATTGCGGAGGTCGACCAAAAGGAAGAGGTAGCCCACATCGCCGTAGTTGCTGGAAAAGTATTCCTGTCTGACACGGATGCCATACATTTCCTTGTTGTTCGAAGCACGTTGGAAGTCGGTTTCAGTGAAATTAAGGTTGATGTATTCCTTCGTGGCGAAATGCCCCCTCAGTCTGTTGATGTATTGCTTTTTAGAGAGTGTGTCGTATCTGACATGCTCTACCAACCTTACACCATCGGCGACAACTCTCGATTCCAGTTTGTTACCGACAATTATAAGGGCGTTATCGGAAAAGATGCTTTCAAGGTATTTGTCGCGACCGAGAGCATAAGCTGTCTGGTAGTCTTCGAGGAAGGTCATCAAAGTGAGGCGTGAATCACGGTTCCAGTCGCCTTTCTGGAGGATGTCGCTCTCTGCCACATCTGACAGGGTGAAAGCCAGGGACTCAACGAGGTTGTCAGCATTGAAGCGAAATGTCACATTCTCGATGAACTGCTTGTTGTTGCGGAAACGGAATTGCATGGTGATGCAGCGGCACAAGGTTAGCCGGCCATAGTCCATGAATGTGTATTGCGGCTTGCCAACAATGGTAGCATTTCCACGTCTGACAAGTTTTAGGAAACTGTCGTAGCCCTCATCAGTGAAAAGTGGTTTTACAGAGGCATAATTCTTCGTGCGGATGGCGTTTTCTATGCTTTCCATTTTGCCCAATAGCAAATCTTGTTTGCTTTGGGAAGGAACGGCAACCGTTGTTGTTTCCTTTTCTTGTTCTTGTGTGCTATAGGTAACAGGAAGTTCCACCTCACTAGGGTTGACAACGACCTCTTTCACATTCTTAGCCTCATTGGAAATCTTGATCATCTTGGTGGCCGAGGAGAACTTCTTGGTTTCCTTTGCTTTCACGATGGCATAGACATCGGCAGGAGTTTCGTTTTCATCATAGTTGTAAACGCAATAGAAGCGCACTTCGTCCAACTCATATTGCAGTTCAAGTGTGCCTACTCCATCTCTCACACGAGCACCTTTTTGCTGGGTGTAGCCGTCGTTGTATTCGTAGTCGAGGTTGGTGACTTTGTGGAGAATGGAAGCCTCATCTTTATACTGAATGTTGAGGATGACATTGTATTTCTCCTGCAAGTCGTTAATCTTCACTTTGTCGCAGGAAATGGCGGTCACTTGGATGTTGCTTAAGAGTTGGTCTATCTTGGTTTCAAGGAACCTTGTGGCTGGCTCGGTACCAATGGTGATGTTGGTACCAATGCTGAGTGCGTATGCCCAATACCAATATTTCAAGGCATCACCGATGCGCACATCTTTCACTGCTTTGCAACCTTCGTTGTAGTAGAAGTTCACGTCTTTGCTTGCTTGCACCTCTCTTGCCAGTCTTGCCTCCCGCTCCTCCTCTTCAATCTCGGCATAGATTTGGGCAATGCTTTCTTTTTCGATATACACGAAGGCGGTGTATTTGGAGTTTTTTCTGTCGGGCTTGGCCACGACAAGCGTGTGGTAGTCTTTCAGACGGACATTGGTGAAGGTTTCGGCAATCTGGTCGTAGAACAACCGCTCCTCTATGTCGCCATTGCCAGTGACGGAATGGATTTCGGATTTTGCTTGCACCTTCACATCCGTCACAATCTGGCTGGCCAACATAGCAACGGCATTCTTGACTGCGACTTCAAGCGTGTCGTGTGAGGCTGAAGCGTAGGAATACTTGTCAGTATCAGCCATCACACGCTCCATAATGTGGCGGTCGCGGTCAATATCCTGGGCTGAAAGCGTGAGGAAAAGCGTTGAAAGTATTAAGGTTAGTATGATTCTCTTCATAGGCTATCGTATTGAGCATTTATACATAGAGTCATTTGTCGGACAAAAATAGTCCAAATTAACCAAAATCACCTAATTTTGTTCCGCAATTTCTTGATGTCAGAACTTACAAAGCCATCAATTTCCTTCCCAAGCAAAAACACCTCTGAAGCGAAAAGTCGTAACAATCCATTGCCGTCTCGTGAGAAATGCCTTTCTGTATTGGCAATGGCATCTTCTATCCTCGCAGGGTCTTTCTCGAAATCAAATCCACCAGAAATGGAGCCATCTACATACTCCTTGAAAGTGGCACTTTTCTCAACCTCTTTAGTAATTGGTTTCTCATCGTAGAAATGATAATAAAGCCAAATCTCAAAACTCGGGTTGCTCTGAGCAACGTTCCATGCTTGATATGTCTTAACCTCATCCAACGCATCTGAAATCGAAGCGTTTTGCTGTGAGCAGAACTCGCGCAAAGGTGCAATCTTACCTTGTTCCTCCCATTTGTCGGTGTCGATGACAAACCACACTGTATCGCCATGTTCATACTCAACGGTGTATTCTCTTTCTTCTCCCATCAGCACCTGTTTGGCGCGTTCCATCAACTTCAGCGGGTCGGTTCCGTCTGTTGGTGGAATCGTAATAACCTGTAAGTTGGAGGACAACCCTTCAAAAAATGCGAAGTAATCCGGTTCTGTGCCTTTTCCCTCACAAACGATGTAAATCTTATGAGCATCTCTTGAGGGTTCCTTCTTGCCATATTCTCTTCTTCGCTGTATCATATCACCAATGCAAGTCTTTAAGGTTCGACAAGAATGGAACGCCTCCATAACGGCCATTCAAGTAGCCGTTTTCGATGTTGGCGGTATTGTGGATATTGAAGTCGCTCAATGGATAAAGTTGGGTTGCTTGTTCGGCGTCCTTTTGGGCAAACCATATCTCATCAGGGCGGAAAATCTTTTGATCCAAAAGCCCCGATTCGTGAGTGGTGAAAATCAACTGACCTTTTGCGGTTTTGCTTTCCGACAACTTACGGACAATGTCTTTAATCATGATGGGATGGATGCTTCGTTCAATCTCATCAACCATATAGACCATATCCTTCTGGATGATGGCATAAAGCAAAGGCATATACTCAATCAGTCGGCGTGTGCCGTCAGACTCATCGCGAAGCGGCATCTCCACATCTGCACCGTCCAAATCCTTATGGATAGCAATCAGAGTCTTCATGTAAACATTGCCGTCTTCATAGATTACATTGATGGCGTTGTCCGATGCATTTCTGCCTACGGTTGCCTGAGGTTCGCCTGGATGCTCCTTGGCTGATTTGATTAGTCGCATCAATTTGGTTCCTTTTACGTCTTCCTCAGCGATAAGTTCCTTTTTTACTGCCAACTTATCGATACCCGTCTTAAGTTCGGGTAAGGTTGAATTTACCAACGCCGAAAAATCAGCGTCGGTATCCAACATGTGTGGCACGAACCCATGGACAGAGGCTGGCAACACTAGCTGCAACTTTTCATCAAACCACGAATACGCATCTCCTACCAAAGGACTCTCTTCGACATAATACTTGCCCAAATAGGGCAGCAACAGCATGTCAGGGCGGACAATTCGTTTCAGCGCGTCACGAAACTGGGCATCTATACCCTTAGCGATATAGTCAGGGTTGATGGTGATTTCACCGTTTTCGCGTTTGAATAGCATCAAGTCCTTGCTTTTCTTGCTTAGCAGCAGCTCTTCATAGCGAATCTCTTGCGGCGTAAACTCTATTTGATAATAGAACACATTCCCGTTGGAAAAGAATTCGATTGCCAGACCAGAAGGTTTATCGGCGCATTGCGCATCAAATCTAAACGTTGGATTGTCAAAGAAATCAATTTCGCGCACCGTTTCTGCTTCGACCAACATTTTCAGGCAGTGTGTGGCTTGAAGCAGGTTGCTCTTACCGGCACCGTTTGCACCGTAAATGGCACTCATGCGCAATGCCGTAGCGTGACCACAACTAACTTTGTGATTCTCATGGTTATGGCTTTTGCTTGACGGGAAAGTGTTAAACTCAACGGCATCCTTAAAGGATGCAAAATTCTCAATAATTAGGCGTAATAACATATCGATTCCGTTAGAAATTCACGGCAAATTTACATTTTTTATTTGAAACAACAATACAATATGCATAAAAATGTGATTTTCTTCCGAAATTTCTCGTTTTGACAATCAGGTTGCAAAAATATACATTTTTTGTATCTTTTCGCAACTTGATTGCAATTTTGTTAATAGAGGCATTAATGAAATGTTAAGACCAAAAGCACCTGACCGAATTTGTCGCGAGCTGTCTTGCTCCTAATCTTTTTATCTACAGTGTCTTTAATTCGCTTTTCAATTGAATTTCAGTTGGAATAATTGCAGGGTTTTCCGACTGAAGTGCCCAAATCGGCAAAATCGGCATTGACATAGAGCTTTCCCCGGCCTCTCCGTTTGATTCTGTTCTCGATATTTTCCTGTATTTTATCTCTCATCTAACACATTTTTTTGTCACAAACTTATCATATCTTTGTGACGAAATACGGGTGCAAAAATACACAAATATTCTTCTACGACAACAGTTTATCAATAAATAGGAGAACTTTTGAGACATTGTTATCCACAATAAGGACGAGACGCTGTTTCCAACTCTCCGTGGGTTATCTTGCTTCTAATTCTATTAACTACAGCTTATTGCATCTATTTTTATTGAATTTCGGTCGGAATAATTGCAGATTTTTCCGACCGAAAAGATGATAATGAAGAATTACAGGCAGTAAAATGAAACAACAGGACAGGATTCACAGGTTCAAAAAAATGCAGCTATCATTCTGTCGCTTGTGCAACAAACGCCTTCCAACGATCAATATATTCCTGTCCTTTTTGGATGTCATCCTGTTTCCAAAACGCTGTCAAATAATATTTGGAATCGTCCTTGTTGTTGTCGGTAAGAAAGAATTCAAAATCCGACGCAGTGAAATGTGCATTTGCAATAACTTGAGGAGCCAATCCTATTTTCTCATAGTATTGTCTAGTTTCCGTGCATTTAGTTAGTAGATCTTCTCTAATGTTTTTAAGCAAGCTATATTTTTCAATTAGTTTTTTGAAATTGTTATATAATGGATTTAACGCATTGTAATATATCCAAATCAGTTCGTACCTAGAAAGTGTTCCTCTTAACAAAGAAATATATTTATATGATTCCTCGTAGGGGAATCCTTGAGAATCCACAAATTGGATTATTTTATATAAGTGTCTGAAATAATGGTCAAAATATGTTGGAATCCAAGTCGCATCATATTTTGACAATCCCATATTTTTCAAATACCTTCTATATCCATTTACTGGTATTTCATTTCCAGAAATTATCGGATCTGGAACTAATAATTCCACTTTCTCGAATGTATATCTAAACACCTCTCTTCCAGTAACAGTATGAGTGGTTTTCCGTTTGTCTTTAATCGAATAGCCGCCAGAACCTGCTGGAACTAGCACTTCTTCATCTATTTCATACTCAAACTTAAGGCCTGCTACAATTTCTTGTTGTAAATTTAGCATATTATAAAACAAGTTCTCAAAGCGTTGATACTTAAGTGTTTCATTTTCTTTTTCAAATTCCTCCCTTTGCCGAGCCATCTCTTTTCGTTGAAGGTTTAAATCTCGATTTTGAAGATATAGTGTTACTATTACACCTGCAAAAGCAAAAGCGGATATAATAGCATTTACTCCTCCCCAACTATCTCCAAACAACCCTCTTGCATTCATTATATCCCCATCTTTTCCAAACCCAATAACTTGAGAAACATATCTATATGATAGCCAAATTCCACATAAACTAATTCCTACACATAACAACAAAGAAACCGCCATGATTAACCATAGAGGCCATCCTTCCTTTTCTACATCTGACAACAACTGATAAACTTGATCATCATTCATGTTCAATAGTTCATCTACTGTAATTTTAATAATGGGTTTGTTCTTTTTTCTTGCAATTACTATTTCTTTTTGTTCTATTTCCGATAGATGATTTGGGGAGAGCAATTGTAATATTAAATCACTACGAAAAAGTTCAATGTTTCTACGGAATTGTTTTCCCTTTTTGTTATGGACATTGCTTATAAAAACAGTAGCATACGGCTTTAACTTTGCCTCAATCTCACAAAGTTTTTCATTTGCAATTGCAGGGTCCCCAGATATATAATTCACAAAAACTCTCATGTATTAGTTATTTTGACATTATTATTTGTTTTACTATTTCATCTCTTTCAATCTATTGATAGCTTCCTTATATCCTTGGTCGGCTGCCTTTTGGTACCATTTCATAGCTTCAACACTGTTTTTGTCCACTCCATAGCCTTTCTCGTACATATACCCATAAGCATACTGGGCAGTTGAATAACCGTTCCTAGCTGACCTGCTAATCCATTTCAAAACTTCTGAGGCATCTGTAGCAACTCCTTTGCCCTCAACATAAAGTCTCCCAATTCTATATTGTGCTTCTGCGTAATCTTGATCAGCTGCCTTTTTATACCATTTCATTGCTTCTGTATAATCGATAGCGACTCCATAACCCATTTCATACATTCTTCCAACAATAGTTTGTGTCTCAGCATTTCCTTCATTTGCTGAAAAACTATACCATTTTAGAGCTTCTATATAATCTTGAGCAACTCCATAGCCATGATAGTACATATATCCCAAGTTTCTTTGGGCTATATCACATCCTTGTTCAGCAGCTTTTCTATACCAGTATATCGCCTCATTAGAGTCTTGAGCAACACCAATACCTTCAAAATACATATCACCTAAATAAAGTTGTGACCATATTTCATCCTGTTCTGCTGCATTTCTGAACCACTTTAATGCTTCTTCATAATCTTGGTTGACTCCATAACCCATATAATACATGTATCCCAATTTATATTGCGCTTTAGCTTCACCTTGATTAGCAGACTTTCTAAACCATGACACTGCTTCAAGATAATTCTTATCAACCCCTTTTCCACGTTGATAAGCAGTTCCTAATTGACATTGCCCTATTGCATTACCTAGTTCTGCAGATTTTCTATACCAGTGTACTGCTTCAACATAGTCTTGCGTGACACCGTAACCCGCACTGTACATAACACCTAAATTATTCATTCCATAAGCGCTACCTAATTCGATAGATTTTCGGATATACTGTAAAGATTTTTCATAATTGGGATCTCCACACTTTCCTTCACCATAAACATCTGACATCCATGCCATTGCATCGGCGTTATTCTGGTCAATAGCTTGCTGAAACCAATAACTCGCTTTCTCGCAATTAACTTCTGTTCCTTTTCCATCATAATACAAACGTCCAAGCATTAATTGTGATTCAGCATGACCGAGTTTTGCCCCTTCCGAAAAAAACACAAAAGCTGCATTGTAATCATTAGTGTTAAAACTGGCCATGCCTTTGGTATAATACTCAGTTTCAGCAATATTCTCTTGGAAATGTGAAGATTTACCAACAATGGTTATTTTGTAAGTATGCAACGCCTCCACGCGAGCAACATGGTCAATGAGCCGCAGTTCATACTGTCCCCAATCAGGATGTTGTATGCGAAGATATTTCAACCCTGGTGATACCCAAAGCCATATCTCACCTAAACGAGAAGCGCGTTCCATTACTTCTGAGCCCAAATCAGATTTGAAAATGAATTTCTCTCGCTGCTCGGGAGCAATGTTTTGCGTGGCAATGCGCAGCAAGGCACATTGGCGGTCGTTGTGGTCCGTCTTCATTTCCTCCCTCGCCGACATATCCGCAGGCAACGACTCAACGCCGACAATCTCGAAGTCCTGGGCGGAAAGCGTGAGGAAAAGCAAAGATGATATCAAAGTAAAGAGGAATTTCTTCATTTGGAACCGAATTTGCATAACTGATGCTGCAAAAATAATGGATTTTGCGTTACCAAAACAAACCGATGACCTTTTCCATGAAAAAAGCGAGGACAAGCGATGTTGTCCTCACTTTTATCTTGTTGGCCGTCCGGGATCAGAAGCCGAGAATCTTGTCCAATTGCTTCGAAAGATCGTCAGCCTTCTTTTCCAAATCTTCGCGCATGGTCTGCTTCAAAACGTCCATGGCCATGTCGTGGCTATAGTAAACAATGGTACGGACTTCAACGTTGCCGTTTTCGAGGTCGCGATACATCTTCACTGGAATAATCACACGGCCTAATTTTTGTGATACCAAATTCTTGCTGGCAGCCACACTTTCGGCCAACGAAGCGGCTTGTTTTTGAGAAAGTTGCTTGTTGCCTAACTTGGTATCAATCAACTCCGTGATTTCGGTTTCAATCTTGGCGGCAAGGTCGAGCTTGGCCAAGTTGGTGGCTTGGAAGAGCGCAGCATCGTAGGTCTCGCCTACGGTCATGGCTTCACCCGTAACAAACTTTTCATACCCCTTTTCGTCCCTCTCCAATGCCTTCGAATAGGCTTCCTTTAGTTGAAGGTCCATGGCAATATTGCCTGGAGCAACTTTCCATCCGTCCCTCTTCAGTTGGCGGACTTCTTTTTTGATAGACTTCTCTGCCATTCTTTGATCCTTGGTCAGGTTTTGTGAGGCACAACCGACCATCATGACGACCGAGAGCGCAAACACTAAAAGCGTAGGTAATTTCTTCATTTTTTTCTTCCTTCCTTTGATTATGATTTGTTGTTCGTTCTTTGTCTAATAGTGCAATTCAGGCTTCAAAATTAGTCCAAAAAATCCTATTCTTTATCTCTTTTTTCGTATTTTATTGATTTTCACCTAACATAATCGTCCACGGTTCGGTAGCGGAAGGCCTGAAATAGCCTTGCCAGATGGGATAGCCTTCGGCAAAAACCTGCAAAAGCTGTGCTTTGTCTTGCTTCTCGAAAGGGATGTCGATACGAAACCGTCCGAAAGAATCCGTTTTCATCTCCATATCTTGCATCCGCACCGTAGCGTTTTCAATCGGATTGCCCGTCTTGAAATCGGCCACGCTTCCAAAAACCACGCCAAGCTCGTTGTTGCGGCGGATGGACAAACTGAAAGCCTTTTGCACAGGAACGACCGTATCAACAGGAAGATAGCCTTCGGCTTCAAACACGACATGCACCGACGTGTTCCTATATCTATAAGGTATGTCATTCAGGAACACCGAATGGTTCCCTACGGTCAGTGGGAAGGTCTGCGCTGGATTATCCGCATACTCGCATACCAAGGTGCCTTTCTCAAAAGGCAAGTTGGGAATGCTGTAAGCCTTGTTTTCGTTGATGTTCACACGCATCTGGTACGGCGTGGACAAGCGCCAAACGAAATAGGCAGCACAGCCCAGCAAAGCCAGCAACATGCATCCTATGCCATAAAGCCTGATCTTACGCTTACGCTGAATCTTCTCGTCGAGTATGATGCCTTCTGCAACGAGGTGTTTGACGACATTGACGTATGCCAATTCAGTACGGGCAAGGAAAAGGGCGTCCAAGGCATCGTTGTTTTCGGAAAGGTAGGCTTCAACGGCAGAACGTTGCTCTTCCGTCAGGTTGCCTTCCATGTAACATGCTATCAGCTCATCCGTGATTTCGATTCTGTCGTTGTTCATATTTCTTTGTCTTTCAATAGGGTTTTCAATTCCATTCTGGCCTTTTTCGTCAGGTTGTAAACCGCAGCGACCGTGCATCCCATTTCGGCAGCTATCTCTTCGGCACTCTTGCCTGTCAATTCAGCCAACAACGCATACCGCTCACGAGGTTTGGAAAGCTTGTCGATGGCCTTGTAAAGCTCCAATCTCGACATTTCATGAAACAAGTCATAGTCATCCACTTCATTCTTTTTGGCCTCTTCAATCAACTGAGGCTCAATGACTAACATTTTAGTCTGATTGGCTTGCCTTTTCCTATAAAAACGCACGGCAATGACGGTCAACCAAGTATTGAGCGAGGATTTGAATTCAAACTTGCGTAGTCGGCTCCAGTCGTTTTCGCTGAGGTAGATGTAAAACTCCGAAACCAATTCCTCTTTCTTGCCCTGAGAACGTAACACACTATGGACGATATGGGCAAACATTCCGTTGCAGCGATGGAAAAACACGTAATCGACAGCCTCCTGGTCGTGGGCCAGTAGCAATCCGACCAATTCGCGGTCGGTCAGGCTGTCGAAATACGCTATCCTTCTATCGTACATACAAATCCTTTAGTTGTCAAGTTGTTGCCTTATCTTGTCAATCTTGTCTTGCACCTCGATGCCTTCGATAACGTTCAACATTTCATACATGCGCAAAGCTTTGGTGAAGCATAACTTGGAAGCCTCGTCCCAACCTTTCCTCTTGTATATCACACCGAGATAGGCACACGACTTGGCGTATTTGACACCTGATGTCGCGAAGTCACTTTCAAACAAGTTGGCATAGGTTTGCAGCACCATGATTTCGGAATAGAGTGAATCGGCTTCAAGTATTGATTCCGAACCTGCCTTGACCGACATATCCTCTTCTTCCAACGGATAAGCAGTTGTAAACTCTGTATAGGCTTGCAATACAGTCTCGTAAGGTTGTTTGCTCACCAATGCCATAGCACCTTCCATGTCATTGGCTTTCAGTTTGGAAACGAGTTCCCTTGTTGCATCATTCGTTTCGTCCTCATTGACGCGGGCAAAGGTGTATGCAAAATCCTCCATACTGTGGTAAGCAAGTCGCAACTCGTTTTCGGTTTCAAGTTTCCAATATTGGTATTCGGGCAATGAAATACTGTGGTTGGCATAATCCTCATCAAGGACGCGCATTGTGGCATCATAGCGAGAGACGCAAGCGGATTCCAACAAGTCGTAGAAACGCATCCTTGCTTCATTAATCTTAGTGGATGGTGCCATCACGATACGTAAAGTATCGCGGTCGGTAAGCGTCCAGCCATCGCGGGTGACATGGATGTTGACCACTTCATAACCGTATTTCTTAGCGCGAAGTCCATGAATAACGTCGCCTGTTTGGTGTTCTGCAAAACTCAACTTGAAAAGGCCATGAGCATCACTCGCAGTAGGGTGGCAATCATGGGCAGAAAGCACGGTAATGGAAACACCGCTGAGCGTCTTACCTTTGGAGTTCATCTCGACCACTTTGCCAAATTGCACCATTTGCGCCGATGCCTCCCCGCAAAACAAGAACGCAAGCATGACAAAAAAGATATATCGAATTATTCTATTCATGGAAACCATTGAATTGAACCACAAAATTACAACAATAACTTTCATAAAACTAAAATAACACAACTATTGGGCTATATTTCTTCATGCTTGGCATACTCATGCCAATATCAGCCCCAATATAAGTCGGGTCACAAGCCACATATTTCTTATTACCAAGCATAAGATAGTCGCCTTCAACATCCTCAGTGAAACATACAGCAGTAGAGATGTGCTCTGGATAATCAAGCAGTACCACATCCAAACCCAGCAGTTCGCGCACCAAACAGGCAAAAAGGATGGAACGGTCTTCACAATCGCAGTAGGGATAATACAGCGACTCGTCGGGATAGAGCGGACGCTCATGGCCGAATTGTTCTTGGTCGGTTGCATAGGCGAAGCCTGTCTGGACAAAATTAAGAAGGATGTTGGCGGCTTGTACTTGGGTTTTACCTTCAATGGCCTTATGTAAAACAGGATAAAGCGATTCTTTGGCTTGATTGCTCAACGATGCCTTTGAGTACAATTGCCATTCGGAATTGACGGGACAATCGTTGTAGAAATCAATTAGGTTTTGGTTCAAGACGACATCAGCCTTTGCCATCGAATATCGTTTTGAAGCATGTGTTTTAGGCTCAGTTTTTTTGACATCCAATTTAGGCTGAGTCATATTAAGGCACATCAGCTTTTCCTTGGGAAAGGCATGATTGAAGACATGGAGAGATTTGCAATCGATCGAATTATCGAAGCAATAGTATTTTATGTTGTTGATTCTAAAGAATCTGAAGCGGTAGATTTTCGCATCGGACCCCACCAATACACAAAGCCTATCATCAGCTCGGCCTATGCGCATTTGATAGCCCGACTGAGTGAGTAAGTACATGTGCAGCACGACAGCCTCATTGGTATAGCTGCCAAAAAAAGATTCGGCAACCTGTTTTGTCATCATGACATAGCCCCAATCACAAAGATTCAATTTGTCTCGATTTTGAAGACACTCGGCAATCATATTATCGTATACAGATGTCGACAACTGCTTCCATAACTTCGATACACTGCTTTCCGAAGCATCCTTCATGTGCAATGAATTGCCTTCTGGAAAATGGAATATTACATCGGTTCCATAAAAACGGATGATTGTTTCAGGGGAGTCTGGTTGTATCGCAGGAGATATTGGCTCGATGGGTTGCGGATGAACGATAGGGATTGGGGAGACAGGCTTGTTCTCAACTGGAATTGTCAAAGGCTTTGGATGTTCATTGGGATTGGCCAAAACAGGAACAGGTGGTTTTGGCAACTTAGGGATTCCCTCTGCGGGTTGCGTTTCAAACGCACTCCATGGTTCCGCCATGAACCGGGCATACTCCTCATTAGCCTTTGTACGGAAGTCATTGTAGTCTTGCTCGGCTTGTTGTCGAAATCTTTCATATTCCTCACGAGCATTTTGGCGGGACTCACGCACACGCCGGCTCCAATCAGTGTCAATTTGTGCAGACAGAGACACGACCATCATGCAAGCCAAACCCATAATTACAAATCTTTTCATTGATTATTACCATTTTTAACACAACAATAGTGGCA
This sequence comes from Bacteroidales bacterium UBA4243, assembly GCA_002396205.1. Lineage (GTDB taxonomy): Bacteria > Bacteroidota > Bacteroidia > Bacteroidales > F082 > Limimorpha. Next base: position 36,803 of record DGXB01000119.1, read on the forward strand.
AATAGGCTGCAAATTTAGTCTAAAAAACAAAAAATCTGCCGCCAAGTATCCCTCGGCGGCAGTTTCCCATTCTATATCGAAATACTTTTTATCTGTTGATCCTTCCCGGATACACCCTCAGGGCCTCTTCGAGGCACTTCATGGCGGCCTTCAGGTCGTCAATGCAGATACAGTAGGTGATACGAGCCTGGTGGCGTCCCTTCTCAGGGTCGGCATAGAAGCCCGTGGCAGGAGCCAGCATCACCGTGGCACCATTATAGCTGAAGTCGGTGAGCAGCCACTGGCAGAACTTGTCGCTATCGTCGATGGGCAGGTCGATCACCGTGTAGAAAGCGCCCTTCGGCATCGGGCAGAAACAGCCCGGAATCTTGTTGACCCCTTCGACGATGACGTTGCGGCGGGCCACATACTCCTTTTGCACTGCATCGAAATACTCTTGCGGCGTGTCGACAGCGGCCTCAGCAAAGATCTGGCCGAAGCTCGGTGGCGACAGACGGGCCTGGGCCAAACGCATGGCGATGGCGTAGACCTCACTGTTGCGCGTGACGAGACAACCCACACGAGCGCCACAGGCACTGTAACGCTTCGAGACGGAGTCGAACAAAATCGTGTTGCGCTCCATGCCTTCGAGTTGCATCACGCTGAAGTGCTTGTGACCGTCGTAGCAGAACTCACGATATACCTCGTCTGCAAAGAGATACAAGTCGTATTTCTTGACCAAACCGGCCACCTTCAGCAGCTCCTCATGGGTGTAAAGATAACCCGTCGGGTTGTTGGGGTTGCAGATCATGATGGCCTTGGTGTGTGGTGTGATGGCCTTCTCGAAGTCCTCGATCGGAGGCAGGGCGAAGCCCGTCCTGATGTCGCTCGGGATGGTGACGATCTTCGCACCACAGAGTTTGGCGAACGTGTTGTAGTTGGTATAGTACGGCTCCGGAATGATGATTTCGTCGCCAGGGTTGAGGCAGACGGTGAAGGCCATCTGAAGGGCCTCACTGCCGCCCGTCGTGACGAGTACCTGGTTGGGTGTCACGTCGATGCCATGGCGGTGGTAGTAGTTGCACAAGGCACGACGATAGGAAGGGATACCCGCCGAATGGCTGTATTCCAGCACACCGTGGCTCATCGGAAGATCGAGCGCGATCTCCGACAAAGCCTTCAAGGCACCCTTGGGTGTCTCGATGTCGGGCTGGCCGATGTTGAGGTGGTATACATGGATGCCGCGTTCCTTGGCAGCATCGGCAAAGGGAACGAGCTTACGGATTGCCGACTGCGGCAGCTCCATACCTTTTTGTGAAATTTGTGGCATAAGCGTTTGTTTTTTTGAGTAAAAAGCCATCTAATACATTGATTAGACGGCTTTTATAATGATTATTATTTCATTCGATTAATGATTGTTGACGGGCGAACCGCTACCGAAATCGTTTGTCTTTTCGGGGAGGGCCTCCGAAGCCGGATCGAGCACACGGCCCTTGATGCGAAGCACAACAGTGGAATTCTTAAGGGCATTTGATGTGACGGTCACTGTCTTGTTGATGTTGCCCGCGCGGTTGGTGCGGTAGGTCACCTTGATGACATCCGACTCACCGGGAAGGATAGGCTCGTTGGGCCACGAAGGGATGGTGCAGCCACAGCTCGACTTGGGTTTTTGGATCAACAAAGGCTCGTTGCCCGTGTTGGTGAAACGGAACTCGCATTCGCCGTTGCCGTTGTAAGGAACATCGCCGTAGTCGTGGACTACCTTTTCAAATTCGATTTCAGGGCCGATAGGGCCTTTCGTGTCTTGCGCCTTGGCCACTCCAGCCATGAGGAGCATGATGCCAAGCAGATAAATCACTTTCTTCATTTCGTTATGATTTTAAAATTGTCGCAAAATTAGTAATTAATGTTGTTCGTTGTTCAATTATGCCAAAATTTCAAACAATTTTTCCTGTTCTCAAAAAACGTGCCAAAAAAAAGTCCTCCGAAATTTCGGAAGACTTTTTTCGATTAAAGGATTGCTATTTTACAACAAGTGGCAAGTGACCGTCAGGCCGGCCATCACGATGCTCACCATGCTCATCAGCTTGATAAGTATGTTGAGCGAAGGGCCACTCGTGTCTTTGAACGGATCGCCAACAGTGTCGCCCACGACAGTAGCCTTGTGGTTCTCAGAGCCTTTGCCGCCGAAATGACCTTCTTCGACATACTTCTTGGCATTGTCCCAAGCACCGCCCGAGTTGGCCATGAACACGGCCAGC
>DGXB01000064.1:0-239 GCA_002396205.1 Bacteroidales bacterium UBA4243
ATGAGCGAATACATGGAGAAGTTCGCCGTGTCGCGCCTCGTCGGTGCGCCTCCAGGATACGTCGGCTATGAAGAAGGCGGCCAACTTACCGAGAAAGTGCGCCGTAAGCCCTACTCTATCGTCCTGCTTGACGAAATCGAGAAGGCCCACCCGGATGTGTTCAACCTGCTGCTGCAAGTGCTCGACGACGGCCAGCTGACCGACAGCCTCGGTCGCAAGGTCGACTTCAAGAACACCAT
>DGXB01000064.1:307-6068 GCA_002396205.1 Bacteroidales bacterium UBA4243
ACCATCATCATCATGACGTCGAATATAGGTTCGCGCCAGCTGAAGGACTTCGGCATGGGTGTCGGCTTTGGCACACAAGCCAAGCTCAATTCGAAGAACGAGTATTCGCAAAGCGTCATCGACAACGCCCTGAAACGCACCTTCGCGCCCGAATTCCTCAACCGTGTGGATGATGTGGTGATGTTCAACTCGTTGGACAAGAACGACATCCAGAAGATTATCGGCATCGAGATTCGTCAGGTGGTGAAGCGCGTCGAAGAGATGGGCTACAAGATCGAGCTCACCGAGAAGGCCATGGACTTCATTGCCGAGAAGGGCTGGGACGAACAGTATGGTGCCCGTCCGCTGAAGCGTGCCGTCCAGAAATACGTGGAAGACGTGTTGGCCGAAGCCATCATCTCGTCAGGTCTCCACATCGGCGACACCATCAGCATCGACCTCAGCGAAAACGGCGAGGAGACCGTCGTCAACGTCATCCCCAACGAAAGGAAAATCCTTGAAGAAGCCCCAGTCGCATGAACTACGACTTCAAGAAACATATCAGCAGCAAGATCTTTAAGGTGATTGCCTACGCCTCGAAGGAGTTGGGCTACAAGAGCTATGTCATCGGCGGCTACGTGCGCGACATCCTGCTACGCCGCCCGTCGAACGACATCGACGTGGTGACGGTGGGTAGCGGCATCACCCTGGCAAAAAAGGTAGCCTCCCTCCTACCCGGCCACAAGGAAGCCAAATACTACGGCGCCTTCGGCACGGCCATGATCCGTTTCGAAGGCATGGAAGTAGAGTTTGTGGGCGCAAGGAAAGAATCCTACGACCGTAACAGCCGCAAGCCCGTGGTCGAAAACGGCACCCTTGACGACGACATCAGTCGCCGCGACTTCACCATCAACGCCTTGGCCCTCAGCCTCAACGCAGAAGACTTCGGCACGCTCATCGACCGCTTTGGCGGCTTGGCCGACATGGAAGAGCTGACCTTGAGGACGCCATTGGATCCCGACATCACCTACAGCGACGACCCGCTGCGCATGATGCGAGCCATCCGTTTCGCCTCTCAGCTCAAGTTCTACATCGAGTCAGAGTCGTTCGCGTCCATCAAACGCAACGCCGAACGCATCAAGATTGTGTCGATGGAACGTGTGACCGAAGAGTTGAACAAAATCATCCTCTCGCCACGGCCTTCCATTGGCTTCAAACTGTTGGACGAGAGCGGTTTGCTGAAAATCATCTTCCCCCAATTGGCCCAACTGAAAGGCATCGAAGTGGTGCAAGGCAGAGGCCATAAGGACAACTTCCTGCACACCCTGCAAGTCCTCGACCAAGTTGCGGAGATGAGCAATGACCTATGGCTGCGTTGGGCTGCCTTATTGCACGACATCGCCAAGCCCCAGACCAAACGTTGGGAGGACGGCACCGGCTGGACCTTCCACGGGCATGAGTTCAAAGGCTCGAAGATGGTGCCCAAGATCTTCGCCGCCATGAAGTTGCCGCTCAATGAGAAGATGAAATACGTGCAAAAGCTGGTTTTGCTCCACATGCGCCCCATCATTCTCGCCGAGGACATCGTCACCGATAGCGCGGTACGCCGCCTCCTCTTCGAGGCCGGCGACGACATCGACGACCTGATGCTGCTTTGCCATGCCGACATCACCTCGAAGAACGAAGAGAAGGTGAAGAAGTTCCACCACAATTTCGAGATTGTGCAAGAGAAACTGAAGGAAATTGAGGCGAAAGACCATCTGCGCAACTGGCAGCCACCCATCGACGGCACCGCCATCATGACGACTTTCGGCATCCCTGAAGGGCGCGAGGTCGGCGTCATCAAGAACGCCATCCGCGAGGCTATCCTCGACGGCGTGATTGGCAACAATTTCCAAGAAGCCTATGCATTTATGAAAGAAGAAGGCAAAAAGTTGGGTCTCAGCGTGGTGAAGGAAATCCAAGAGCCGATTGTGGTGGCTAATAATGGACCCGTGCCGAATAAAATGTGAAATGGATAATGGCATAAACCATATAAATCGGCCCTTCGACGAGCTCAGGGACCTTGGCCTTATGAAAAGCGAAGGGTCCCTGAGCCTGTCGAAGGGCCCGTACCCTATTAATAACAAAACGCTGATAGTAATTGCTGGCCCCACCGCCTCCGGCAAGACCGCATTCGCCATCAAGGTGGCCAAAGCCTTGAACACCGTCATCCTTTCTGCCGACAGTAGGCAGTTCTACAAGGAGATGAGCATCGGCACGGCGGCCCCGACCGAGGAAGAGATGAGCCAAGCCAAACATTATTTCGTGCACCACATCAGCATCGAGGACAAATACGACGTGGCCGACTACGAGCGCGATGCCATCCAACTCTTAAATGAACTATTCAAGACCCACGATGCCGTTGTTTTGACAGGTGGCTCAGGCCTTTTCATCGACGCGGTTTGCAACGGCATCGACACCATGCCTGACGTGGAGCCAGAAATAAGGGAAAAAGTCGAAAAAATATTGGCAGAAAGCGGACTGAAAGTCTTGCAAGATGAAGTGCAACGCCTTGACCCAGAGTATTTCGCCACCGTCGACCAACAAAACCCACGCCGTCTGCAAAGGGCTTTGGAGGTATGTTACCAAACGGGAAAACCATTCTCGTCGTTCCGCAGTGGCGAAACGGTCAAGCGCGACTTCGACATAAAGAAATACGCTTTGCTTTGGGACCGTCAGGCGCTCATCGAGCGCATTGACAAAAGGGTTGACATGATGATGGAGCAAGGCTTGTTGGAAGAAGCCAAGTCGCTCTATCCAAAACGCCACCTAAATGCGCTCAACACGGTGGGCTACAAGGAGTTGTTCGCCTATTTCGACGGAGATTGCACCCTCAACGAAGCCGTGGAACAAATCAAAATCCACACGCGGCAATATGCCAAACGGCAGATGACGTGGTTGAGGAAAGACACAAGTTATCAATGGATTATGCCGGAAGATTTCGATAATACCGTATCAGCCCTTCGGCAGGCGATGCCATCACCTCGCCCAATGTGAGACCATTTTCGTCCAAACAGTCTTTCAAGATCCCTTGGAAATGATGTGCAACAGAACCTATAAAACTGATTTTTAGCATTTTGCAATCAGAAAAACGAAACACAAAAGCCTCCAGAAAAGCCTGGAAACAGTTTTTCACCAAATCGTGGATGAAAGGATGATGCTGGTTTTCGCCGGCAAACATAGCAAAAGAGGCCAAAAACCTTGATGGTTGTTCGCCGTGATAGAGTTCGTCAATGAAAACCTTCAGTTCCAGATGATATTGGTTTTCAAACGCTTGGTGCAATTCATTGGGCATGAAGCCATAGAAATAAGCCCTCACCACTTCCCTACCGATGTGCATCCCGCTGCCTTCGTCGCCAACGAGATAGCCCAACGAGACCGCCCTTTCAACGATGTTTTCTCCATCGTAAACGCATGAATTTGACCCTGTTCCAAGGATACAAGCAATGCCTTTCCCATGGCCAAGCAAAGCGTGGCAGGCGGCCATCAGGTCGTGAGTGACGGTGATTTGGGCTTGGGGAAATTGGCGATGAAACACCTCATTTATCAATTGGCAATTCTGTTCGTTGCCGCAGCCCGTGCCGTAATAATGAATGGAAAGGATATCCTTCGGTAGAGACGCGCCATGGCACGTCTCTACAAGGGATTCAAGGGTTTGGATATCAGAATAATTCGGGTTGAATCCTTTGGTCACGAAATGGGCCTTGACCTCTTGGCCGTCCAAGAGAATCCATCCCATTTTCGTCGATCCGCTGTCGATGATTAATTTCATGCCGTCACAGCTTCACCAGGGTTACGTTTGATTAGTAGGGGATAACGCTCGGGGTGACGGAGGCTGTCAATTTCAAGGTCAACGTCCAAAGCGGGCCATTCAACTGCCTCGGCACCACTCATTTGAACATTCAAAACATCCTTGATTGAGGCATCGCGCATCCAAGGAATGCGATTATACGACAAGAAGAAATCCTGTCCGCCAACGCTAATCATAATTCCTTGAGCATTAATCATCAAGACGCTTACCGACATGCTGTTTGTATTGCTCTTTGAATCGTTCTGCATTTCTTTCTACTATTTTCCTTATCGTGTTCAGTTCATGCTCAGAAAACCCAGAGTTTTTTGCAAGCTCAACTTGAGGTTCAAGCCAAAACTTTGCCTCTTGTCTTTCATGGACAACATGAATATGCATTCGCTCTTCTTCATTGGAGAAGATTTTGAAAACATAGCCGCTTTCTCTGCTAAAAACCGGGCTCATTTGCTTTATTTTGATGCAAAAATAGACATTATTTACAAAATGGCAGCTCATAAACAGACTTTTTCTTAGTTTTGCAGCCCAAAACACTGCAAACAAGTAAGAAAAATGAGAAAATGGCGCATTGAAGACTCCGAAGACCTTTACAACGTGAAAGGCTGGGGAGGTAATTACTTTTCCATCAACGAGAAAGGCCACATGACGGTCACGCCGAAAGAAGGCTGTGCCTCGGTCGACCTTCCGGAACTTGTTGACGAACTGTCGCTTAGGGACGTTTCGGCACCCATGCTGATTCGTTTCCCCGACATCTTGGACGACCGTATCAACAAGATCGACTCCTGCTTCAAAGAGGCTGCCAAGGAATATGAGTTCCACGGCCAGAACTTCGTGGTGATGCCCATCAAGGTGAACCAGATGCGCCCCGTGGTCGAAGAGATCGTGAGCCACGGCAAGAAGTGCAACATCGGCCTCGAAGCCGGCTCGAAGCCTGAGCTTCATGCCATCATCGCCCTCGGCACCGATTCCGACTCGCTCATCGTTTGCAACGGCTACAAGGACGAGGAGTTCATCGAACTCGCCTTGCTTGCCCAGAAGATGGGCCGCAAGATCATCATCGTCATCGAGAAACTCAACGAGCTGAAGACCACGGCAAAGATTGCCAAACGGCTGAAAGTCACGCCGAATTTAGGTGTGCGCATCAAGTTGGCCAGCTCAGGCGCGGGCAAGTGGGAAGAATCGGGCGGCGACGGCAGCAAATTCGGCCTCACCTCGTCGGAGCTGCTGGAAGCCTTGGATTTCCTTGACGACCACGACATGAAGGACTGTCTGAAGCTCGTCCACTACCACATCGGTAGCCAAGTCAGCAAAATCAAGAAAATCAACGTCGCCCTGCGCGAGGCGGCACAGTTTTACGTGCAGCTTTACAAGATGGGCTACCATATCGAATACGTCGACATGGGCGGCGGCCTCGGCGTCGACTACGACGGCACCAGCTCAAGCAGCGCCAGCTCGGTCAACTACAGCATCCAGGAATACGCTAACAACGCCATCTACACCATTGTGGATGCCTGCGACAAGAACGAACTCCCCCACCCCAACGTCATCTGCGAGTCGGGCCGCGCCCTCACGGCGCACCACTCGGTCCTGATTTTCGAAGTGTTGGAAAAGACCTCACTGCCCGAATGGGACGACAACGAGGAGCCTGAGGAAAACGACCACGAACTCATCAAGGAACTTTACGAGTCGTGGGACGAGCTCACCAAAAGCTCCTCGTTGGAAATCTGGCACGACGCCCAGGAGATCCGCGAAGAGGCCCTCAACCTGTTCAGCCTCGGCCTGCTCGACCTCAAGTCGCGCGCCAAGATTGAACGCTTGTTCTGGAGCATCGCCCGCGAGGTGAACCACATCGCCAACAGCCTGAAGCGCGTGCCCGAGGACTTCACCTCGTTGCCGAAGCTGCTTGCCGACAAGTACTTCTGCAACTTCTCGTTG
>DGXB01000114.1 GCA_002396205.1 Bacteroidales bacterium UBA4243
CGTGGCCGGGGGTGTCGATGATATTGATTTTCGTGTCCTTGTAGCGAACCGACACGTTCTTCGAAAGAATGGTGATGCCGCGTTCGCGTTCGAGGTCGTTGTTGTCCAAGATGAGTTGGCCAGGGGCCTCGTCCGACTCCTTGAAGAGTTGCGATTGGTAGAGGATACGGTCGACGAGGGTGGTTTTGCCGTGGTCAACGTGGGCGATAATAGCTATATTTCTGATATTCTGCATTTTGATAAAAATTGTCGTAAAAATTCAATCGGCAAAGTTACGAAATAAAGCCGTAACTTATTGAAAGTTCATCCAAAAAAACTCCTCTTTCGCATCAATCGGCTTGAAATAGGCATCAATAATCCCTTGTTCAACCAATTCTTTGGGCGTGCCTTGACGCAAGGGTTGGTGCGGTGCCATCACCCAAAGGCGGTCGCAGTGGCGGAGCAAAAGGTCCAAATCGTGGCTGCTGAAAAGGATGGTTTTGCGTTTCTCGCGCGAAAGTTTGTGCATGATGTTGACTAACTCGATCTTGCTTGGATAGTCAAGGAAGGCGGCAGGCTCGTCCATGAAAATCAACGGTGTGTCCTGTACCAACGCCTTGGCAATCATCACTTTCTGTTGCTCACCGTCGCTGAGCGAGACGAAATTCCTGTCGATGAGATGGCTGATGCCGACGGTTTCAAGGCTTTCGTAGATGATTTGCTCGTCCTGTTCGCTAAGTCGCGCCAAGAGGCCGAGATGCGGGTAACGACCCGAGGAAACGATGTCGAAGACTTTCAGAAAGAGGTCGTCGGGCTTCTCGGTGAGCACGAGGCTGAACAGCGAGGAACGCTCAGTAGGGGAGTAGTCTTGAAGTTTTTTCCCGAAAAGCGTCACCTCGCCGCTGATGGGTTTGAGGCTGGCCGACAGCGTCTTGAAAAGCGTTGTCTTGCCCGAGCCGTTGGGTCCAGCCAAGGCCACGATGTCGCCTTCGCCGAGGCTCACGTTGACTTCGGGAATCAGAGGCTGGCCTTTGTAGCCAATCAGCAGATGGTTTGTATGGAGTACTTCTTGCATTTTTGTTGTATCGGCTTCACCGAGAAATCTTTCAAAAATTCCATAAGAATCTAACAAAATGTTTTTGAGCGATTTTGGAAATGATTTTTTCCGAATTTCTTGCGAAGCAATCCATATTTACAATGTTTTAGTGTAACGTTGCCGGTGGAAGATGACCCACAGCACGATGGGCGCGCCAATCAGTGCCGTGACCGAGTTGATGGGTAGGTTGCCTTCAAACGAGGGCAGCCGCGCAATGAGGTTGCAGAACAAGGCCAAGTCCATGCCGAGGAAGGCCGTGGCAGGAATGAGCAGTTTGTGGTCGCTGCTTTTGAAAAGGAAACGCGCGATGTGCGGGACGGCCAAGCCCAAGAAGGCAATCGGCCCGCAAAACGCCGTGATGAGCGCCGTCAAAAAGCCCGAAACCAAGATGATGAGCATGCTACTCCGCTTGATGTTCACGCCAAGATTCTCGGCATAACGCTCGCCCAAAAGCAAGAGATTCAACGTCTTGAAGAGCAGGAACGAAGCTATGGCTCCTAATGCCACCGCGATGGCGAAGAACGGCATTTGCGCCATGCTGACGTTGGAAAAACTGCCCAAGCCCCAGATGACGAAAGAATGTAAGCCTTCCTTCTGGCTGAAGAACTTCAGAATGTCGGTGACCGAACCTGCGATGTAAGCAATCATGATGCCCACCAAGACGAGGCTGACCATGCTCCTAAGCCGCGAACTCAGGGCAAGGATTAGTAACAGCACCGCAAAGGCACCTATGAAGGCAGCGATGGTCACGCCGAAAGTCGACCAGAGCGACATCGTGCTCACCGAGATGCCGCCAAAGCTGCCCGCCAACAGCACCACAAACGCCACACCGAGGCTCGATCCACTGCTGATGCCCAATAGTGACGGGTCGGCCAAAGGATTGCGGAACAAGGTCTGCATCAACAAGCCAGAGACCGACAATCCGATGCCTGCCAGCAGTGCCGTGATGGCCTGCGGCAGGCGGTATTCGACGATGATGGATCGGTAGGTCGACGTGTCGCCACCGAACAAGGCACTCCAGAACTCATTCCACGGAATTGCCACCGAGCCATAGCGAAGGTTCAAGGCAAACAAAAGGACGCCCACGGCGATGATACCGATGGAAATCAGTGCGATAGGAGGTCGTTGCCGGGTGATATGTGTGGCCTCAGCGGTCATGCATTCTTGCCCATTTCGTAAGCCTCTTGCAGCTTGGCGTGGCCTTCGATTTCGCGCGGTCCACCTACGCCACCGCAGAACACTGTGCCTTTCAGTTGGCTCTTGCCGAAGCAGTCGATCCAGCCGGTGAGGCCCGCCTCGGCGCGTTCGTAGACGAACTTGCCGTCTTCGGCGGCGGTGCAGAGCAGGTAGACCTCGCGGAACTTGTAGTCGAGCGGGAACATGGCGTTCAGGCGGTCGATGAGGGTCTTCATCTGGCCGCTCATCTCGTA
>DGXB01000098.1:0-8016 GCA_002396205.1 Bacteroidales bacterium UBA4243
TTGGGGAATATTCGGCAAACTGCTACACTTTTTTTTGGGAATATTCGGCAAACAACTACACTTTTTTTGGGGAATATTCGACGAAACACCACACTTTTCTTGGGGAATAAACCAAAAAAAGACCACCAACTTTGGCAGTCTTTCCTTCAATATTGCGCGGTCACTATCCGTCATTCAATCCTCATGTTCGGGATTTCGGTGCCGTCGTAGTAGCCACGGTCGAGTTTCTCGCGTACTTCCTTGAAGGCATTCAAGGTATAGTTGACGTCATCCATCGTGTGGGCTGCCGTCGGGATGATGCGGAAGATGATCATGCCCTTGGGAATGACGGGATAGGTGATGACCGAGCAGAAGATGCGGTAGTTCTCGCGCAGGTCCATGGCGATGTTGGTGGCCTGCACCACGTCGCCCTGCACATGCACTGGCGTCACGCAGGCCTCGGCGGGACCGATGTCGAAGCCAAGGTCGCGGAAGCCTTTCTGCAACGAGCGCGTCACCTTCCAAAGCTGTGCACGCAAGGCATCGCCCTCAGCACTGCGGATGATTTCGAGACGTTTCTCACAGCCTTCCACGATGGCCAAAGGCAACGATTTGGCATACATCTGCGAGCGCATGTTGTAGCGCAAGAACTCGATGACATACTTCGGGCCAGCCACAAAGCCGCCGATGATGGCCATGGCCTTGGCATAGGCTCCAATGTAGATGTCAATGTCATCCATCACGCCGAAGTGCTCAGACGTGCCACGACCCGTGGGACCCATCACACCGAAGCCATGTGCATCGTCGATGAGGATGCGGAAGTTGTACTTCTTCTTCAGGGCCACGATGCCGGCGAGATCGCCCAAAGCGCCCGTCATGCCATACACGCCCTCGGTAATGACGAGGATGCCGCCACCCGTCTTGGCCACAACTTCGGTAGCGACCTTCAGTTTCTTCTCAAGGTCTTCCATGTTGTTGTGGCGGTACTTGTATTTGTTGCCGATGTGCAAGCGGATGCCATCGAGCAGGCAAGCGTGGGCTTCATTGTCGTAAACGATCACGTCGTGCATCGTCGTCAGTGTGTCAATGGTCGAAACGATGCCTTGGTAGCCAAAATTGAAGAGGTAGGCGGCTTCTTTCTTCTCGAAGTCGGCCAGCTCGTGCTCAAAATGCTCATGCATACGAGTGTGACCCGTCATCATGCGGGCACCCATAGGTGCTGCGAGGCCGTATTTGGCGGCGGCTTCGGCATCCACGCGACGAATCTCGGGGTGGTTGGCCAAGCCCAAATAGTTGTTCAAGCTCCAGCAGAGCACTTCCCTGCCGTTGAAAGTCATGCGCGGACCCATCTCGCCTTCCAAGCGCGGAAAAGCGAAATAGCCGTCGGCGCGTTCGCGGTATTGCCCAATCGGACCACCGGAATCCTTTGATATTCTTTCAAATATATCCATCAATTTAAGATTTAAAGATTTAAAGATTCAAAAATTAGGAGGTACAAAAATAGTAAATATATTGATTATCCCGACATCAAGGAATTATTTTTATCTTTGCAGCCTCATTAAAAACGGCCCCTCGACAAGTTCAAGGGCCTTTACTGACAAATAAAATGTTAGACCTCAAAAACAAAACCGCACTCATCACCGGAGGCGGCACAGGCATCGGACAGAGCATTGCACTGCACCTGGCCCAAGAAGGTTGCCACCTCATCCTCACGGGCTTGGGCATCAACGACCTCAACAAGACCAAGGCGATGTGCGAAAAACTGGGCGTGAAGGCTTGGGCCACCGAGACCCAACTCGATGATTACACTTCCATAGATCGCCTTTATGACTATGTGATTTCCAACAATTTGAGCATCGACCTTTTCGTGCTCAACGCGGGCATCTCGCAACGCGAAAAGGCTTTCGACACCGACATCAGCGTGGACGAAAAAATCCTGAAAGTCGACTTCCTCGGCGGGGTCTATCTCGTGAAAAAGTTCAAGGAGATGATTCTGTCGAAAGAACATGTGCAGTTCAGCGTGACCACTTCCCTATCGGGACTGTTCGGTTTCCCGCTGCGCTCGGCCTATTGCGCGGCCAAGCACGCGCTGTTCGGTTTCTATGAGTCATTGGAGCTGGAATACGACAACATCGGCGTCACCTTCCTCATCCCTGGACGCATCAACACGCAAATCAGCAAGAGCGCCCTCCACGGCGACGGTTCAGCCCATGCCAAGATGGACGCCGGACAAGCCAACGGCTTAGACGTCGAAAAATGCGGTGCCATCGCCGTGCGTGCCATCAAACGACAAAAGCACCGCAAGCTCATCGGGCGCACCGAGCTACTGATGGCGCATATCCATAAATATTGCTTACCTTTGTATTATAAGCTTTCGAGAAAAATATCGGCAACATGAACGAGAAAATCATCTGCGGCATACAACAAGTGGGCATCGGCGTGAACGACTTCGTCGAAGCCTGGAAATGGTACTACGACAACTTCGGCTTTGAAATCAAGATTGTCGACGACGAAGGCGTGGCCGAACGAATGCTTCCCTACACGGGTGGCAAACCCCAGCCCCGTCGTTCGGGGATCGCCGTCAACATCCGTGGCGGCGGTGGCTTCGAGATCTGGCAACCCAAAGGCCGCGCACTCAACTATTTGAAAGAGCCTGTCAAGCTCGGCGACTTGGGCATCCTCATCGCCAAGGTGAAGTGCCCCGACATCGAGGCGGCCTACAACACCTTTATTAATAAGGGCCTCGACATCATCAGCGAAATCTGCACCTCGCCCATCGGGCAGAAGCAGTTCTTCATGAAAGACCCTTACGGCAACCTGTTCCAGCTCGAACAAGACGATTACGTCTTCATCGACGAGAAGAAACTGACGGGCGGTGCCAACGGTGCCACGCTCGGCGTAAGCGACATCGACAAGTCATTGCCGTTCTACATGCAACTCCTTGAATACGACAAAATCGTCCTTGACCAAACCGCTGTCTTCGATGACCTGAAGTGCCTTCCTAACGGCGACAAGCCCATGCGTCGCGTCATTTTGGAACGCTCCAAGCCCATCGAAGGGCCGTTGTGCCGCATCATGGGCACATCGCATCTCGAACTCATCCAAAGCACAGACGGTCCAGGCAAAAAACTCTACGAAAACCGCTTTTGGGGCGACCCAGGCTTCATTCATCTTTGCTTCGACGTGCGCCACATGGAGGCCGTCAAAGCGCAGGCCGAGGCCATGGGGCATCCTTTCGTGTGCGACAGCGGCGCCGACTTTGGCATGGGCGACGCCAACGGCCATTTCACCTACGTGGAAGACCCTGACGGCACACTCATCGAGTTTGTCGAGACCTTCAAGATCCCGATTGCGAAGAAGCTCGGGCTTTACCTCAACCTTGCCAACAAAGACGACCGCAAGCCACTCGGTATCCTGAAGCTGCTCCGCTTCGCCAAGGTGAAACGCGAGAGCATCAAATGAAAAAAGCCGGCCCAAGGGTCGGCTTTTTCTTCTTCTATAATCGTTTTTATTTGGTGATTCCCAATTTGGCTTTCACGTCCTTGGTGCAATCAATGGCATCGGTGCCAACATAGACGGCAGCACCCGTAGCCAAGTCGAGGACATAGGTATAGCCCTTTTCCTTGCCCACCGTGTTGATGGCGTTCTGGATCTTGTCGAGGATAGGCTTCAGGAGTTCGGCACGTTTGGCTTCAAACTCGCCTTCAGCGTTAGACTGGAACTGTTGGATGCGGGTCTGGAGGTCGATGATCTCCTTTTCCTTCGACTGTTTCACCAAGTTCGACATCGTGGCTTGGTTGGCCTCATAGTCTTGCATCTTGGTCTGATACTCCTTGGCCATGGTTTCCAACTGGCTTTGCAGCTCGCCGTAGTATTTCTCCAACGACTTCTCGGCGGTTGCCTTGTCGGGCATGGCATCGAGGATTTCAGCTGTGTTGACATGGGCAATCTTCACTTGGGCGTTGGCCACACCGCTCATCACGAACAAGGCAATACCCAAAAACAATACTTTGAATACTCTCTTCATTTTATTGAATTTTAATTATTTAATCCTAGATTCTGACTCTATTGAGCCGCAAAGATACGAATTATTTACGATGCTTCAAGATTATTTCTTTATTTCTTGGGTTTTACCGTCGATCCCTTCGAGCCACCCGATGTGCTACCGGTGTTGCCACCCACTGTTCCTGCACCGGCCTTGCGACGGTCTTCACGACGGACGGTTTGCATGACGTTGCCGAGCTGGTCGAGCACGTCGTCGCTCACGTCGTTCTTGTCGGAGGCATAAAGCACCGATGTGCCCGAAGCCAAGTCGAAGATGAAAGAATAGTTCTTTTGTTGGGCAAGTTCCTTCATGGCGGTGTAGACCTTCTCTTGGATAGGCTGAATCAGTTCGGTGCGCTTTTGGTAAAGTTGACCTTCTGCACCGAAGTATTGCATCTGCAAGTTCTTGGCTTCCTGTTCCTTGTCGACGATGGCTTGCTCGCGGGCGCGTTTCTGGTCTTCAGAAAGGAGCAGCATCTCGGTTTGGTATTTGCTGTACATCTCCGACACCTTGTCGTAAACGGCCTTCACCTCTTTCTGCCATTTGGTCGAAAGGGCGTTCAGCTCTTCCTGCGCGTCGCCGTATTCAGGAATGTTTTCCATGATGTACTCAGAGTCGACATAGACGATCTTTTGTCCGCCGCCAAGCTGTGCGTTGGCAGTCATGATGCCGCCACAAACCAAGGCAGCGGTAAGGATTAAGGTTTTGAATGTTTTCATTTTCTTATGCTATTTTGTTCTGTTTATGCCTATCAATAATCGTTCCAAAACTAATCAATCGAACCACCGATGGAGAAATGGAACTGGCTATGGTTGTTGCCCGTGGTGCCATACACATCGTCGAAGCCGTAGCCCCAGTCGAGACCGAGCAGGCCGAACATGGGCAAGAAGATGCGCACACCCACACCTGCCGAGCGTTTCACGTCGAACGGGTTAAAGTTCTGGAACCCAAGCCAGCAGTTACCGGCTTCGAGGAATGTCAGGGCATAAATGGTAGCTTGCGGGTTGAGCGAAAGCGGATAACGCAGCTCCAAGGTGTATTTCGACATGACGTTGCCGCCGTTGCCTCCCGTGTTGCTGCTGTTGTAGAAACCCGGAGTCAGCGAGTTGTTGGCATAGCCACGCATACCTACGAGTTCGCGGCTGTCGAACGAGTAATTGGACAAACCGTCGCCACCAAGGAAGTAACGGTGGAAGGGCGTGGGGCCTATCTGGTCGTTATAATGTCCAAGATAGCCGAAGCGCACGCGGGTCATCATCACGAGCTTGTCGTAGAGTTCGGTGTACCAAGCGGCCTTGAAGGTCCAGCGGTGCATCTCAATCCATTTGAACCTCTCGTTCTCCGAAAGGGTGGTGTAGTCCTTGTTCGTAAACAGCGAGTAAGGCGGCGTGATTTCGAGGCCCAACTGGAACTCGGAGCCACTGCGCGGATAGAGCGGCTGGCTCACCGAGTTGCGCGACAGCACGAAATTGTAGCTGATAAGGTTGAACTTGCCGTTGCCGTCGCCCACGCTCAAATGCGACGACTGGTAGTTGTTCAAGTTATAGCGCTTGACATTAATCCCCTGATACAAAGAGAAATAATCGTCAGGCCAAGTCAAACGGCGACCCAATCCGATGGTACCACCAGTCATGTTGAAGTAACCGTAGTCGTCAACAGTCTTGTCCCTGTATTTGCCATAGAACGACTGGTAGAACGAAGCCGAGAACGCATTGGGCTTGCGTCCGCCGAGCCAAGGTTCGGTGAATGCGATGCTGTAGGTGATGTATTGGGTGCCATAGGTGGTCACGCTGAGCGAGAGTTTCTGTCCGTCGCCCATCGGCAGCGGGCGCCATGCCTTCTTGTTGAAGATGTTGCGCATCGAGAAGTTGGAGAACTGCAAGCCAGCCTCAAGCATCAGGTAGCCGACGGCATAACCCGCCGAGAAGCGGATTTGGTCGGCGGCTGCTTCCTCAACGGAATACTCGATGTCGACGGTGTTGTCTTCCATGTTGGGCCGCACGTCGGGGTTGATGCTCTCCTGGTTGAAGAATCCGAGTGTGGCCAGTTCGCGCACCGAGCGCATCACGTCGCTGCGGCTGAAGAGCTGACCAGGACGGGTGTAGAGTTCACGCAGCACCACATGGTCGTAGGTCTTGGTGTTGCCTTTCAGCGTGACGTTGTTGATACGGGCCTGCTTGCCTTCGGTGAGGCGGATTTCGAGGTCGATGGAGTCGTTGTCGACGGCCACTTCCACGGGGTCGGCGCGGAAGAAGAGGTAGCCGTCGTCCATATACAGCGAGCTGATGTCCAAAGTGGTTTCGCTATAAGTCAGGTTCTTGTCGAGCAACTCCTTATTATATATGTCGCCCTTCTTGATGCCGAGGATGGAATTGAGCGTTTCCTCCGAATATTTGGTGTTGCCAGTCCAGCTGATGTTGCGGTAGTGGTATTTGTTGCCTTCGTCGATGACAAGGTCGATGCCGAGGTTGCGGTCGTCAATCCTATAGACCGAGTCGCGCACGATGCGGGCATCGCGGTAGCCCTTCGAGTTGTACTTCTCGATGATGTGTTTCTTGTCGTCTTCGTAGTTCTTCTCCATGTATTTGGAAGCCTTGAAGATACGCGGGCGGTAGTTGTCGTAGAAGTATTCCTCCACAGTGTTGATGGCCCTCATGGGGTGCAGCGTAACCAAGTCGGCAAGCGTGTTCACGATCATCGGGCCGAGGGGATCCAATGGGTCAAAATGGCCGCGTTCCTTCGTTTCCTTCATGGCCAGCTGGATTTGCCCTTCCGAAAGGTTTTCGTTGCCGATGACATTGATCTGCGCAATCTTGACCTTGGGGCCTTTGTCGACATTGATGACCATGTCGATGTAGTTCTCGCGGGCGGTGTCGGCCTTTTGCTCAATATTGATGTCGACGTTATAGAAGCCTTTGTCGTAATAATAGTCCTCGATGATGCGCGTGGTCTTGGTCAAGAGGTGGTCGGTGGCGATGTCGCCGCGCGAAACGTTGATTTTGTTGCGTATGTCGTCGGCCTCGCTTTTCTTGATGCCTGTGAAAGAGAACCTTGAGACACGAGGTTTCTCCTTGATGACGATTTGGAGGAACACCTTGTTGCCCACAAAGTCGGTGGCATTGATGGCCACATCCTCAAACAAGCCCTGTTCCCAGATCTTCTTGATGCCGGTCGAGATTTCGTCGCCTGGGATGGAGATGGTCTCGCCCACCCTCAGGTTGGCAATCAGGCTCAGCATGGTGGCGTCGACATATTTGGCGCCATCGACGACGATGCCTCCAATCTCGTATTTCTGCGGGCGCGAATAATCGATCTCGGAGAGGTCGTCACCAATCTGGATTTGGGCAAAAGCACCGTTCCCGAAGCCCAAAAAAGCCAACAGGAGCAGTGTTATGGGTAAGTATCTCAATCGCATAAGTCTATCTATCAATCATTTGTTAGTTATCTGTTCGCTCGTCTTCCCGAAACGGCGCTCGCGATGCTGGTAGTTCAGTATCGCTTCGTAGAGGTCGGCCTTGCGGAAGTCGGGCCAATATTTTGGGGTAAAATAAAGCTCGGAATAAGCCAGCTGCCACAGCAGGAAGTTGCTGATGCGTTCCTCGCCGCTGGTGCGGATGAGCAGCTCGGGGTCGGGGATGCCTGCCGTTGAGAGGTACGACGAAATCGTTGCGTCATCGATGGCTTCGGGCATCAGTTTTCCTTGGGCTACGTCTTGTGCCATCCGTTGTGAGGCCTGTTTCAGGTCCC
This sequence comes from Bacteroidales bacterium UBA4243, assembly GCA_002396205.1. GTDB lineage: Bacteria > Bacteroidota > Bacteroidia > Bacteroidales > F082 > Limimorpha. Next base: position 7,772 of record DGXB01000098.1, read on the forward strand.
AGCGCCCCGAATAGCTCAATGCCAGTGTCAGCGTCATACGGGTGTTGTGACTCGTGTCGGCAATGGCTTGCATCAATTGTTCGTAATTGGCCTTAGGCAAGCTCTTCAGGTCGCCGATGGCATTGAGCTTGATGCTGTTCTTGTTCATCGTGACCACCTCTTTGGTGATAGTGGTGGCCAACAGCGACATCAGTCCGGTGACTTCGGCCAACGGACGGTTCCAGTTCTCGGTCGAGAAGGCATAG
>DGXB01000098.1:8067-8214 GCA_002396205.1 Bacteroidales bacterium UBA4243
AGTTCTCGGTCGAGAAGGCATAGAGGGTTAAATAGCCCACCCCCAACTCGGCACATCCTTCCGACACCTCGCGCACCGACTGTATGGCGCTTTGGTGACCGAAGAGGCGCGGTTTGCCTCGTTCCTTGGCCCAGCGTCCGTTGCCGT
>DGXB01000098.1:8282-76350 GCA_002396205.1 Bacteroidales bacterium UBA4243
TTGCCGTCCATGATGATGGCGATGTGTTGCGGCAAGCGTTCGCGGTCGATTTGTTGCATCAGTTGGTCTTTCAGTTCCATGGTCAGAATTTGCTAAGGTTACAGCCTCTGCCGTCGGGCAGGTTGAATTTCCAGGTGAGCGACACGCGAGCCATGCCAAACCAGTCGTTGAAGGTCGAGTTGCCGCGCTGTTGTCCGGCGAGGTAGTTGCCCGTCGGGTCGGTCAGGTCGTATGTCGTTCCGTCTTCGGCGGTATAGACGGCATGGTTCTCGGGATAGACCGTCGCCACGTCGTCGAGGTAGTCGGTAAAGGTCTTTTGCATCCTCCACTCCACCGTGGCGGCCATGTGGCGCGACACCGAGAACTTCACGCCCATGCCGAACGGAATGCTGACGCCGATGGGGCTGGTCTTGCCAAACATCTTGTCGTACCATTTGGCATCGGCTGGTTCGGGGCCCTCGGTGGCATAGTCGCTCAAATCGACAAGTCGGTCGCCCACATTGGCAAAAACAGTGTATTGGAACACCGAAATGCCGCCAAAGATGTAAGGCGACACATTCTTTTTCGGGTTGCCGGTGTAGTATTCAAGGAAGTTGAACTCCGCCACAAGGCTGAAGTCGTTGATTTTGGAGGTGAAGTTCAGGCCGCGTTCAGGGCGCCAGCTGAGCTTGGTGTCGTCGGCAGTCACCGTCACCCGCGAATAGTCGAAACGGAAGGTCCAACGGTTGTCGTAATTGAAGCGGACAAGGCCTCCGTATTGCAACTGGGCTTGCGCAAACGGCAGGGTCGGGTTGAGGTCGCCCATATAATAACCCATGCCAGCATGAGGCCCAATCTCCAGGGTCTTTGGGTCGTCGAATTGGGCATTGGCTTGTGCAAAAATCGCCAAGCAACTCAATATCAGTAAATAACGAAGTTTTCTATACATAATTCAAGGCTGCAAATTTATGAATTTTTCCAATGAAAACGACAGAAATCAATTTCTATTGTCTTTGCCCCACATCAATTTGTTGCGAATGGTGCCAAAAAAGTCCTCGTCGCGCATCCTGACAAGGTTGAGGCAGAAATGGGCCTTGCGCACCTCAAGCTGCACGGAAGTGTCTAAGGTACAGCTCCTTGAGTCCATGCTGAACACAAATTTCTTCTCGCGTCCCTCCACCTGTATGCGAATGGTGCTGTCGTCGGGAATGACGACGGGGCGCACCGTAAGATTGTGGGTGGCGATGGGTGTGATGACAAAATTCTTGGCATTTGGCGCGATGATGGGTCCGCCTGCACTCAACGAATAGGCCGTCGAACCCGTCGGAGTGGCCAAAAGGATGCCGTCGCCCCAGTAGGTGTTGAGATAGACATCGTCAACGAAGACCTTGATAGCCAACAGACTGTGTTCTGGATTTCGGATAACATTGAGCTCGTTGAGGGCATAACGCACGTCACCGAACACATTGTGCGGCTCGACCAATTCAAGAATCGTGCGCTGTTCCACCTGATAGTCGCCCGAAAGCACGCTCTGCACCGCCTCTTCAATGTCGTTTTTCGATATGCTGGAAAGGAAACCGAGCCGCCCCATGTTGATGCCCACCACGGGCATACCCGAGTCGCGGACGAAAGGCACCGTGTCGAGGATGGTGCCGTCGCCGCCGATGGAGAACATCATGTCGGCGCGGCCATGCAGGTCGTCGTAGGAGTGAAACAGCTCATATTTCACGCCTTCGGGGACGAAGGCGGCGACGATGTCGGCAAAAGGTTGGTACACAATGATACCGATTTGTTTGTCAGACAGTTCCGCAAACAATTGTCGCATATATTCCCCATTTTCAGGGGCAAGATTTTTCCCAAACAAAGCGATGTTCATAGGCCTTCTTCTTTCACAGATTCATGGCTCTCGCCAGTCATCATCCGTATATAGTTCACATAACGCCAGTCGGCGATGTCGCCGTTTTCGACGGCGGCCTTCACCGCACAGCCGGGTTCGTGGGTGTGGGTGCAGTTGGCGAAACGGCACTCGCTCATCAGGTTGCGCATCTCAGGGAAACGCTGGGCCAAGGTTTCCTTTTCCATGTCGTACAACACAAACTCCTTGATGCCAGGCGTGTCGACAATCCAAGCACCGAAATTGAGATGGTGCATCTCAGCGAACGTCGTGGTATGCTTGCCTTTTTCGTGTACATCGGAAATCGCTCCGATGCGCACATCCAACGAAGGGTCGAGGGCTTTCACAAGGGCCGACTTGCCCACACCGGAATGGCCCGAAAACAGGCATATCTTCCCTTGCATCAAGGTCTTAAGCTCTTCGATTTGGAAACCTGTCTTGGCCGAAACGCCAAACGAGGTATAGCCCAAACTCTGGTAATACTCCATCAGCACACACATCTCCCCTATCTGTTCGTCGGTATAGAGGTCGCATTTATTGAAAATGACGGCAGCAGGAATGTGATAAGCCTCGGCTGTGACCAAAAAACGGTCGATGAAACCCGTCGAAGTGCGCGGTTGTGACATAGTGGCCACGACGATGGCCAAATCCACATTGGAGGCGATGATATGCGAAGCCTTGCTCAGGTTGACCGACTGGCGCACAATCACGTTGTTGCGCGGCTCAATCTTCTTGATAACGCCGGTATCTTTTCCTGGCTCTTGTTCAAATTCCACATTGTCGCCCACGGCCACGGGATTGGTGCTTCGGATGCCGTCGAGGCGGATTTTCCCGCGCAGGCGGCATTCCCATTGGCGGCCTTGTTCGTCGAGGACGACGTACCAACTTCCTGTCGATTTAATGACTTTCCCTAACATTTCTGGTATCTTTTTCCGGGCATGGCCATCAGCACGCCGTCGAATTCAAGGTTCAACAACAAAGCGGCAATCTTGGTCGTCGGCAGCTCCGACTTCACGATGATGTCGTCGAGGCTGACCACGGCATTGCTTCCGAAACAGTCCATGATGATCTTTTCCTCGTCGGAAAACTCTCGGAACAAAGCCGTTTGCTTTTCCGTCTTTGTTTCTGAATCCCAACGCATTGCATAACGCAAGTTGAGCACGCTCTCCATCAGGTGAGCACGGTTGGTGCGAATGAGATAGTTGCAGCCCTGGCTGTAGAGGTCCATCACGCGGCCAGGATAGGCGAACACGTCACGACTATAAGAATTGGCGATGTCAGCCGTAATCAGCGAGCCGCCTTTCAAGGCAGATTCAATCACCACTACGGCATCGGCCATGCCCGCGATGATGCGGTTGCGGCGCGGGAAGTTCTCGCGATCGGGCTGGGTGCCGCTCATGCACTCCGTGAGTACACCTCCGCCATGTTCAATCATATCGTTGGCCAACTTCTTGTTGGGTGCAGGATACACTTGTTGCATTCCGCAGCCCATCACTCCGACGGTCGGAATGTCGTCTTTCACCGAGGCTTTGTGGGCGCAAGTGTCCACACCGTAGGCCAAACCACTGACAACAAGCACATTGTCTTCCTTCAAATCCTCCACCAGTTGGTTGCAGTTCTCCTTGCCGTATTCGGTGATGTTGCGTGTGCCGACGATGGCCACCACGCGATTGGCGTTGAGGTTGGCCGTACCTTTATAATACAACATCATCGGGCCGTCGTCGCATTGCAGGAGGCGACGCGGATAGTCCGAGTCGAGGAAGAAGAGCGGACGGATGCCGTTCTCCTTGACGAATTCGATTTCCTGCTCGGCCCTTCTCAGGTATTCCTTGGGCTTGCAGATGGCCTCGATGGAAGCCTCGCGCATCCCGCTGATTTTTTCAAGCGACTTGCGCGTCTCCTTGAAGATGGCCTCGGCGCTACCGCAATAGTGCACGAATTTCTTCCCGCTGATGTCGCCGATGCCAGGGAGGAGAGTGAGGGCAATTTGATATTGGAGGTCGGTCATTTCAATTCTAGGTTGGTAGAGACGTAGCGCGCTACGTCTCTACAAAGATTAATCCAATTTCAATACAGCGAGGAACGCCGACTGCGGCACTTCGACATTGCCGATCTGTCGCATACGTTTCTTGCCAGCCTTTTGTTTTTCAAGCAGTTTGCGCTTACGTGAAACGTCGCCACCGTAGCACTTCGCCGTCACGTCCTTACGCACCTGGCGCACCGTCTCGCGAGCAATGATCTTCGCTCCGATGGCCGCCTGAATGGCGATGTCGAACTGGTGACGTGGAATCAACTCTTTCAGTTTCTCGCACATGCGCCGACCGAAGTCGTAGGCATGGCCGCGATGGATCAAGGTCGACAAGGCATCCACCGACTCACCGTTGAGCATGATGTCGAGTTTCACCAAGTCAGCGTCCTGATAGCCAGCGATATGATAGTCGAAGGAGGCATAGCCCTTCGAGATGGATTTCAGTTTGTCGTAGAAATCGAAGACGATTTCGGAAAGCGGCATCTGGAAGGTCAGTTCCACGCGGTCGGTGGAGAGGTAGACTTGGTTCTTCAGCACGCCGCGACGATCGATGCAAAGGGTCATGATGGGCCCCGTGAACTCGTTCTTCGAAATGATTTGCGCAAGGATATAAGGCTCCTCGATGTGGTCGATTTTGGTCACTTCGGGTAAACCACTGGGGTTGTGTACTTCGATCATCTCACCATCGGTCTTGAAACACTTGAACGAGACGTTGGGCACCGTTGTAATCACGTCCATGTCGAACTCGCGATCCAAACGTTCTTGCACGATTTCCATGTGCAAAAGGCCCAAGAAGCCGCAACGGAAACCGAAACCCAAGGCCGCCGAACTCTCTGGTTCCCAAACCAATGAAGCATCGTTAAGTTGCAGTTTCTCCAACGAGGCGCGAAGCTCCTCGTAATCGTCGGCATCTACGGGATAGATACCTGCAAACAGCATCGGCTTCACGTTCTCGAAGCCTGCCACCGGCTCGGCACAGGGGCGTTCGACGTGCGTGATGGTGTCGCCCACCTTGACCTCCTTCGAGGTCTTGATGCCAGAGATGATGTAACCCACATCGCCAGCAGAAAGCTCGTTCTTAGGCACTTGCTTCAGCTGAAGCACCCCGATTTCGTCGGCATGGTATTCCTTGCCCGTGGCAAAGAACTTCACCAAGTCGTTGGTGTGCATCGTGCCGTTCATGATGCGGAAATAGGCGATGATGCCACGGAACGAGTTGAACACCGAGTCGAAAATCAAGGCTTGGAGCGGCGCTTCGGGGTCGCCTTTGGGACAGGGAATGCGGTCAACGATGGCATCCAAAAGGGCAGGCACGCCTTCGCCCGTGCGGGCGCTGACGCGCAAAATCTCGCTCGGGTCGCAGCCCAAGAGGTCGACCATCTGGTCCTCCACGATGTCGACCATCGCGCTGTCCATGTCAATCTTGTTCATCACGGGGATGATTTCGAGGTCGTGCTCCAAAGCCGAATAAAGGTTGGCAATCGTTTGTGCCTGAATACCTTGCGTAGCATCAACCACCAGCAAGGCACCCTCGCAAGCGGCAATCGAGCGCGACACCTCATAGGAGAAGTCGACGTGGCCGGGAGTGTCGATAAGGTTGAGCGTGTATTCCTCGCCCTTGTATTCGTATTTCATTTGGATGGCGTGGCTCTTGATGGTGATGCCGCGCTCGCGCTCGAGGTCCATGTCGTCGAGCACCTGGTCCACGAGTTCCTTTGAATTTAATGTGTGGGTCAGTTCCAAAAGCCTATCGGCCAAGGTCGATTTGCCGTGGTCGATGTGCGCTATGATGCAAAAATTTCGTATGTTCTTCATTCTGGCCGCAAAAATAGAAAAAAAATCGCTTGAAAACGCAACCTATAATAAGGATTATCCCTAATTTTGCAGTCTGAAATTGTTGATTGCGTATGACAACTGTTTTACCCGACACCTACTCGAGGGAAGAAAAAGAGGAAATAGAACGACGACACCGCGACCTCATCGAGGTTTGGCAAACCCGCAAGGAAGCCCAAGACCTTGAGGCCGTCGACAAGGCTTTCTATTTTGCCTGCGAGGCCCACAAAGACCAACGTCGCCGTTCGGGCGAGCCCTACATCTACCACCCCATCGCCGTGGCCCGCATCGCCGCCCACGACATCGGCTTAGGCCGCACGTCCATCATCTGCGCCCTGCTGCACGACGTGGTGGAAGACACGAAATACACCTTGGACGACATCCGTGAGATGTTCGGCGAAAAGGTGTCGCGCGTGGTCGACGGCCTCACCAAGTTCGAGCAGATGGACAACGTGGAAAGCATGCAGGCCGAGAACTTCAAAAAAATCATCTCCTCGCTGTCATACGACATCCGCGTGGTGCTCATCAAGCTCAGCGACCGCCTCCACAACATGCGCACGCTCGACTCGATGCCCAAACACAAGCAGCTGAAAATCGCATCGGAGACATCTTATATCTACGCGCCTTTGGCCTACCGCCTCGGGCTGCACGCCATCCGCATCGAGCTCGACGACCTTGCCCTGAAATACACCAACCCGACCATCTACTCCAACATCAAGAAGCGCGTCGACGAAGTGCGCGAGAAACGCATGGGCGAGTTGCACGACTTCATCGCCCCACTCGACGAAGCCTTCGCCAAGGCCGGCATGAAGGTGCGCGCCGAAATCAAGGAGCGCTCCGTCAACTCGATTTGGAAACGCATGATGGACAAGGAGTTGGCCTTCGAAGACCTTTACGGGTCGTTCATCGTCCGCCTGATTACCGATTGCCCAAAGGAGCAGGAACGCATGGAATGCTGGAAGATCTACGCCGTTTTGACCGACTGCTACCGTCCCTACACCCGCAAGCTGAAAGACTGGATCTCGTTCCCGAAAGCCAACGGCTACGAGAGCCTTCATGCCGTGGTGATGGGACAGTCGGGCAACTGGGTGGAGGTGCAAATCCGCAGCCAGCGCATGGAAGAGATTGCCGAGAAAGGATTCTCCGCCTATTGGAAATACAAGACCGACAACGACACAACAGAAAGCGGCTTCGACGAATGGTTGAAAAAGGCCCAAAACCTCATCGGCAGTGAGTCGGACAACGCCATCGAGTTCGTCGACAACTTCAAGCTCGACCTCTTCTCCGACGAAATCTACGTCTTCACCCCACAGGGCAAGATGATCACGCTGCCCAAAGGCTCCACCGTGCTCGACTTCGCCTACAACATCCACAGCGAGATTGGCGACCACAGCATCGCCGCCAACGTCAACAACCAGCTGTCGCAACTCGACCGCAAACTCACCAAGGGCGACCAGGTGGAAATCATCACCTCAGAGGCGCAACATCCGCAGGAGAAATGGTTCGAGTTTTTGGCCACGGCCACGGCCAAATCGCGCCTCAGGAGTGGCATCAAGGAATACCGCCGCACCTTCCGCGACGAGGGCGAGAAGAAATACGAGGAAATCATGCGCAAGCTCGACCTCGAGCCATCCAAGGCCAACCGCAACACAGTGATGGCCTCGGAAAACCTCACCAGCTCCATCGACTTCTACTACCAGGTGGCGACTGGGAGAATTGACGAACGGCTCATCCGCGACGTGCTGAAACCACAATCGGGCACTAGCAGCTTCGTGCGCTACCTCACCTTCGGCCTGCTTGGAAACAGCAACAAAGACAAGGACGCAACACCAGCCATCACCACATCCGGCGACTTCGACTTCAACGTGTCGACCTGCTGCAACCCCATCCCCGGCGACGACGTCATCGCCTTCAACTTCCCCGGCGAGCCGCTGCAAATCCACCGCAGCAACTGCCCCAAGGCCATCCAGCTGTCGTCGCGCTACGGCAACAACATCGTGAAGGCCAAATGGCAACCCAAGAGCGAAATCGCCTTCCTCGCCGAGCTGAAAATCACCGCGTTGGACACTGCCGGACTGCTCAACCGCATGACCAACCTGCTCTCCAACGAGCTGAAGCTCAACCTGCACTCGCTCCACATGGAAGCCAAGCAAGACGTGGTAGAAGCCGCCATCTCCATCTATGTGCACAACACTCAGGAACTTGACAACCTCATTAGCAAGCTCAACCGCCTCAAGGAAGTGCAAAAGGTGGTGCGCAAAAACAGCAATTGAGGCAAAATAATGCCGATTATTTAGAATTGGTCTGAAAAATATTCTTACTTTTGCGCCAACATCACGAATTGAAAAATGAAAGACTCATTTGACAATACCTATTTGGCAGTCAAGAAGATATTCATCGACTACCTGCAACGGCGGAAGCTACGCAAGACCCCCGAGCGGTTTGCCATACTGAAGGAAATCTACTCGACCAATGGGCACTTCGACATAGATTCTCTGTATAACCAGATGAAAGACAACAAGTACCGCGTCAGCAGGGCCACCTTATACAATACGATTGAACTGCTGCTCGACTGCGGTTTGGTCATCAAGCACCAGTTTGGGCACAACTGCGCACAATACGAGCGCTCCTACAAGTTCCGCCAGCACGACCACTTCATCGACATCGATACGGAGAGCGTGATGGAGTTTTGCGACCCCCGCCTGTTCGAAATCCAGAAGTCGATTGAGGAGCAACTCGGCGTGGAGATTACGCACCATTCGTTGATTTTTTACGGACACAAGAAGAGTTGAGAGTTTAGAGTTGAGAGTAGTTGAAAGTTGAGAGTAGTTGAGAGTTGAGAGTTAGGAGTTGATAATTGGAAATTGAAAATTGAAAGTTGAAGGCTGATAGCCAGAAGCCAGAAGCTATAGACAAATAATCTTTGAATTTTGAATCTTTAAATCTTAAATACCGACCATGAACAAATTAGACATATTACTCGGCTTGCAATGGGGCGACGAAGGCAAAGGCAAAGTCGTCGACGCCCTCACCCCGAACTACGACATCGTTTGCCGCTTCCAGGGCGGCCCCAACGCCGGACACACCATTGAGTTTGAAGGCAAGAAGTTCGTCTTGCACAACATCCCGTCGGGCGTGCTGACCCCAGGCTGCGTCAACGTCATCGGCAACGGCGTCATCATCGACCCACATATATTAAAAGGTGAAATCGAAGGACTGCGCACGGCCGGCTTCGACCTGACCAAAACCCTTTTGATTGCCAACCGTGCGCATCTCATCCTGCCCACGCACCGTGCCCTTGATGCCGCCAACGAAAAGGCCTTGGGCAAGATGAAAGTGGGCACCACGATGAAAGGCATCGGCCCGACCTACACCGACAAGACCGCCCGCCGTGGCCTCCGCATCGGCGACATCGGCATGGCCGACTTCCGCGAGAAATACGAACAACTGAAACAAACCCACCTGAAGCAAATCGCCACGCTCGACTTCGACATGGACGAGCTTCGTTTGGACGGCATGACCTTCGACGCCTACGAAAAGCTGTGGTTCGAGGGCATCGAATACCTGAAGCAATACCAGTTCATCGACGGCGAATATTACATCAACGAAGCCTTGGACGAGGGCAAGAAAGTGTTGGCCGAAGGTGCCCAAGGCTCGATGCTCGACGTCGACTTCGGCAGCTATCCCTTTGTCACCTCTTCGAACGTGATCGCCGCCGGCGTGTGCTCCGGCTTGGGCGTTGCGCCAAGTCGCATCGGGAAAGTGTACGGCATCTTCAAGGCCTATTGCACGCGCGTGGGCACCGGCCCCTTCCCCACCGAGCTGTTTGACGAAACAGGTGAAACGCTCCGCCAAAACGGGCACGAGTTTGGTGCCACAACGGGACGTCCGCGCCGTTGCGGCTGGCTCGACCTGCCCGCGCTGAAATATGCCGTCATGCTCAGCGGAGTGACCGACCTGATGATGATGAAATCAGACGTGATGGACGACTTCGCGACCGTCAAAGTGGCCACGGCCTACCGTTTCAACGGCAAGGAAACCAAGCACCTACCGTTTGCCGCCTGCACCGAGACGATGGAACCTGTCTATACCGAAATCCCCGGCTGGCAACAGAAGATAGAAGGCAAGATTCCGCAGAAATTGGAAGACTATATCAAATTCATCGAGGACTACGTCGGCGTGCCAGTGAAGTTCGTTTCCTATGGCCCAGACAGAACACAGAATATTATTAGATAAATCCACCCCTGTAGAGACGTTGCGCGCAACGTCTTTACAACACAACACAAAACACAAACCATGATCATTTTAGAAAAACCATACGTATCGGCCCCCTTGGTGGCTTATCTGGAAGAAAAACAAATCCCTGTTCTGCACAACGACATGGCAGAGACGCTGAAACAGCAAGGCCACAAACTCAACCTTTTGGAAGACAAACAGTTTGTTGAGAAATACGAGCAAACGAAACAGCTTTACGCCGTTTCGGAAAACGCCTTGGTGTGGCTCTATGCCCAACTGCCCGAATCGGAATTGGTGAAGAAAGTCAAGATTCTGAAGGACAAGGCCGAGTTCCGCCGCATCTGCCAGCAAATCTATCCCGACTTCTATTACAAAGAGGTGGAGATGAAGGCTTTGCGCGACTTGAATCCCGACGAGTTGCCCTTGCCGCTCGTGCTGAAACCCGCTGTGGGCTTCCTCAGCGTGGGTGTCTATATCATCCGCAACAAAGCCGAATGGCAAGCTGCCTTGAACGACATCGACCAGAACTTTGCGAAGCAGTGCGCCGTGTTCCCCGAGACCGTTGTGCGCAGCGAGAAGTTCGTGCTTGAGCAGTTCATCGAAGGCGAGGAATATGCCGTGGACGCCTATTATGATGCCGAGGGCAAACCCAACATCATCAACATCTTCCACCATATCTTCAAGGACGAGACCGATGTGAGCGACCGCCTTTACTGCATGAGCAAGCAGATCTTCGAAACCAACTATCCGGCTTTCAACCAGTTCTGCATCGACCTGAACGGTGTGCTCGGCCTGCGCAACTTCCCGATGCACGTGGAGTTCCGCGTCGACAAGAACACGGGTCGCGCCATCCCGATTGAGGTCAACCCGCTGCGTTTCGCCGGCATGTGCCTCAACGACCTGACGCGCCACACCTGCCACCTGCTGCCCGTGCAATGCTATTTCGAGGGCATCCACCCCGACTACGCCACCATGTGGGACGGCATCGAGAACGACGTGTTCAGCTTCATCGTGCTTGACAAGCCATACGACACCAACCGCGCCTTAAACTTCGAGCGCATCAAGCGACACTTCCATGGCGTGCTTGAGACCCGCGACATCATGAACCCCGCCATGAGCGTGTGGGGCTTCCTCTTCATGCAGACTAAGCCCGAGCACAAGGCCGAGTTGCAGGAGATTCTGCACTCGAACCTTGAGGAGTTTATGGCTTAGTTTGACCCACTTGTGTACGCGGGGATTGAAATCGCCCGCTTGATTTCTTGTCGCTCTTTCAGGGCTTTTTGGTGGTAAATCCATATCATTTCCCGCTCTTCCGCCTGTTACACTCGCGGCAGAGCATCTGGCAGTTGTCGGCAGTCGTCTTGCCTCCGGCGTGCCACGGCGTGATGTGGTCGGCTTCCATTTGGCTCAGCTCGAAGTGCTGGCCGCAGTCGGCGCAGAAACCCATCTGTCTTTCATATGCTGACAATTTTTGCGCATCGGTGAAGGCTCGAATCGACAAATATTTCTCCTTGCGCGTAAGGATATAGGGATAAATGCCCGACTTTTTGGTCACGTCGTCGTCGAGGATGAGACGTTTCACTTCTTCATCAATGGCTTTGTAGTCAAACACTTGGTCCTTGTATTGCTTATAGAGCATTCCCCACTCCACACCTTTCATGATCTTCTTGCGCTCCTTGGTGGGACGGAAAGTGGTCTCAATCCAAGTGATGACCGACTGGAAAAACTGCCAAAGCGGCGCGGCGCTCGGGTCGTGCTGGTGGTTCGACATGTAGACCTCGATGTTGCCGTCCGAAATCCACGAGATGGCGGTTTCGAGGTAGTCCTGACGAATGGCGGAGCCGTTGAGGTAGTCGCTGCCAATCTTTGCGGCAGGGGCACCGTTTTTGCTGAAATAGCGTTTGGCGTCGCTCACCCACGAGCCGGCATACACCGCGTTGCGCAGCTCCTGCTCGGTGAGGGCCTCGCCCGCGATGTTGATGGTGCGGAACCACTTGAGCTTCTCGCTGTCGGTGCCGCTGCAGATGTAGACTTGCAGCGGGTAGTTGAGGATTTGCTCCTGCTCATCGGGTTGGAGGTTGTGGAAATAGCGAAAGTTGAAGGCAAAATCGCCATTAACGTATTGGCAGATGCTGATGGTGCGCTGCTGCCCGTCAATGATTTCGAAACTGGGTTCGCAACCGTCCCGGTTGCCACTTGCGGACGAGACGTCCGCGAACCCAGTGTCGCGCACGGCCCAATACATCACGTTGAGGGGGAAGCCCTGCGTGAGCGTGTCGATGACGGCATCGCGTTGTTTGTCCTTGTAGACGAACTCGCGCTGGTAGGGCGGGCGCACGTCGAGGCGGCCACCGTAGGCGCGCACACCGTTTTCGTTGTTGTCCACGTAGCCTTGTGTCAGCTCGCGGACGGTGATTTTGTGTAGTTCTATGTTCATATTGCGTTCTGTTTATAGTGCAGGGACTGACGTCGCCTGCTTATGGGTCTGTCGCCCCTACGGGGCTATTCGGCTTGTCGTTTTTGTCGGCAGGGGTTCACACCGCCTGCCTACAGAAGCTGTCGCCCCTACGGGGCTGGGTGGATGCCCTCGGCATTGGTTGGAGGCCAGTAGGATATCCGCCCGATAGGGTCAGCGGGTCATGACCCGCTGTTGGCAAAGCCACGCTATCCTACCGACCCTCTTCCTTCCGCCGCCATCGTTGCAGGCATTTCATTCTGCATATAGGCCACTGGAGCGGGTTGCTTGCGGCGGATGAGGATACGCGCATAAGTTTCCTTGTTGTTGATCGTAAACCGATGTCCGTATTTCGGATTATCTTCCACATATCTATCCAAACCCATGATTTCAAACTGTTCAGGATTGTATTTATCCAAAAACGTTATCGGTACACCCATCACGCCATAGTAATCCATTGGGATTTCAGCCGTTTTATCAACATTGATGGCATCATAATTGTCATATTTTGAATATTCTTCAGGATTATAGGTTTTAAAAAGAATCAAATCCTCGTGTCTCTCTTTATAATCCATATTTGTAAACCATCTTACACCTTTCACACGTATGAATTTATTACCGTTATCATCTTCACGACAACCAGCAGCATTCAATGGATAATCTTTCGGAACTCCAAATTCTCTGTCTCCGCTATGAATGCTTGCCCCCAACCATAGCTTGTTTGCCTTTATCAATTGGAAAGTCTCTTTATAGGAGACTGCATTCACATTACCGATAATCAAGAAAGATTTCTCGTACTTTATCAATACCTCAAGGAACTCCCTAAACAGCGAAAACGGCGGATTGGTCACCACAATGTCGGCCTCTTGCAGCAGCTCAACACATTCCTGCGAGCGGAAATCGCCATCACCCTTGAAGTAATGGATGCCAATCTCCTCAGGGTCGGGCACACGATTGCCGTTGCGGTCGCCATAATACTCCAACCAAATCGCCTGCTCGGCATCGTTTTGGCTGAAAAGGTCACGGTTTTGGTTCTTGTAGCAAGTGGTGATCAACTTCTTCAGCCCCAATTGCTCAAAGTTGTAGCTAAAATAATGGAAAAAGTTGCTCACGCGCGGGTCGTCGCAGTTGCAAAGCACCGTCTTTCCCTTGAAATGCGCCTTGTAATGCTTCAGTTCGTTCTCAATATCAACGAGTTGTGTATAAAACTCATCCTTTTTGGCGTTCTTCGCCTGGTTCAGGTTTTTGTTTGCCATCGTGATTGACAGTTTTTCGCACGGCTATCAATCACTTTTTCGGACAAAAAGAAAGGTGCAGGCCTTTCTATCGCATTCACGGGGAGCGTCGGTGAACCCCGCTACCCTACTAGAAACTGCCCACACCTTAAACAGTGTGAGCATCAACTCTATGTAGGGTAACGGAGCTTTAACGCTTCCGTGAAATTGCTTTTATCCGATTTTTCAAATCAAGAGTTTCCGACGCTTTTGTTTTGAATGCGAATAATAGCTAATGCTTTGGTTTATACTATGTTAATTATTCTCTATTTTTATCTCTAACGATACTTTGGTCTTTATTTGGCGCAAAGATAGCGTATTTTTCTGATATTCGCATTACAAATTCATAAAACCAATCTCCCTATCAATACTATTTCTTCCATGAAAGAAGAATTTCAAGTTTTTCAAGAAAGTTTCTTCTATAAAAGAAATAATTCCTATTTTTGCAGAGAATTTCTTCTATAAAAGAAAAACATTATGGAAAACATCATTAGAAAACACTATATCAATAAGATAGAAAGATGTTTTGGCAAGGAAACCATCATTGTATTGACTGGCCAAAGACGTGTAGGTAAAAGTTTCTTACTAAGGCAATTACGCGATATAAAGCTGAACGAGGCCAACACCAATGTCATCTACATCGACAAGGAGAAAAGGGAGTTCGATTCCATCCAAACCTATCGGGAACTCAACGACCACATAGAGAGCCACTATCAAAAAGGGAAGAAAAACTACATCTTTATTGATGAAATTCAAGACATTGAGGAATTTGAGCGCAGTATTAGAAGCTACCAAACAGAACCCGACGCAGAAATCGTCATCACAGGAAGCAACGCCAAGATGTTGAGCAACGAGTTGAGCACGCTCATCGGAGGACGATACAAAGAGATTTACATCCAATCGCTCAGCTACCAAGAGTTCCTCATTTTCCACAACCTTACCGACAGTGACGATGCTTTGTCGCAATACATCCAATTCGGAGGTTTGCCCGGCCTCGTAAAAATCGGCCTTGAGGAAGACGATGCCCGCGAATATCAAATGGACATATACCACACCGTGCTCTTGAAAGACGTCATCATGCGTAACAAGATCCGCAATGTGACTTTTTTGGAAAATCTCGTGCGTTTTATTGCCGACAACGCTGGCAAACTCATTTCGGCCAACAGCATTGCCAAGTTCATGAAGTCGCAAGGCGAAAACATCACTTCCACCGTGGTTTCCAATTACATCAACTATCTCACGGAAGCCTACATCATCCACAAGGTGAACCGTTTCAACATCCATGGAAAACGCTTGTTTGAGAGCAACGACAAATACTATTTCGAGGATCACGGCATCCGCAACGCATTGGCAGGAGGAAGTCGAGAAGGCGACATTGAAAAAGTGATTGAAAACATCATCTATCAACACCTTATTCATTTAGGCTACAGCGTGACCGTTGGCCAACTGCAAGCAGGCGAGATTGATTTTGTATGTACGGCAAAAAATGGACGACGTTGCTACATCCAAGCGTCCTTCATCATTGCTGACGAAACCACCCGCGAGCGCGAGTTTGGCAATCTACGAGCCATCAAGGACAACTATCCGAAATATGTGATTTCGATGACACCTCTCGTCACCCGGAACGACGACAACGGCATCACCCACCTTCATTTGCGGAAGTTTCTGATGGAAGGATTGGGATAAAACACTACCTTTGCACAAAATATTTCATCATGAAAAACACCATTTTTACCACCATCATCCTTGCCGCGCTGGTCGTCGTTGGCTGCAAGGAAGAACCAAAACAAACCTCATTCGACGAACAAGAGGCCTTGGAATTCCTCTACGCCTACATGCCGCTCGGCGACAGCGTGGACTACTCGGAAGACTACTACCGCGAGTGCATCCATTATGCTTTCTTGGCCAAGCAAGAGCTGCCCTGGGGCGCAAACATCCCCGAGCGCGAATTCAAACACTTCGTGGTGCCCGTGCGCGTCAACAACGAAGGCCTCGACCGCTTCCGCGCCACCTATTATGAAGAGCTGAAAAACAGAGTCAAGGACTTGCCGCTCAAAGATGCCGTCCTCGAAGTGAACCATTGGTGCCACGAGCACGTCAACTACAAGGGCAGCGACAGCCGCACCAGCGCCCCGATGGCCACCATCAAGACCTCGTGGGGACGCTGCGGTGAGGAATCGACGCTCTTGGTAACCGCCTTGCGCACCGTGGGCATTCCTGCGCGACAAGTTTACACGCCCCGCTGGGCTCACTGCGACGACAACCACGCTTGGGTGGAGGCTTGGGTGGACGGACAATGGCATTTCCTCGGCGCCTGCGAGCCTGAGCCAGTGCTCGACCTCGGCTGGTTCAACCTGCCGGCTTCGCGCACCTTATTATTACATACGCGCGTCTTCGGCGACTACGATGGCCCGGAAGAAGTCATCAGCCGCACCCGTAACTTCACGGAAATCAACGTGGTGGACAACTATGGCAAGACTGCCAAAACAACCTTCACCGTCGTCGACGAAAACGGACAGCCGCAAGGCAACCTGCCTGTTGAGTTCAAGATTTACAACTACGCCGAATTCTGCACCGTCGTCACGAAAACCACGGATGCCAACGGCCAGACCTGGCTCACTTCGGGTTTGGGCACTATGATGGCTTACGCCTCAAAAGACGGCAAGTTTGGTTTCGAGGTCTTCAAGGCGGGCGAGAAAGACAACGTCACCATCACCCTCAACCATGACAAGAACGCGACGGAATCCTTCGAGTTCGACATGGTACCTCCTGCCCCGACCAGCGTCTTGCCTGAAGTGACACCCGAAATGCGTGCCGAAAACGACCGTCGCATCACCTACGAAGACTCGCTGCGCAACGCCTACATCGCCAACTGCAAGAAAGCCCAGATGAATTTGATCATGAACACGGGCAACAAAAAACTTTGCAGCATCTACGAGAAGACCTGGGGCAACTACCAAACCATCGCCGACTTCGTGAGCTATGCCCAAAGCAAAAACCAGGAAATCAAGGCCGTGGAATTGCTGAGCAACATCACTGACAAAGACTTGCGCGATGTCACCCTTGAAGTACTGAAAGACCATTTCGACCACACGCCCGACCTCACTTCTTCGGTCGTTTCGATGCCCGTGGAGCATTATGCACAATACATCCTCAGTCCGCGCATCAGCAACGAGAACCTTGGGGCCTTCCGCAAAACCTTCACCGAGTTCTTCAACCCGACCGAAGCACAGCAATACCACGACAATCCCATGCTTTTGGCCGACTGGGTGTGCCAAAACATCACAGTTGACGACGAGCTTAATCCGCAGCGCATCCCGATTTCGCCCCTCGGCGTTCTGAAAGCCCGCAAGGCCGACCGCCACTCGCGCGACATCTTCTTCGTGGCCATGGCCCGCAGTTTGGGCATCGCGGCGCAAGTCAACCCTGTGAATGGCAACGTGCAGTATTTCGATGGCAGCCAATGGCAAAATGTACAATTCGAAAAAGAGGCCACAAGCGTCTTTGGGACAGGCTATCTCGACATACAATATGCGCCCATTACTTCTGTGGCCGACCCGAAGTATTACACCCATTTCAGCATCAAGAAGTTTGACGGAAAGAGTTTCCGCCTCTTAGCCTACGATGCCAAAGACCCTGGCATCGACGACGGCATGATGCTTTCGACATTCGAGAAACCAACGCCCTTGGACGAAGGCATATATATCCTCACTGCCGGAACACGCCTTGAGGACGGTACTGCACTGACCCACAGCCAGTTCTTCACCATCAAGGCGGGCGAAACGACGCAAGTCGACCTCGTTTTGCGCCAACCCGACAATGAGCTTCGCGTCGTCGGCAGTTTTTACGCCGACAGCAAATTCACCGACCTTGAAACGGGCGAAGTGGGCAACGCCAAACAGCTTATCAAAGACAACTACTTCATCCTCGGCCTTTTGGACCAAGGCAGCGAGCCTACCACCCACGCCATGCAAGACATCGCCGCTTTCCGCAAGGACTTTGAAGACAGCAACCTGCCCATCATCTTCATTTTCAGCAATCAGGAAGATTACGACAAGTTCAAACTGAAGAATTTCAGCGAGTTGCCAGAAGGCATCGTTTACGGCATCGACGACGGCACCATCCATGACGAACTCATGGAAGGCTTGAAACTCGACAACGACAGCCGTCCCATCTTCATCATCGGCAACGCCAACAGCGAGGTAGTGTTTGTGAAACAAGGCTACACCATCGGCCTCGGCGAGCAGTTGCTGAAGACGATAGCGAAATTGCAATAAAAAACGTAGAGACGCGCCATGGCACGTCTCCACGAAATTCTTTGAAACAGAATCGCCTACAGTTTGCGGGCGATTTCTTTTTCGGTATAGCCTTCGATGATGTCGCCGACCTTGATGTCGTTGAAGTTCTCGATGTTCAAGCCGCAGTCCATGCCGGCGCTGACCTCCTTCACGTCGTCCTTGTAACGCTTCAGGGAGCCAAGCAAGCCCGTGTAGACCACGATGCCGTCGCGGATGACACGAATCTTGGTGTTGCGGGTGATCTTGCCGTCCAAGACCATGCAGCCGGCGATGGTGCCGACCTTGCTAATCTTGAAGGTCTCGCGGATTTCGAGGTTGCAGGTGACCACCTCCTCGATTTCGGGGGCCAACATACCTTCGATAGCAGCCTTGATTTCCTCGATGGCGGTGTAGATAATAGAATAAAGACGTATGTCTATCTTCTCCTGCTCAGCCATCTTACGGGCGCCGGCGGTAGGACGCACGTTGAAGCCCACGATGACCGCATTGGAAGCCGAAGCCAACATGATATCGGACTCGCTGATAGCACCCACCGACTTGTGGATCACATTGACCTGCACCTCTTCGGTGGAGAGCTTCAGCAGGCTGTCGGACAAAGCCTCTACGGAACCATCCACGTCGGCCTTGACGATGATGTTCAATTCCTTGAAGTCGCCAATGGCGATGCGGCGTCCGATTTCGTCCAAGGTGATGTGCGGACTGGTGCGGCGCGTTTGTTCGCGTTGCAGCTGTTCACGACGGTTGGCGATGGCTTTCACCTCGCGTTCGTCGGTCATCACGTTGAAACCGTCGCCAGGCATGGGAGCGCCATTCAAGCCGAGGAGCAACACCGGCGTTGACGGGCCGGCCTCCTTGACGGGACGGTTGTGGTCGTCGAACATAGCCTTCACCTTACCATAGGTGGTGCCAGCCAGCACCATGTCGCCGATACGCAAGGTGCCGTTTTGCACCAGGATCTTGGCCACATAACCACGACCCTTATCCAAAGCCGACTCGATGACGGTGCCCTTGGCCAAACGGTTCGGGTTGGCCTTCAAATCGAGGAACTCGGCCTCAAGCAACACCTTTTCAAGCAGTGCATCGACGTTGAGACCAATCTTGGCAGCGATTTCCTGCTCTTGGTATTTGCCGCCCCAACTTTCGACCAGAATATTCATCTTAGCCAACTGCTCACGAATCTTGTCGGGATTGGCGGTAGGCTTATCAATCTTGTTGAGTGCAAACACGATAGGAACACCAGCGGCTTGCGCGTGGTTGATGGCTTCGACGGTTTGCGGCATCACGTTGTCGTCGGTGGCGATGACGATGATGGCTACGTCGGTGATCTTGGCACCACGAGCACGCATGGCCGTAAAGGCCTCGTGGCCAGGCGTATCCAAGAAGGTGATCTTCTTGCCACTCTCGGTCGTAACCTCGTAGGCACCGATGTGCTGGGTGATACCACCAGCCTCACCGGCCACCACGTTGGTGTTACGGATGTAGTCCAAAAGTTTGGTCTTACCGTGGTCGACGTGACCCATGACGGTGACGACCGGTGCGCGGGGCACGAGGTCCTCTTCCCTATCCACCTCATCGGTCTCGGCGATGGCCTCTTGCACATCGGCACTGACGAAGTCGACTTGGAAGCCGAACTCCTCGGCTACCACAGTCAAGGCTTCAGCATCGAGGCGCTGGTTGATGGACACGGGCATACCGAGGCTCATGCAGGTGCCGATGACCTTCACCACGGGCACGCCCATCATGGTGGCCAACTCGTTGGCGGTGACGAACTCTGTCACCTTCAAGACCTTCTTGTCCTCCTCCTGGCGCATCATCTCCTCCATCATGTTGCCCGCCACCTGCTGACGCTTCTCGCGGCGGTGCTTCGAGGTCTTCGACTTGCCCATGGGGGCGAGGCGTGCCAAGGTATCCTTGATTTGCTTCGAGATTTCCTCGTCGCTCATCTCTGGTTTCTCTTCGCGTTTGGCTTTACGGTCTTTCTTGCTCGGCTTCGGGCTGTCCTTGGGGGCTTTCTTACCGCCTTGGTCGGCGGGTTTCTGTCCGCCGCCCTTGCCTTGCTGCTGCTTGCCACCGTCTTGTTTCTTTCCGCCGCCAGCGTTGACGTTCGGGCCGGTCGGGTTCTCCGACGAGCCTTCGGGCTTGCCGCCCATGATACGCTTGCGTTTCTTCTTCTTGGAGTCGCCCCTGCCGCTTTTCTTCTCGACGGGCAGTTCGAGCGTGCCCAGAACAGTCGGACCCGTCAGTTTGGGAGCTTCCAGCTTGATGACCCTCGGCTCAGTGGGCTTTTCCTCTTTCTTGGCAGGCTCCACCTTCTTGGGCTGTTGCTGCTGTTGCTTCTTCTCCTGCGGCTTGGGCTGCTGTTGCTGAGGCTTCTTCTCCTGGGGCTTGGCAGGCTGTTTTTCCTGCTTCTTCTCTTTCTTTTTCTCTTCTTTCTTGCCTTTATCGCGAGGTTTGGGATCGAGGTCGATTTGGCCAAGGATCTTCAGGCCAAGACCCGATTCCTTCTCCTCTTTCTTCTCTTCCACAGGCTTCTCAGGCTCAGCGGGCTTTTCAGGCTCGGCAGGCTTTTCGACCACTTCGGTCTCCACAGGTTCCACTTCCGCCTTAGGTTCCGGCTGTTTCTCCTCTTCCTTGGGCTGCTGTTCCTGCGCCTCTACCTTTTCGGGTTCGGGAGCCGGAGCCGGTTTGGGAGTCTTCTTCACGGGCGAAGATATGGTATTCGAGCGAATGATTACCTCCTCATGATCTTCTTCCTCAGCGACTTTTTGCGATTGCAATGCCGAATCAACGGAAACACTACCACCCTTGTAAGAGAGGTTACCCAATTTCATGGCCTCATTCTTCACTTCCTTCTCGCCCTGATATTCCTTCACGAGCAGCGCATACATGTCAGCCGTGAGCTTCGTGTTGGGTGAAGGATCCACCTGGAAGCCTTTCTTGGCTAAGTATTCCACGATGGTGTCCTTACCCACATTGAATTCTTTCGCCGCTTTCGACAATCGAATTGAAAAATTAGTTTCTTCGGACATAGTTTCTTTCTCTTTGTTTCTCGTTTACTGTTTATTACAACGCCTTATTCGGCATCTTGTTCAAACTCGGCCTTCAGGATGCGGAACACTTCCTTGACGGTCTCAATTTCGAGGTCGGCGCGGTTGGCCACCTCTTCGGGGGTGTGCGACAGCACGTCCTTGGCTGTGTCGCAGCCCATCTTGATGAGCGAGTCGATGACCCACTGGTCGATTTCGTCGGAGAACTCTTGCAAGTCGACGTCCTCTTCGGCGTTGTTGGCCTCGCTGTTGCGATAAACGTCGATTTCGTAGCCTGTCAGCTTGCCAGCGAGCTTGATGTTGTAGCCGCCCTTGCCGATGGCGAGGCTGATTTGGTCGTTCTCCATGTAGACGTTGGCCATCGTGTTGTCGCTGCTCAGGACGATGTTCGTAATCTTGGCCGGGCTGAGGGCACGGGTGATGAGCAGTTGCGGGTTGCTGGTCCAGTTGATGACATCGATGTTCTCGTTGCGCAACTCACGCACGATGCCGTGGATGCGCGTGCCCTTCATGCCGACGCAGGCGCCGACGGGGTCGATGCGGTCGTCATACGATTCAACAGCCACCTTGGCACGTTGGCCAGGCTCGCGCACGATCTTCTTGATGGTGATGAGACCGTCGTAGATTTCGGGCACTTCGGCTTCGAGCAGACGTTGCAGGAACACCTCCGACGCACGCGACAGGGTCACCACGGGCGAGCCGTTGACGCTCTCAACGCTCTTTACGATGGCACGCACGGTGTCACCTTTCTTATATATATCGTTGGGGATTTGTTCGGCCTTGGGCAGGATAAGCTCGATGTTCTCGTCGTCGGTGGCCACAATCTCGCGTTTCCACACATGAACCACTTCGGCGTTGACGATTTCGCCCACCTTCTCCTTGTATTTCTGGAAAATGTTCTCTTTCTCATACTCCGACACTTTGGTCTGGAGGTTTTGGCGCAGGGCCAAGATGTCGCGGCGACCGAAGCTCTCGATGCGCAGCTCTTCGTTCACTTCCTCGCCCACCTCGAAGTCAGGCTCAATCTTGATGGCGTCAGAAAGCTTGATTTGGCGCAGCGGGTCGGTCAGCTCGTCGTCCTCGACGACGGTGCGGTTGTGGTAGATCTCGAAGTCGCCCTTGTCGACGTTCACGATGATGTCGATGAAGTCGGTGGTGTCGCAGTCGAATTTCTTGTTCAACATGCCACGGAACACATCCTCGATGATGCGCATCATGGCTTCGCGGTCGATGTTCTTGAACTCCTTGAATTCGGAGAAAGTCTCTACTAATTTGTAGTTGTCCATTTTTGTATGTTGATTGTTTGTTGTTCTTTTGTCGGGCAGGGATTGAAATCGCCTGCTTGAATTAGGGTCGCCCCTTCAGGGCTTTAGAAGATTATTGCCGGTTTGATTTCCGTTTTCTTGCGTTCGAAGAACAGGTTGGCTTGCTCCTCGGAAGGTTTCTTCTTCGAGGTTTTCTTAGGAGCAGGGGCAAACTCCACCTTTTCGGCATCGTAGCTCACCAACTTGCCTTGCATCTTGCCAGTCTCCTTGGTCTTCACTTCCACGTCCTTGCCCACATATTTCTGCAACTGGCGATCCATCTTCAAGGCGCCACTGAGTCCCCATGATAAGACACTGAGTTCATAGTCTTCCACATCGCGGTCGAGCTTTTCGTTCACGAAGCGGGAGAGTTCGGCGCAATGGTCGATGTTGACCGCCGTATCGGAGTCGATGTAGACCTCAATCACGTTGTTGGGCTTCACCTTCACTTCAACGAGAAAGCGGTCGGTTCCGGCGAGGGCTTCTTCACAGAGAATTGCAACTTGTTCTTTTGTAATCATTTAAAATTCAAAGATTTAAGATTTAAAACTTATAACTCCAACCTCAAACAAAAAGACCTGTTACTCAAAGTAGCAGGTCTTTTCTTCCACCTTAAGTTGTCGAGCAAGGATTCGAACCTTGACAGGCAGAACCAAAATCTGCAGTGCTGCCATTACACCACTCGACATCATTCGTTCCCGAATGCGGCTGCAAAAGTACAACAAATTTCGTTACGCGCAAGCTTTTTTTCGTTTTTTTTCAAAAAAAAGTGTTTTTCCATACAAAGAGTCGCTTTTTGCCGTTTTTCAGCCAAAGATAAGCCGAAAAACCGTATCTTTGCGGTTTAAATCTCTAAACAAGAACAACGAATAAAAACACAACACTATGAAAAAGAGCAATTTGATTCTGGCCTTTTTGCTTTTCATCCTTTGCGTGCCATCCACTTACGCACAAGGCGAAAAGACCTTGAAACGCAAGGTGGCCATTGGCCGTTTCACCAACGAAACCCAATACGGGAAAGGCATCTTCTACGACAGGGAGAACGACCCGATGCGCAAGCAGGCGATGGACATCCTGTCGTCCAAGCTGGCCGCCAGCGGCAAGTTCATCCTTCTTGAACGCGACGACTTGGACGTGATTGTGGAGGAAGCGGGTAGCGACATGAAGAAAATCGGCGCCGACTACATCATCCTCGGCTCCATCACCCAGTTTGGTCGCAAGACCGAAGGCGACGAACGCATCTTCAGCTCCACCAAGACCCAAACCGTGGAAGCTGCGGTGAACGTGCGCCTCGTCGACGTGGCCTCGGGCCTCATCATCTATTCCGACGAAGCCAAAGGCCAGGCCGAAACCTCATCGAAGACCACCTTGGGCATTGGCGGCACGGCTGGATTTGACGCCACACTGAGCGACAAGGCCATCTCGGCAGCCCTCACCCAACTCGTCGAGAACATCATCAACAAGTGCATGGACAAACCGTGGCGCGGCTACGTGCTGACCATCGAGGACGGCGACTACGTCATTTCGGGAGGCGCTTCGCAAGGCATCACCCCTGGCTCCAAATTCGGCTTATATAAAAAAGGTAGGACCGTCAACAACCCACAAACCGGAACCAACGTGGAGCTGCCCGGCAAAAAGATGGGGCATGTGACCGTGACTGCCAACTATGGCGACACCCCCGAAACCGAATTCTCCTTTGCCACCTACGAAGGCGAGACAATCGACGCAGAACATCTTGAAAACTATTATCTAATGGAGGAATAAACGATGAAAAAAATCATCATTGCAAGCATTTGCCTATTTGTGGCCACGCTCTTCAACTCATGCGGCGTTGGCAACTATACCGTCACTTCGGGCATTGAGGACAAGGCCGCCATCTGCTTCACAGCCTCAAGCGCCTATGATATCAGCGTTAGCATCGACGACCAACAATACGAAACCTCGACCGTCAAAGATATCGCCCACAAGACCCGACGCGAGATAAAGAACACGGCCAAACACGCCATCAAGACGACGCCTGGCAGGCACCAAGTGGTGGTGAAACGCAACGGCCAGACCGTTTACTCAAAGGAAGTGGTGCTCTCGACCGGCGACACCAAAATCATCGAACTATGAAGAAGCTGCTCATCGTCATGAGCTTGGGCTTGTTGCTGAGTTCGTGCACCACAAAAACCTATCTCTACAACTGGGGCTCCTATCGCAACAGCAAAGAAGCATCCGACTACGAAGTGGTGATGTATGACTACTATCACACGCAAAGTCCCGAAAGTGTTTGCGCCTTGCTGTGCCAATACGAGTACATGGTGAAGCATCCCGGCGGCACGCGAGGCGTGATTCCCCCCGGCATCTGCGCCGAGTATGGCTACCTTCTGCTCCAACCCGAAACCGCCGCAAACTTCCTAAGCCACGCGACCAAGAAGCAAAAGGAGACCTATGGCCAGATGGGCGACTACGGAGCCATGTTCCGCGAAAAAGGAATGGAAATGCTGCAAAAGGAGATGGAACTTTACCCCGAATCGAGCGTTTTCATTGGTCCACTTATCAAGAAATTCAGCCATCAGTAAGCCATGAGAAAGACCCTATTCATCCTTTTGGCGGCCTGTTCCGTCATGTTTGCCTCCTGCACCACAAAAAAGTACACGCGAGGCCAACTCTACCCCAAAATGTACGAGGAAAAGCCGGTGACACTGCTGGTGATGCCTCCTATCAACAACTCCAACAACGTGGAAGCCAAGGACTTGCTCTACACCTCTATCAGCCAGCCATTGGCCGAAGCCGGATATTACGTCATCTCGCCCCACTTGGCCATGGAGATTTTCAAGTCAGAAAGTGCCTACGACGCCGAGAATTTCATCGACCAAAACGTGGGAACCTTCGGCAAGGTGTTTGGTGCCGATGCAGTAGTGTTTTCGGTGATTGACGAATGGAAGAAGAAAGGGTTCGGCATCGAGACCAAGATTTCGTACATCGTAAAGTCGACCCGCACCAATGAGGTGATTTTCGACCGCACTTGCGACCTCTATCTCGACCTGAGCGACAACAACTATTACGGAGGTGGCTTGGTCGGTGCCTTGGCCAACATCGCCGTTTCAGCCATCAACACCGCCGTCACCGACCACATTGTGGCCGCCCGACGCTGCAACGAGTTCATCTTTGAGGACATCCCTCAAGGCAAATACAAGCCAGAACATTTGCAAGACCAAGAAACTCCCGCTGGAGACCAAAACGCAAAGACAACAGTCAAACAATAAATCATTATGACATTCAAAAGGTTAAACAACATTACAGGATGGTTGGCAGGACTGATTGCCACCGTCGTGTATTTTCTCACGCTTGAGCCTACCGTGAGCTGGTGGGACTGCGGCGAGTACATTTCAACGGCTTACAAACTGCAAGTGGGTCACCCGCCCGGGGCACCTCTGTTCCAGATGATCGGGCGATTCTTCTCGCTCTTTGCAGGTGGCGATGTCACCAAGGTGGCCATGATGGTCAACGTGATGTCGGCCATTTGCAGCGGCCTCACCATCGTCTTCCTTTTCTGGACCATCACCCTGATGGCGCGAAAAGTTTGGATGAAAGAGGGCGAAGATTCGCCGTGGATTAATAAAATAGGTGTGCTATTAGCCGGCTTCGTCGGCGCGGTGGCCTACACCTTCACCGAGTCGTTCTGGTTCAACGCCGTGGAGGGCGAGGTTTACGCCATGTCGTCGTTCTTCACCGCCGTCACCTTCTGGGCCATCCTGAAATGGGAGCAAGTGGCCGATGACCCAACGAGTTACCGCTGGTTCATCTTCATCGCTTTCCTCATCGGTCTTTCGATTGGCGTCCACCTGCTCAACCTGCTGTGTGTGCCGGCCATCGTTTATGTGGTCTATTTCAAGAAGTGGAAAAAAACCTCCTTTGGAGGCTTCGTGCTGGCAGGCTTGGTTTCGTTGGTGCTGCTTTGGTTCCTCAACATGTTCCTTGTGCCGCAAGTCATCAACATGGCAGGCAAAACCGAGCTGTTCTTTGTCAACACGCTTGGCGCACCGTTCAACCTCGGCTCCATCATTTATTTCGCAGTCATCATCGGCCTCATCGTTTGGGGACTGTGGTACACCGCCAAGCGCGGCAAGGTGATTTGGAACACCGCCATCCTCTCGCTGATGTTCATCCTGATTGGTTACTCGTCGTTCTTCATGCTGATTATCAGGGCCAACACCAACACGCCCATTAACGAGAACGAGCCTAAAGAAGCCCTTTCCATGCTGGCCTACATCAATCGTGACCAATATGGCAGTTGGCCGTTGCTTTATGGGCCTTACTACAACGCCCCAATTTCCGACTGGGTTGACAATGCCCCGACATACGTCAAGGACAAAGAAGCCGGTCGTTACGTCATCACCGACGACGGAAAACGCAGCAAGCCCGAGTATGCCGACGAGATGAAAACCCTCTTCCCGCGCATGTGGAGTATGCAACCAGGTGGCTCACACAAAAAGACATACGAGAACTATCGCAAGGGCCCGAACGGCAACATCGAGGGCGAAAACGTGCGCGTCAGGAACTACTTGGGCGAAACGGTCAACATCAGCAAGCCCACCTTCGGGCAAAACCTCAAATTCTTCATCAGCTACCAATGCAACTGGATGTATTGGCGCTATTTCATGTGGAACTTTGTGGGTCGTCAGAACGACATTGAGAGCCAAGGCGAGCTGAACCACGGCAACTGGCTGAGCGGCATCAGCTTCATCGACAATGCCCGACTCGGCGACCAGGACAACATCCCTGCCTGCTTGCAGAACCCAGGACGTACGACATACTACTTCCTGCCCCTCATCCTCGGCTTGATTGGCTTGTTCTGGCTTCTCAAGAACGACCTGAAGCAGAGCTGGATTATATTCCTGCTATTCTTCCTCACCGGTTTGGCCATCATCATCTACCTGAACCAAACACCCAACCAGCCGCGTGAACGTGACTATTCATACGCCGGCTCGTTCTACGCCTTCGCTATCTGGATTGGCTTCGGTGTCATCGCCATTATAGATGGCATCAACAAGCTGACCAAGAAACAAAGCATGATTACCACCATCTTGGTGGGGGCGCTCTGCTTCCTTGCAGTGCCCTGCGTGTTGGCCGCCAATGGCTGGGAAGAGCACAACCGCTCGGGCAAGACTTCGGCTCGCGACTGGGCGCGCAACTACCTTGCGCAGCTACCGCCCAACTCGGTCATCTTCACCCGTGGCGACAACGACACCTTCCCCTTGTGGTACGTGCAAGAAGTGGAAGGCTTCCGCACCGACGTGCGCGTGTGCAACTACATGCTGTCGGGCGGCTATTGGTATGTGCACCAAATGGGCCGCAAGGTGTATGAATCCAATCCGTTGCCGCTCACGCTGACCGCAAAGGAATACGACAACGGCGTCAATGAGCAAGTGCTCATCGAGGAAGAAGAATTCTTCAAAGGCAAACGTATTGAACTGAAGCAAGTCATCGACTTCATCCACAACCCCAAGGCCGTGAAACGCTATCCAGGCGGCTCCTACAACTATATCCCCTGCCGCAGCGTGAAGCTCACCGTCGACAAGGAAGCCTGCCTGCGCAACGGCATCGTGCCACCCGAGCTGGCCGACCGCATCGTCGACGAAATCGATTGGGACATCAAGGACAGCAGAGCCATCTATAAGAACGCGCTCATGCTCCTCGACTTCATGGCCACCAACAATTGGGAACGCCCCGTGTATTTCACCTCGTTCAGCGACATGTCGAGTTCCTTGGGCATCGACAAGTACCTCCACATGGAAGGTCTGGCTTATAGGTTCATCCCCGTCGAGGCTGAGGATTACCTCAAACGCTATGGCGGCGTGTATCGCGAAGGCAGCTACGATTTGTTGGTGACCAAGGCCAACGAAGGCATCGTCAACTGGGGCAATCTGAACCAGGAAGATGTGGTGCCCGACCGCGAAAGTGTGCGCAATGTGAGCTATGCCCAATTGGCCTATTCGCGTTTGGCGCAGGCTTTGGTCAACCACGGCGAGTTCGACTCCGCCGTCATCGTGATGGACAAATACCAAGAGTTCTTCCCGAACGAGAAGTTCCCTGTCGAGATTCACACCTACCAGTTCCCCGAGATGTACTACATCTGCGGTGCAACCGAGAAAGGTGATGCCTACCTGATGAACCTCATCAACAACTACTGCGACAAGGTGAAGTACTACGGCGGCATGAAGCCCAAGTTCAGGAAGTATTACGAAGAAGATGTCGACGAAGGCATGAGCCTGCTGAAGCACTTCGGCGACGTGGCCAAGAAATACGGCCGCGACGAAATTGCGCAACTGACTACCGACCGCATGACGGAATTCATGATGGCGTATTACAACTAAAACAAGGGCTTAACCCTTGAAAACGAAACCAGCGTCTGGACGAATCCGGACGCTGGTTTTGTTTTGCCTTTGGCTTTCACTTACGCTTGTTTCCTCGCTCGTTCCAGCGGATTTGCAATCCGCCGGCATCGCGTTGGGGATTTGCAATCCCTTTATTCTGTTTTATTCCGCTTCACAAAGCTCCAAACAATCATTCCAATGCCGATAACGACGAAAGGAACGCTGAGCCATTGACCCATGTCGAAGGTCATGCTTTTCTCAAATTCCACCTGCACGTTTTTCAGGAACTCGATGCCAATGCGCGAGCCGAAGATGATGACGAGGAAGGTGCCGAACATCAAGCCGGGCTGCTTGATGCCAAGGTCGCGCTTGTAGTACATCCACAATAAGATACCCATCGCCACGAGGCAGAAGAAGGCTTCGTAGAGACCCGTCGGGTGGCATGGCAGCCACTCACTCGGCGGACAAGGTGCATCCCACGAGTTGCAAGCCGTGTAGTTGTCGAAAGTGCCGCAAAACTGCTCTGCCCCACGCATGAAGACGAAGCCCCACGGCAGCGAAGTAGGCGTACCGTAAATCTCATGGTTGAACACATTGCCCAAACGAATCAACGCGCCAACGAGGCAAACCGCCACCACGATGCGGTCGAGAATCCAAATGTAATTGATACGCTGGAGGTCGGTCTTCTGCTTCTTCGTCGACTTGTTGTAGTTGCGCACATAAAGCCACAAGCCAATCAAGATGCCGATGGCGCCGCCGTGGCTTGCAAGACCGCCTTCCCAAACGGCAAGCATCTTCAACGGATTGGAAAGGTAATAATCCGGCTCATAGAACAGGCAATGCCCAAGACGCGCCCCGATAATGGTCGACACAAGCATATAAATTAACAACTTGTCCAACGAATCTTCGGCCATGTGCTCTCTCTTGTAGATGCGTTTCATGATGAAATAGCCGATAAGGAAACCCAAAGCCCACAGCAGGCCATACCAACGGACGTGAATGTTACCGATGGAAAACAAGACGGGGTCGACGTTCCAAGTGATGTAGTTTAGTAGCATGATTTTGAATTTTGAGGCAAAAGTAGGAATTATTTCAATACAAAGGCCGGCCCTTCGACAAGCTCATGGACCTTGAACACAAAAATTTCACTTCGCTGTAACTTTTTCGCCCAAACTCCGTATTATTGCAAACGATGGACAGACATCAGTACAACCAGTGCGTGGAGCAATATGCCGACCGGCTTTTCCGCTTCGCGTTCGCGAGCCTCCGCAACCGCGAGCAGGCCGAGGACGTGGTGCAGGAGAGCTTTGCCCGCGTTTGGGAGAAGGCGAAGAACATAGACTTTGCCACGGCCAAGACCTACCTCTTCAGCACTGCCCACCATGCCATGATTGACGAAGTCCGTCGCAACCAACGCTTTGCGAGCCTGGAAGAACAAGCGCCGAACATCGAACAAGGGAGAAACACCCCCTATCCCGACGTGAACGACATCCTGCACAAGGCCATCGGCACCCTGCCCGAAGCGCAACGCAACGCCCTGCTCCTCCGCGACTACGAAGGCTATTCGTACCGCGAAATCGGCGACATCACCGGACAAAGCGAAGCACAGGTGAAGGTCAACATCTTCCGCGCCCGCACCGCGTTGAAAAACAAACTGAAAAGCATCGACAACCTCATAGACCCTGAGCCATGAACATCACTATTGACAACTACGAAGCCTACCTCCTTGATTATGTGGAGGGCAACCTCAGCGAAAGCGAGACGAAGCAACTGCGAGCTTTCGTCGTCGCACAAGGCCTGGACTGGGACGAACTCACCGAGGAACTTCCGCATTTGGAAGCTCCTGCCCTTGCCTATGAAAACAAGGAAGGCCTGAAGAAAAAAGCAACGGTTATGCCGCTTTACGTCAAAATCGCCTCGGCTGCCGCCGCTGCGGGACTGCTGCTCACCGTCAGTTTGTGGCCCGAAAAGTCGTTGCCGAAAATGGAGCCAATTGCCGAGCTAAAACCCGTTGCCGCAACACGCATCGAGAGGCCGCTGGATAGGCTTGCCTTGCAGACAAGGCCCACCCTATTCGTCAAACAGAATGTCGTGGTCGGAGAAAAAAACGTTGAAATTGAAAAGGTTGCCATGGAAAAAACAGAGATGCCACTTGTGGCCGAGTTGCCGTCCATCAAATCAGGAACGATGCAAATTGAAAGTTCCATTTCAGGTTTCATGGAGCCTGATTTCGACTATTTGGCCTATCGCATCAATGCAGGAATGGCTCTCGCACAATATGAAAACCATTCGTTTGAGGAAAACCTTGAAGATGAAGGCGTTTCCCTTATCGGCAAAGGTTTGCTTTGGCTGACGGGCGGTCGCCATTCGAGCTTCGCCAGCCTCATCAACTCGGGATTGAGACAAGCCAAGAAAGAGACCATCGAGGCCGCCACCGACATGGCCTTGGCCGCCTACCAACGCGCTGACGAACAGCTTGAGGAAGCCAAAGAACGTTGGGAGGAAAAACACGGGGAGTGAGTTTTTTTCACGCAGAACACGCAGAATTATGGGAAGCGCGAAGCGACGCTGTTTCTTCTCACGCAGAATGCGCAGAACCTTGGGAATGGTCGCCGCTTTGCGCCGACACGCTTCGCGTCATTAAGCAAAACAAAGCAATCCAGAGAATAACATCCCTGGATTGCTTCGTCGTGCCTCCTCGCAATGACGCAAAGCGACGCAAAAATGGTGTTCAGCAGGTTCCCACGATTCCCACAGTTCTGCGTGGAAAATAATTTGTAGGTCACTACAATTTCTTCTTGAGAAAAATCAAAATCAGAAATTGATGCTGAACCCCAACATGAGCGGGTGCGCCTTGGCTGCATCCTGCCCTTCCATGAAGGTGGGGACAAGCGCGTAGTTGGCGAAGAAGCCCAAATTCTCGCCACCGATACGGAACGAGGCATCACATTTGAACAGGTTGGTCAAGTAGTTGTTATAGGTCTTCACGTTGCTGCCGTCGGCATACTTGATGCGGGTCCAAGAGGCGAGGCGAATGCCGCCCGTCACGCCAAAGTCGATGTAGAAATGGCGCGTTGGCCTCACTTCGATCATCAGCGGGACTTGGGCATAGAGCAAGCCGAATTTACTATTCTTCACGGGGCGGTCGTCGGGCAGCAAAGTGTTGACCAACTCATTGTTTTCCACCGTCATCCTGATATAGTTCTTCCAGCTGTAGTTGTTCCAGCCGATGCCGATGCCCGTGAACAGGCCCACTGTGTGTTTCTTATTGAAAGCAATGCCCACATCGGCGATGTTGAAGCCGAAATACCAGCTGCGCATCGGACGGATGGCCATCAAGTCGTCGGGGCCTGTGTAGGTGTTCATGGCCGACGGGTCGAGGAGCATATTCAAGCCTGCCTCGAAGCCGTTCCAATGGGCATCGAAGAGGAGGTTTCTTTTCTCGCCGCATTTCCTTTCTGAACTGTACTTGTAAGAAAACACTTCCTTGCGTCCATTAGACCAAATCTCGCCCGAACCTGTTGAGTTGAAACGCGATTGATCATAATGCAATTCAGGTATCCGCAAGTCGCCCGAACCAGTGAGCGTGGCGTTAATCATCTTGCATTGTCCCTTGAGCGTGACATCGCCTGATCCAATCATTTTAATGTTGATGGTATCATAATCCACGTCCAACCTAATGTCGCCCGAACCTAACAGGACAATGTCGAGTGTGTTGCCCTTTATCACGCCGCTGCCAATGACATCGCCGGAAGAGCAAAGGATGATCTTGTCAAGCTGCGGCATGGCGACATCATAATCACTTGAGCCTTTAAAAAACACATTGCCATCCACTACATACCTGTCGGAAGCGCCCATGTCGCCACTCGAGAGCGAGAATCCGTCCTGACTTTGCCTGATTGTCACATTGCCGGAACCTTCAACAGTAATGGAATGAGCCTGCGGATCATCATTCTTCAAAAGCTGATAGTTGAAGGACTTATCAAACTTGTCGCCCCACTTTTCCATCTCTTTCCCCCACTGCTCCATTTCCTTGCCCCATTGTTCCATGTCTCTCTCAAACGACTTCCAATCAATGGAATCCGAAAGATGCTGCATATTCATCCCCAGCTCGTGCATCCATTCGGAAAACTGCTCTTGCATTTGCGACAATTCAGCCTTTCGGCTCTTCATGATGCTATCCGTTTTGGGATCAATCGGTTTGGGCTCATTTACCTGCGCCTTCATCGTTCCGAAGGCCAGCAGCAGCAAGGCTGCCAAAATCATTCTTTTTTTCATTTTATTGATGTTTTAGTTGTTTGTTGTTTTTCTTATCAACAAACGTAATACGCAACAACAACAAAAAAGTTACAGCCCTCACTCAAAAAAAGCATGGAAATAGCATTTACGCTCGGCGGTGAGGGTGTCGCCTTCGGTCAGCTCCAGCTTCACGTAAACCTTTTGCAAATCGGCATTTCTCAAATAATCGCCTAAACCTTCCACGGCGTATTTCCGGTTCTCGTTGGCCTTCATCTCCACTTTCACTTTTTGCTCAAACTTTGGGTGGTCTACGAGCTCGTCGGATTTAAGGTCTTCAAAATCGTACACCGTGACGGACAGCTCGCCATCGATGTCGCGCAGCAAGTCGGAGGTGACGAAAACGCCATAGTCTTTCTGGTCGAGGCTCAAAAGCACGGGCGCGAAGAGCGTCTTCAGCCGCTCTTGCAGCACCTTGGGATGACCGTAATAGTCGATGGACGACCACGAAGTCACAGGCCAGGCATCGTTGAGTTGCCAATAGAGCGTGCCCATGTTGTATGGCTTCGCCGTGCGGTGCGCCTCAATCGCAATCTCCATGCCGTAGGCCTGCGAGAGCTGGCTCAGATGCACATATTCCTCAAAGTCCTTGGGCTGTACATCAGGATAATACCGCTTAATGAAGTCGTCGATTTGCCGCGTGCCACGGGCATGTTTCTGGTGTGCAGCAATCACCTCAGCATCCTTGCCCAGCTCCTCCCCTTGCGCGATTTTCAGCAAGGTCTGGTAATCGGGATAGCTTTGGTAGCCGTACTCGCTGTTGAAGCGACCCACCTTCTCACGATAGACCTCGTAAGGCAGTTCGCCCCACCAAACGCCCCAATAATGCACATCGCCTTCGGTCAAACTTTCGGGACGGCCCCAGCCTTTCGAGGGCGAACTCGGCCAATAGGGGCGCGTGCCGTCGTACAAGGTCACCGCTTCTGGTAATATGGTTTCAAAGAGTTGGTCGTATCCTGCCTTAATGGCCTGATCGTCTTCTTCCGACCAATTCAGCGACTTTTGCCAGCCCCAGTTATAGTAGCCTTCCGAGATCTCGTTTCCACCACACCACAAGGCCAACGACGGATGCGAAGCCAAGCGTCTCACCTGCTCCTCCGCCTCGATTCTGACGTTTTTCAAAAACGCTTCATCGTAAGGATACATCGTGCCGGCATACATGAAATCCTCCCAAACCAAGATGCCCAACGAGTCGCAGATGTTGAAGAAATCGTCGGAGGGATAGATGCCGCCGCCCCAAATGCGCAACATGTTGAAATGCGCATCTTTGGCTTGACGAAGCAGCTTCAGCGTGTTGTCGGGATTGATCCAGGTCTCAATCATCTCCTCGGGGACGTAGTTGGCGCCCTTGGCATAGAATGGCACGCCGTTCACCTTGAAATAGAACGCCCGCCCGATGCTGTCAGGCTCATCCACCATCTCGAAAGTGCGAATACCCGAGCGGAACGACCTTGAATCCACGACCTCACCGTCCAATTTCAGTTTTAGCTCGAAATCATACAAAGGTTGCTCGCCCATCTCGTTGGGCCACCACAAACGAGGATGCTCGATCGTGATGGGCAAGTAAATTCCCTGATTTCCTTCTCTAAGTTCAACCTCAAATTGATAAGTTTTTTGCTGATCCACAGCGATTTCCACCTCCGCCAATGCACTGAACCTATCGCAGTATGCAAAGAAATAAAGCCAAAGATTGGCGCTATCGGCATCGGCGGCTTTGGTGACGGTATAAGCATCCTCCAACCACGCACTATTCCATTTCCTTGCGACCAACTTCACGGGTTTCCAAATGCCCACGTTCTTGTACTTCGGTGCCCAGTCCCAGCCGTGCTGGTAGGGTGCCTTGCGCGTGACGGCGTATCTTTCGGGCAAACGCGGCTGATGTTGCTCATACAAAGCCAATTGCGTGCTGTCATAACGAGGGAAATGCACCGCAAGCAGGTTGTCTTTCTCTTTTAGATAGTCATTCACCCATTGCTTCCACGAGCGGAACTGGTTGTCGGCAAAAAAGAGTTTTTCTCCGTTCAGTTTCACATCAGCGTATGTGTCAAGGCCTTCGAAAACCAACTCAACACAATAGTTTTCAAGCATTTCCTTGTCCACGTCGAAATGCAAGGTGTAGTCCCAAGGATGGTCGGAAATCCAGAGCAATTGGTTCTCCACCGTGCCGAGATAGGGATGCGGTATCACGCTGTTTTCATAGAGGCTCTGCTGCACCACCGAGGGCACATCGACCTGCATATTAATATCTAAGGTGTCGCCCGCGAGCGTCCAGCCTTGGTTGAGGAGTTGCAGAACGACGTTGGGCTTTTCAACTTGTTGGCAGCCAACCAAGACGGCCAATGCAAATAAACAATACAGTACTTTTTTCATTGCTACTTTTCTCTTTTCCACAAAACTTGCAAAACCTTCAAAACTCATTTTGAGAGGAAAGTCACCAACCGGCTCCTTTCCGGCGGCAAGGCAGTTGCCGTGCCGCACCAAAAGCTTGTTTTGCCAGTTTTGTAGGTTTTGTTATGAACTAAAACGGGTTCAAAATTTTTTCCATTTCGTAAATCAAATCGCGGTTCGACTCGGTCCAGACCATCGTGGCGCCTGTGGCGTCCTTTTGGTTGGGATAGAGTTTCTCGTTGAAGCGCGGCACCCAGTGGGCCAGCGAGGCGTGGCAATGCACCGCGCCCGTCATGTTGAGGATGTCCTTCACGTTGCCGAGGTTGATGCCGCCGCCCGGCATGATGCCGATTTTGTCGCCATAGCGCAGTTGCATTTCGGCAATCATCGGGACGCCTTCGAGGGCCGTGGGCTTGCCGCCCGAAGTCAGGATTTTGTCGAAGCCGAGTCCAATCAATTGTTCGACGGCCTCGAAAGGCTTCACGCAAGCGTCGATGGCGCGGTGAAAAGTGAACTTCAGCCCCTCGCCCGCTCCCATCAGGGCCTTGATGGTCTCAACGTCAAGCTCGCCTTTGTCGTTCAGCGCCCCGATGACCACGCCCTCGAAGCCGAGCTTCTTGCAGAGCATGATGTCGGTCTTCATCATCTCGACTTCCTCGTCGTCGTAGATGTAGTTGCCCGGTCGCGGACGGATGAGCACGCGCATGGGGATAAACGAGATGTCGATGGCCTTGGCCAAGGTGCCGAAAGAAGGGGTCACGCCGCCCACTTCGAGACATTCGCAAAGTTCGACGCACTGGGCGCAGCCGTCCATCGCGTTCTGCAACGACTTGATGCCGTTGGCACAGATTTCCAATCTTATCATAGTTGTCAAATTTTTGGGGCAAAGATAGGGAATTTGTTGAAGGGTTGGGCGTTTAATTGTTGAATTGTTGTAATTTTGCAATCATTATGAGACACAAATTCCTTATCATCATCCTTTGCCTTATCGGCCTTTGCGCCACAGCGCAAAACACCCACATCCTCCCCACCCCGCAACAGATAGAAACCACTGAGGGACAATTTGTTTGGGACGAGAACGTCGTCCTCACCTACGACGCCTCCGATGCCGAAATCAGCCAAATCGTGACGCTGTTTCGCAACGACTTGGAGCAAATCAACCCGAAGAAAACCGTCTTTACGCGTGGCATCGTCAAAGGCAAACAGTTCATCGAACTCGTCAAGACCGACCACCTCGGCGTGAGCGAGAACGAGGACCAAGCCTACCGCCTGACCATCAACAGCAGCTTCATCCGCATGGAGGCCACCACCAACACGGGACTTTTCTATGCCACCCAAAGCCTCAAGCAGCTCTATCGCCATGCCTTCTTGAAAAGCGATGGAACCGCCGTCAGCCTGCCCTGCATGACCATCACCGACTGGCCCAACTTCAAGCTGCGCGGCTGGCAAGACGACATCAGCCGTGGGCCCATCGTCACCGTCGACTACCTGAAACACCTCATCCCGCAGCTGGCCGAATACAAGCTCAACTGCTTCTCGCTCTACACCGAACACACCTTCAAGACCAAATGCCACCCCGACATTGCGCCCGTCGATGCCTTCACCGCCGAGGAAATCAAGGAATTGGAGGCTTTTTGCAAGCCCTACCACATCCAAATCATTGGAAACCAACAGTGTTTCGGGCATTTTGAGGAAATCTTGTGCAATCCTTTCTACAGCCATTTGGCCGACACGAAATGGAACCTCAACCCCGCCAACCCCGACACCTACAAATTCCTCGAAGACCATCTCCGCGAGGTGGCAAGAGCCTATAAATCACCTTATTTCAACATCAACTGCGACGAAACCGAAAGCCTTGGGCAAGGCCATGCCAAGGCATACGTCGATTCTCTTGGAGCGGAAACGGTTTATTACCAACACATCAACCGCGTCAACAGGATGCTGCGCCCCTACCGCAAGCGCGTGATGATGTGGGGCGACATCGCCGACAAACACCCCGAAATCCTCGAAAATCTCGACAAAGACCTCTTCCTCATCGCCTGGACCTACGTCGCCAAGGACGACTTCAACGACTTTCTGCAACCTTATGTGAAATCGGGACGGTCGTTTTTCGTCGCGCCCGGCGTGAGCCTTTCCGAAAGGGTGTGGCCGAAGCACTACGAGTTTGTGTCGAACATCACCCATTTGTGCCGTGACGGCTACAAAAACGGTGCCTTGGGCGTCATCAACACCTGCTGGGACGACTTTGGCGAATCGCTGACCAACAGTGCTTTATATGGTCTTGCCTTGGGTGCCGAGATGAGCTGGAACCCGCTGAAAGATGGCGACGACGAAATGGCCCAACGGCAAGTGGATGAGAATTTTTCGGCGCATAGTCTGGGTTGCATCGCCACCGAGCCATTGCAAAGTCTCAACGACATCTCCGAATGGACGAAATTCGACGAAATCGGGAAATTCACGGCCATGACCGACCCGATGGTACCTTTCTATCCCGCCCTGATTGACACGACCTTCGAGCAACGCAACATCGAAGCCGTGGTTGAACTCGCCTTGGTTTCCAAGCAGTTGGGCGAGCGCAAAAGGCTTGTCAAGCGCAATGCCGACATCTTCGACAACGCCTTTTATGCCGTCCACCGCATGAAATGGTGCGCCAATCGCAACATCGCTCGTTGCCAACTCTACCGTACCTACAACGACCCCAGCGAAGCCAACATTGCCGAAAGCCAACGGATGCTCCGCGACCTCACCGCCGAGCTGCACGAACTGAAGAAGGAGTACGTCAAAGTGTGGAACATCGAAAGCCGACCATATTGGTTGGATGTCAACATGAAGAAGTACGACGACTTGGCCAAGGAGCTGCAACAACTTGAAAACCTTCCTTTCATCGAGACCACGACCGACGGAAACGGCAATGCCGCCATCGCACTGAAGACCATTTTTGGCCACAAAGAGATTCATTATACCCTTGATGGAAAAGAAGTTACACCCACAGATTCAGTTTACCAGAAACCCATCGTCCTTGAGCGGCCTTGTCTCGTCAAAGCGGCGTGTTTCAACGAAGTGGGCGAGCCAATCTGCAACGAGCGTTATTTTTGCCATCACAAAGGCATGGGCCGACTGAAAAAGCTCAACAGTCCGGCAGGCAACTACCGTCCCGAATACTCAGGCGGCGGCGACGCGGCCCTGCTCGACGGCAGCCTCGGCACCGACGACTACAAGGACGGTCGCTGGCAAGGCTTCTACGGCACCGATGCCGACATCGAAATTGACTTGGGCAAGTGGACAAAAGTCAATGCGCTGAATATCGGCTTCTTGGTGAACGCCTATGATTGGATCCTCTGCCCCACCGAAATCGAAATATACGGTTCCTACGACGGGAAGAACTACACCCTTCGCGGCACCTTCCCCATCACCACCGAAGTGACAAAAGAAGGCAATTTCATCTTCCGCGAGCGCTTCGACATCCCCATCTCGACCCGTCTGCTGCGCGTCGTGGTGAAAAACGCCGGCAAGATTCCCGAAGGCTATCCTGGCACGGGGTTCGACTCTTGGATTTTCATGGATGAAATCATCGTGGAATAATCACCTCCGCGAGCGGCTGTAGTCCAAAGCGACTTCGTAATACTGCGTTTCGACCTCGGCGCCAGCAAGTTCCACTTGCAGGAGGCTGTTCTCGCGGATCAGGCTCCTAAGCGACAGGCGCTCCGTGCGGAACTCGCCTTCCTGCATGTCGCTGAGCGGATAACGTTGCTCGGCCAGCAAATGGTTTCGGCTCCCCCTCTCGACGATGCGCACCACCAGTTCCAACTCGGTCACCTTGCCGGGCCCAAGATTGTGCAAATCGACTTGGAGGCTGCACTGAGCCTTCTTTTCAACAAACGTCGACTCCGACTCAAACCTCACCCCTTTGATGAGCATACTCGGCATGTCGTCAACCGGTACGACCTCAACCTCTGTGCCGAAATAATCCTCCGGAACCTGCCCGATTTGCCAGTTGGGCATTGTGGTCTCCATGAAGTAGTATTTCTTGCCTTGGTAAAGAAGGTAACGGCTTCCCTCAATCTCGTCGCAATGCACGCCCAATGCCATGTGTTCGGGCAAAACCAACAGCACGAAGTCCTTGTCCATCTCATAGAGCAAGGCCACCAAAAGCGCCACCTTGTCCTCGCAGTCGCCGCAACCATCCACCAAAGTCTCGACGGGATAGCGCACATATTCGTCCTCGTCCTTCGAATCGCTGTCGAAAGCATAGGGCAACGACTGCACAAAACTGAGCGCCAACTCGATTTGGTCTTTCTCGGTGAGGACATAGCGACTGAACTCCTGCGCCAAGGCGTGCATCAGGGGACGGTCGTGCTCCGAGAGCATGAAACTGTAGTAATTGGGCGGCACCTCGCCATCGTTGAATTGGTAGACATAGGCCAAATGCTCGCGGTCATTACGATAATAGTCATACAAATCCGTGCTGATATTCAGCGTAATGGAGCAATCCTTTCCGTTGTATTTCCAAGAATGCTCCACCTCGAAATAGCCATCATATTCGACCACGGTGTGGGCCGACAGCGCAACGCTGATGAGCAGCAACAGGAAGAGGATTTTAGAGCGCATAAGAAAGGTTTTTCACCTATTAACGCAAAATTCAGGCCAAAATTGTCTTTTTGGTTTAATGGGTTGTAGGGCTGTCACACTGTGGCAGCCGCATCATGTAACCGCAAGATGCGGCTGCCGTAATACGACAGCCCTACAGCCTTATTTCCCCCAATAATGGAACGCCTCCACCTCTCTCATCAATTCCTTGACGGCGGCCTCTAATTGTTCGTCCTCGCCTTTGGCCATCTTTTCGGGTGTGTTGCGCACCTTTACATCAGGCTCCAACTGGGTGTTCTCCAACCAATTGCCTTGTTCGGTGCGATAACCGATGACGGGCAGACCGAAATACAATGACGGGTCTTGCAGGGTCTCCCATGTCACGCTCGACATAGTGCCAGGCACGGGCATACCGACAAGGCTGCCCATCTTCTTGTATTTATAGACCCAAGGCGTGCCGTGTGCATTGCTGTAGTTGGCCTCGCCGATGATCATCACCGAGGGCTTGTTGTAGCGTCGCGAAGGCATCACGCAAGCCACGCTGTCGTTGATGACTTGCTCAAGGTATTTTTCGCCGCTGAAAAGGATTTCAATGTCCTCGTGCAGGCGACCGCCACCGTTGAAACGTGTGTCGATGACAATGCCGTCGCAAAGATTGTACTTGCCGAGGATTTGCGAATACACGTCGCGATAGCTGGCATCGCCCATACTACGAATGTGGACATAACCCAAACGGCCTTTCGAAAGTTCCTTCACCGTTTCCTCGTTGTGTTTCACCCAGCGGTGATAAAGCAGCTCGTTCATCGCGCCATGGCTGATGGGTTTCACGGTCTCTTCCCAGGTCTTGCCACCGTCTTTCACCGTCACAAGCACCGTCTTTCCAGCCTTGTTGTTGAGCAGTGGATAATAGTCCATGTCTTTCGTAATCTCCACGCCGTCAATCTTCTGGATAACGCAACCCGCCTTCACTTGTGAGCTTTTCTTGTTGAACGGCGAGCCTTCCACCACCTCGGCGATTTTCAGGCCATCGCCTTGGTAATCGAGGTCGAGCAGCACACCGAACTCAGCCGTGGCATCGCCGCCGCGATTCGTGGGACGATAGCCCGAACCCGTATGCGACACGTTCAGTTCGCCCAAAATCTCGCTCAGCATCTCGCTGAAATCGTAGTTGTTGTTGATGTGCTGCAGGAACGGGCGGTAGGCCTCCTTCATCAGCGCGAGGTCGACACCGTTGTGGTTTTTCATAAAGAAACGCTTCTCGATTTGCAGGAAGACATGGTCAAACATGTACTCACGTTCTTGGGCGTAATCGAGTTGCATGGTGGCGTCGAGCTTAATCGGTGTCGACTTGCCGCCCTTATCCAACTTTTGCAAGTTGCCGCCCGAAAGGAGGAAAATATTGTCGCCCTTCACCTGCAACTGTGCGCCGCCCTGGCCTAATTTCTTCAACACCTTCATCGACTTTTCGCGCACGTCGAGTTCCCAAAGGTCGTAGCCTTTCTCGAACGAAGTCATGAAATAGAACTTCTCGCCATCGCCCGAAAGCGCCATTCCGCTCAAGTTCGACGACATCGGCGTCAGCCTGACGACACGGTCTTGCAGATGTTCCAGATCCACTTCTATCTTCTTGGTTTCCTTGGGCTTTTCGTCTTTCTTTTCATCATCCTTCTTGCCTTTTTTCTTGTCTTTTCCTTCGTCCTTCGCTTCATCTTTCTTCGCGTCCTTGTTGCCTTTCTCGGTCTCTTTCAGCAAGGCAAACTCCTCTTTGCTGAGGCGGAATTTGTCGTAGGCTTCCTGATTCAAAAAAGCGATGAAAGCATCATTTTGGCTGCCCCATGAAGCATGGGAGCGCATACCATAACGATTTGAGCGATAAATGATTGCATTTCCGTCCATTGCCCATTGCGGACTGCCATCGATATAAGCGCTCTCCGTGATGTTGTAAATCGTTTTCGAGCCGTCGGCCTTCACTATACCGATGTCGGAATACGGGTCGCGCATGTGCGAAATCAGGGTCAAGGCGAACCATTGTCCGTCGGGCGACCACTCGTAGCTGAAGCCGTAATCGTCGATGTCGTAATGCTGCGTCCCGTCAGTGATTTGACGCACTTCTTTCGAAGCGATATTATACACTTTCAAGATATTACGGTTCTCGATGAACGCGATTTCCTTGCCGTCGGGCGAGAAGCTCGGCGCGATGCGCTCGATGCCGTCGTTGTCGAACAGCGGCTTTTCGTCAATCAACGTGGCGTAAGCGAAGTTGTAGTCCTCCTTGCGCTCGATGGTGGCTTGATAGAGGTTCCAATAGCCATCGCGCTCCGAGGCATAGACCAAAGTGCGACCGTCTTTCGAGAAACTGGGGCTGCGCTCAGGCTGCGCCGTATGCGTGATTTGCTTCGTGGTGGCGTATTCGTCGACGCCCGTCACAAACACTTCGCCGCGCGAGGTGAAGGCAATCAGTTTGCCGTCGTCGCTCAGCGCAAAGTCGCCGATACCACGGAAATCCTGCTTCACCAATTGCTCGGTGTCTTGGTCGTTGACGATTTCAATAGCGACCTTTTGGGGTTCGCTTCCAATACGTTGCGTATAGATTTCACCCATATAGCCATAGCACAACAAGCCATTGTTGGCCACGCTCAAGAAACGCACAGGGTGCGTCTTGAAATTGGTCACCTTCTCCACTTGTTCGAGGTTGTTGGCAGAGGCTTTGTAGACATTGAAATTGCCATTGTTGCGTTCGCTCAGAAACACGACTTCCTGATAGCCAGGCAGGTAACGCGCATCGCGGTCTTCGCCCACATTGGTCGTCATGATCGTGTGGGTTTTCTTTTTGGCATTGTAATACACGATGTCACGGGCCACCGACGAGACGTGATGCTTGCGCCACACGTTCTCGCTACCCTTGCGGTCGTAGTATAGGAACGACTCGCCGTCCTCGTCGAACGACATGCTGCACACCGGCACGGCCACCACCTGCTCGGGTCGACCGCCTTCGGTTCCCACCTTGTATAATTCAGTAATCCAGCCCGTGGCAAACTGCACATTCTCAGCCGCTTTCTGGATTTGGGCGGAATAATAGATTTCCTTGCCATCGGGCGAGAAAGCCAAAGGCATCTCGCTGGCAGAGTTGGTCGTAATACGCTGAGGCACACCACCTTCAGCAGAAACCAAATAAACATCAAAGTTGCCGTTGCGGTCGGTGGCGAAGGCCAAATGTTTGCCGTCGGGCGACCAGATGGGCGAGGTTTCGTAGGCCGTGGTGGTGGTCAGTTGTTGGGCTTTGCCACCGTTGGCGTTCACCACATAAATGTCGCCTTTGTAGCAAAAAGCGATTTTGTCGCCGTTAGGCGAAATCACGTTGTCGCGCAGCCAAAGGGGCTGGGCGGAGATATGCATTGCAAATAAAAGAAAAGCTACAATTAAACTTCTGTTCATATTAGATAGTTGATTATAAATATATTACATTTTCAATATCTCTTCAGCAGAAAGACCCGAGATTTCTGAAATGTCACCAACTAAGAAACCTTTTGACTTCATTTTTCGAGCTGTATTAACCGCATTATTGTACAAGGCGTTATCCATTTCTACAAATATAGTTTCGGCTTGTTCCCAAGAATTCCAATCCATCTCTTTAAGATACTTTTCAACTTGTTCTCGTAAAGGCTTAATGTCTTTTGATGCCGTATCCCATAAATCCGCATCACTCACCTGGGCATAACCATGAACCAACACATTGCGCATTCTAACGATTTGTCTCCATGGTAATTCCTGATATTGTTCCTTGAAATCTCTCGTCAGCATATTAGCAGCCTCACCAATCACTTCAACGTTTTTCATCACCGAATAATAAATACGTATGTCGGAAACGAACTCGTCATAAGTAATGCCTTCCATGATTTTCTCCACATTCAGAGCAAACTGTCTGATGTCTTCCAGCCGACCTTTATCTCTTTTATGCTCTCTCATAAATCAGCCTCCTATCCCTATTGACGTTTTCCACTGCCCATGGCCGAAGGGTGCCTTCCTCAACCAAATCGACCTCAAGCCCTAAAAGATCTTCTAAATCAAGTTGCATCCCCGCAATCTTCAACAAGCCAATCGGTTGACTTCGATCATACTGAACCAAAATATCCAAATCGCTCCACGGCTTCTCTTCACCACGCGCAAATGAGCCAAACAACCAAGCCTTCAATACTGGTTGTGACTTGAAATAATTGGCTATTATCTGAACCAAGGTCTGTGTTCTTGTACTCATAACACCTATATTTTATGCCGCAAATATAACAATTTTATTCAATATCAAACCGTTTTACATTTTTTCCTTCCAAAAACAACTCCAACCGATCCCCGCGCTGCACCTCACCCACACCTTGTGGCGTGCCCGTGAAGATGCAGTCGCCTTCCTTTAAAGTGACGAAACGCGAGACGTAGGAGACGATTTTGTCGAAGCCGAAAATCATGTCGCGGCTGTGGCCTTGCTGTCTCCACTCACCATTAAGTTTCATT
The DNA here is from genome assembly GCA_002396205.1 of Bacteroidales bacterium UBA4243. Lineage (GTDB taxonomy): Bacteria > Bacteroidota > Bacteroidia > Bacteroidales > F082 > Limimorpha. Next base: position 52,771 of record DGXB01000098.1, read on the forward strand.
CCGAAAGCGATGTCGCTTGGATTCTCCAAATCCTTGACGCTCTTGAACTTTCCAATCACTGCCGAGCCATCAAAAGCCTTGGCCTTCTCCCAAGGATGACCCTTGGCCTTGCATTGGTTTTGCAGGTCGCGGGCGGTGAAGTCGATACCGACGGTGATGGCGTCATAATAATAAGGTGCGTCCTTCTCGTCTATGTCTTTGCCAGTCTTGCAAATGCGCAGCACCAGTTCCGTTTCGTAATGGATTTGGTGGCTGAAATCGGGATAGACGAAAGGCACGCCTTCGGGCAGCAAGGCTGTGTCGGGCTTCATGAAAAACAGCGGCTCGGTGGGCAGGTCGTTGTCCAATTCCTTGACGTGGGCCAAATAGTTGCGCCCGATGCAAACCATCTTCATAAGCCTCAGCGTTTTACGTGTTTTCCACCCATGCGCAATTTGATGGCCGTCACCACCTTTTTCGTATAGCGCGGGAAGTCGCTCTTCATGATCCAATCATAAAAGGCCGGCTCTTTGCGAAACACGTCCTCCACACGCTCGCCCTTGTGTTTGCCAAACATAAAGACCTCCTTGCCATCATCGTCGAAGATGATTTGACCCGAAAGATCGGCATTCTTGTGGTGTGCCGAAAACTCGGCTAACTGCTTCGTATCGTTGACAGGACCCTGCGACTTATTGCCTTTACCATCTTCATAATCAACGCCTTGGTATTTATCCAACATGGCTTTCAAAACATCGTAGGTGGCTTTAGTGTCGGCCATCGCGCCATGTGCACCTTCCAATTCGGCATGGCAGAAATAGCGGTAGGCGCTCTTCAGATTACGCGGTTCCATCTTCATGTAGATGTTCATCACGTCGATGAACTCACGATCCTTGAGGTCAAAGTCGTAGTCGACGCGAAGGAACTCCTCCACTAACATCGGGAGGTCGAATTTCAGGATATTATAGCCCGCCAGGTCGGCATTGCCGATGAATAGGGCAATCTCCTTGGCCTTATCCTTAAAGGTGGGTTTGTCGGCCAGCATCTCGTTGGTGTAGCCATGCACCGAAGTCGATTCTGCGGAAATCGGAATCTCGGGATTGAGGAGCCAGACACGCTGCTCCTCGTCGCCGTTCACGTTGATTTTCAGCACACTCATCTCCACGATGCGGTCGTGCGAAGTATTCAGGCCTGTCGTTTCCAGGTCGAAAAAAGCTATGGGTCGTTTCAGATTCAGTTCCATTGGATTTTTGAATTTTGGTGCAAAAATAATACATAAAAGATAGCAATATTCATTTTTTTGCTACTTTTGCCCCACTTTTCAAACAAAATAGAACTATTAGAAAGTATCAAATTATTGAAAGACATGATGGAAGAAAATGAAATGAGAGAAAAAGATGAATTGTTCTCAAAGGCAGTGAAAGCAGGAAAGAGAACTTACTTTTTCGATGTGAAATCAACGAAGAACGACGAAAAGTACATCACCATAACCGAGAGCAAACGCCGTTTTGACGAAAACCTGCAACGCTTCTTCTACGAGAAGCACAAGATTTTCCTCTACAAGGAAGACTTCGAGAAGGTTTCGAAAGGCCTCACCGATGCCATCAAATACATTGAGACCGGCGAGTATCCTGCCGACTACTACGACCAGCCCGAGCCGCGCCACTACGACCACGAAGAAGAGCCCAAGGGCGAACTCGACAGCGCCATCGACAAGTGGTTCGACAGCTTGGATAAATAAAAACGCACATAAAAACCTTGAAGCCGCGCTCTGTCGCGGCTTTTTTGTTGCCAAACGGCGACAAGACAAAAACTTATCAACAAAAAGGGCAAATGTTGATAACTTTCCGTAGATGACCGCAATAAAAAGGGGCAAAAATGCGTACCTTTGTAGCGAAAATCAAGAAAGACATGGGCAAGATCATAGCGATTGCAAATCAGAAAGGTGGCGTCGGAAAAACCACCACTTCCATCAACCTGGCGGCCAGCTTGGCCGTCCTCGAATACAAGACCCTCCTCATCGATGCCGACCCGCAAGCCAACGCGACCTCGGGCGTGGGCATCGACCCAAGAACCGTCGAAACGAGCATCTACGAATGTATCATCGACCAGGTAGACCCGAAGACCGTCATCGTCGAGACCGAGACACCCAACCTCAATTTGCTTCCCGCCCACATCGACCTCGTGGGCGCCGAAATCGAGATGATCAACCTGCCCGAGCGCGAGCTGATGATGAAACGCCTGCTCGCCCCCATCAGAGGCGACTACGACTTCATCATCATCGACTGCTCGCCGTCGTTAGGCCTGGTCACGGTCAACTCGCTCACTGCCGCCGATTCGGTCATCATCCCCGTACAATGCGAGTATTTCGCCCTCGAAGGTCTTGGCAAACTACTGAATACCATCAAGATAGTACAAACGCGCCTCAATCCCGACTTGGACATCGAAGGCATCCTGCTCACCATGTTCGACACGCGCCTGCGCCTGTCGAAACAAGTGGTTGAAGAGGTCAAGATGCACTTCCAGGACATGGTTTTCAACACCATCATCAACCGCAACACGCGCCTGAGCGAGGCCCCGAGCTTCGGCAAGACCATCGTCATGTACGACGCCAACAGCACGGGCGCCATCAACTACCTCAACCTCGCCCGCGAAATCCTTGAAAAGAACAACCTATCCACCAAAGACTAAAGCACCATGCCCGACAAAATCAGAAAATCATTGGGCCGCGGACTCGACAACATCCTCGGCAGCCCCGAAACCGACATCACCAGCCGCGACATCAGTGGCGACTTCGTGGCTGGTGCCGTGGCCGAAATCGACATTGACCTCATCGAGACCAACCCCTTCCAACCCAGAACGGAATTCGACGAGACCGCCTTGCGCGAACTGGCACAGTCCATCAAGGAACAGGGCATCATCCAACCGGTCACCGTCAGGAAATTGGGCTACAACAAATACCAACTCATCTCCGGTGAGCGCCGACTGAGGGCCTCCAAGATGGCTGGACTCAAGAAGATTCCGGCATTCATCCGCGTGGCCAACGACGAACAAATGCTCGAACTCGCCCTCATCGAGAACATCCACCGCGAGAACCTCAACGCCATCGAGGTGGCCATTTCCTACCAACGCCTCATTGACGAATGCAGCCTCACCCAAGAGGAAGTGAGCGAAAAGGTGGGCAAGAGCCGTAGCGCAGTAGCCAACTTCCTAAGACTCTTGAAATTACCACCAGAAATCCAACTCGCCATCCGCGACGGCCACATCAGCATGGGTCACGCCCGCGCCCTCATCAACATCAACGACAAGGAAGAACAACTGAAGCTCCTCCAACAAATCATCATGGACGAGATGACCGTGCGCCAAACCGAAGAACTGGCCGACAAAGCCAAAGGCAAAGGCGAGAAGGAACGCAAGCAAACCAACTTCATCCCCGAACATTTCAAGAGCAAGATCAAGACGCTGTCGCAAACGCTCAACACCAAGGTGAAAGTGAAACGCGACGTTAAAGGTCACGGTTCGGTCGTCATCGACTTCAAGGACGAAGCCGAGTTTGACCGCATCATGGAACTGTTCGGCAACAAATAATCGCCCCATGCCCCGCCGCATCTTCCTTATTGTCACGATGTTGCTCATCGGTTTTGCCAAAGCCGAAGCCCAAAATGTCGTGTTTGACACCGTTGGCAATGCCGTGCTCAGCGCCGACACCATCGTCAAGGAAGAGAAGGCAACCAAAAAGACAGTCAAAGCCCAAAAGCCACACAATCCCAAGAAAGCCACCATCATGTCGGCCTTGCTGCCAGGTTTGGGACAAATCTACAACGGCAAATGGTGGAAAGTGCCCATCGTTTATGCCGGTTTGGGCGGTTTGGGCTATTTGGTCTACAACAACAACTACGAATACCGATCCTATCTGCACGCCTACGAATACAAGACCGGCGACCTGCCCGACGGCGTGACCCTGAACGAACACGAGGCTGATTTGGCCAACCGCTATGCCGCAAGCCAACTACAGACCTACAAGGAATCGTATCGCCGTGATTTTGAGTTTTATACTATCCTCACCATCGCGTGGTACGGTCTGCAAATCGTGGATGCCTGCGTCGACGGGCACCTCTATACCTACGACATCAGCGACGACCTCAGCCTCAACATCGACCCCTATTTAAGGCCAGTTGAACAACCGATAATGATACCGCAATACGCCCAAGTGGGACTATCGCTTAAACTGAATTTCTAATGTAAACAAAACCTACAAAACATGCAAAACAACCTATCAAACCAAAGAGTGTCGACTGGCACAACCGTGCAGTCGCAAGGAAACCGCCGGTTGGCGGGTTTCCAAAAAGACCCAAAGAAGTTTTAGCAGTTTTGAAAGTTTTGTTCCAAAAACACAAACCATGAAAATAGCAATCATCGGATACGGAAAGATGGGCCACGAGGTGGAACAAGCCGCCCTCGCCCGCCAGCATGAAATCATCGTCACCATCGACAATGCCCAAGAATGGCAAGAACGCATTGAGCAACTGAAGCAGGCCGACGTCGCCATCGACTTCAGCCAGCCCGACCAAGTGGTGGCCAACATCCACCGCTGCTTCGACCTGCACATCCCAATTGTCGTTGGCACCACGGCCTGGCAAGCACATTTCGACGAAATCAGGATGCGTTGCCTCAACGAGAGCCAAAGCCTCTTCCACGCACCTAATTTCAGCATCGGGATGAACATCATGTTCCTGCTCAACAAACAGTTGGCACGATTTGCCGAGCAATACGGCTATCAACTTTCTTTGGCCGAGACCCATCACATCCACAAGTTGGACAAGCCCAGCGGCACCGCCGTGAAACTGGCCAACGACATCCTCAGCGTCAACCACGACTACGACCATTGGAGCATCGACGCGCCCACCGACCACACCTTATATATTAACGTGACCCGCATCGGCGAGGTGAACGGTATCCACAGCGTGGTGGCCGACTCCGAGGCCGACCGCCTCACCCTCACCCACGAAGCCTACAACCGCAAGGGCTTCGCCTTCGGTGCCATCGCCGCAGCGGAGTTCCTGCTCGGCAAGACAGGCTGTTACTCGATGGAGGACTTGATGGGGAATATCTTTTCCGACCCGAAATAATATTTCACCCCTTTTCGCGTTAGCAAGTAAACTCAATAAACGACATGTCATTATTATTGTTCATCCTCATCGTTCCGGCGCTGTTCACCATCCCGTTTGCATTCTGCTGGAAGCAGTTCGAAGCCGCCGGACAAAAGGGCTACTACAGCCTCATCCCCTACTACAACATCTATATCATGCTGAAAATCATCGGCAAAGAGAAAAAGTTCTGGTGGTGGTTCTTCATCGTCTTCCCCTACATCAACATCTTCATGCTTTTGCTCATGCTCGTCGAATTGGGCAAATGCTTCGGACGGTTCAAGGTCTGGGAGGAAGGTATGGCCGCCATCCTGCCGTTCATTTTCTTCCCCATCATCGCCAAAGACGACAAATACCAAGACCCCGCCACGGCCACACGACCCAAGAAGTCGACTGCACGCGAGTGGTTTGATGCCATCATCTTTGCCGTCGTCGCCGCATTGATTATCCGTACCTACGTCTTCGAGATGTTCACCATCCCCACTTCGAGTATGGAGAAATCGTTGTGCGTTGGTGATTACTTGGTTGTCAGCAAGATACACTATGGCCCCAAAGGGCAAAACACGCCGCTTTCGTTCCCCTTCGTGCACAACACTTTGCCAGGAAGCAAGACCGCGAAATCCTATTTGGAATGGATCAAGTTGCCCTACCACCGCTATCCAGGCGTGACAACGATGAAACGCTACGACCCCATCGTGTTCAACTACCCTGCCGGCGACACGGTGTGCGACATCTTCCAAAGCAGCATCAGCTACTACGACCTCGTGCGCGAATACGGTCGCAAGAAGGTTTGGAGCGACCACCAAAACTTCGGCAAGGTCATCAGTCATCCCGTCGACAAGCGTGAAAACTACGTGAAACGCCTCATCGGTATGCCTGGAGATAGCTTGAAAATTGTTGACGGAGTGGTGTTTATCAACGGTGAAAAAGCCTTTGAACCCGAAAACATGCAGCACAACTACACCGTGGTGACCACCACGGGCGGCATCAACAAGCAGGTTTTGGACAAATATAGCATCACGGAAGGATATCGCACCGCCGACCCCAACACCTTCATCCTCAACATCAGCGCGAAGGTGGCCGATGAACTCATCAAGCTGCCATTCGTCACTTCGGTGATGCGCAACATCCAAGCCCCTGGGCAAGGCACTTCGACCAGCCTCTTCCCCAACCGCCCCGACCTCTATCCTTGGAACGTCGACAACTTCGGCCCGATTTATATCCCAAAGAAAGGCGAAACGGTGAAGCTCGACCTCAACACCTTGCCGCTTTACGAGCGCATCATTCATGCCTACGAGTTGCACGACGTGAAGGTGGAAGGCAACCAAATCCTCATCGACGGACAGCCTGCCGACAGCTACACCTTTGCGATGGACTACTATTGGATGATGGGCGACAACCGCCACAACTCCGCCGACTCGCGCTATTGGGGCTATGTGCCCGAAGACCACATCGTCGGCAAGCCTATTCTCGTCTGGCTTTCTTTGGATAAGGAAAACGGCGGCATCCGCTGGAACAGGATGTTCAGGATTCCGAAATAGTTTTCATGTTCCGCTTCGATTAACCAAAACAATCTTACAAAAATCGTAAGATTGTTTTGTTTTTTTGTAAGAATTGTTGTAACTTTGCAGCGCAAACGGTACAGTACGCAAAATGAGAATCATCGCAAAAAACACAATAGTAGAGTATTACACCAAAAATCCTCAAGCGAAATCAGCTTTGACGGAATGGTACGAAAAAACCGATAAAGCCGAATGGCAAAGCCTCGCCGACATCAAACAGACTTTCAACTCCGTCGATTATGTTGGCAATCAGCACTATGTGTTCAATATTAAAGGCAATGATTATCGTTTGGTAGTTGTTGTAAAATTCACCCCGAAAAATGTCTACATCCGCTTTATAGGCACTCATGCAGAATATGACAGAATCGAGGACATCAAAAACATTTGAGTTATGGCACAGATTAAGACAGAAAAAGAATACAAGGCAGCAATGGCTCGCATTGACGAGTTACTTCCACTCACTTGGCTGGATGGAACGCCAGAAGACTCGCCAGAAAACATTGAGTTGGAACTACTTTCCGAACTTGTCGCAGAATATGAGGATATCCATTATCCCATTGGCAAACCTTCACTTATCGACATTATCAAGTTGCGCATGTACGAGATGGGCCTTTCGCAAAAGGCCATTGCAGCATTGCTCGGCATCAGCGAACCTCGCATGAGCGAAATCATGCATGGAAAGGTTGAGCCTTCTCTGTCGCTTGCAAGAAACATAAGTCGAAAACTAAATATTGACGCAGGTATAGTTTTAGGAGTTTGAGGTAGATTTTCTATCAAAAGACACCGTTCTTAAACCAACAATTTTGCGTACCTTTGCACTTCAAAACGAAGACAGAAAATGAGCGCAGGAAACAACCGCAAAGAAAACACTTTCAAGAAGAAGCAACCCGAGCCAGAGCCGATAGACGAGTTGCCCGAAATCATAGAGGCACCCAAAGAGGACAAGCCAAAAAAGGAGTCGCCGAAAAAAGCCGAAAAGCCCTCAAAAGACAAAACGCCCAAAAGGCAAAAGCCCGAAAAGGAACAAAGCCCCAACGATGGCCGCATCCAGCGCATCATCGGTGTCCTATTCATCTGTCTGGCCGTATTCCTTGGCCTCGCCTTGGTGTCCTACTTGGTGAGTTTCTTCAGCGGACACCATCAAGAGTTTGGCTACCAAATATTTAGCCAAAAAGTCAACATTGAGAACCGCACTGGGCGCGCTGGCGTTTTCCTCGCCCAAACCCTCATCAAAGAGTCGTTTGGCATTGGATCGGTATTCTTCGTTTACCTGCTGACGCTCATTGGGTTGCGCCTCATCGGCACGGCCAAGATAAAGATGTGGAATGTTTGGAAATGGGCACTTTTGAGCTTGGTTTGGCTGCCTTTGTTTTTCGGATTCCTCGCGGGACCGAGATGCGCCGTTCCGTGGTGCGCCATCTTGGGAGGAGCAGTGGGAATGTGGCTCAACATCATCTTGGACACCTACATCGGCTGGGTTGGCACGCTGCTGGTACTCATCTTCCTGTTCCTCGTCTTCGCCGTCTACCAGTTCAACCTCACGCTCAACTATTTCAAGCAGTTGCGCGAAAAACGCGAAGAAGAACGCCGCAAGCAAGCCGCTCTCATCGCCGAACAACGCATCAAGGAAGAACTTGAAAGAGAAGAAAGGGAAAAGGAAAACGGAAACGAAAAGCAAAACGAGAACCAAATCGTCGACAAGCCTAACCCCTTTGCCCATGACAACGACCCCGACGACAGCCCCAACCTGCCTCCCGTCACAGCCTTCACCAAAGACCCTGACTTGGTCATTGTCAACCCATTACGCGACGATGACAGCCAAGAACACAAGGAAAACGTGATTGTTAAGCCCAAGGAAAAAGAAAGCGAGCAAGAACAGACCCCTGAAATCATCTTGGATCCCATAGTGACCACCTCAAACGAGGCCAAACCTGAAACCGCCCCAACCGAAACACCTGACAACGAGCCCGAAAGCGAGATAAAGCTGGAAATCGAGGAAACGCCCAAGGAAGTGACCGTCGAGAAAGACAAACCCATCGACCATTTCACCATCGACATGCCTTTCGACCCACGCTACGAGTTGCGCGACTACAAGTTCCCCACGCTCGACATGCTCAACGACTACGGCGGGAAGAAGTCGGAAATCAACGAGGAGGAACTGAACGCCAACAAGAACAAAATCGTGGAGACCTTGGGCAACTACGGCATCGCCATCGACAAGATCAAGGCGACCATCGGCCCAACGGTCACGCTTTACGAAATCATTCCCGCCCCAGGTATCCGCATCTCAAAAATCAAGAATTTGGAGGACGACATCGCGCTGAGCCTCGCCGCCTTGGGCATCCGTATCATCGCGCCCATCCCAGGCAAAGGCACCATCGGTATCGAAGTGCCGAACAGCAAGCCCGAAACCGTCTCGATGCGCAGCGTTTTGAGTTCCGAAAAGTTCCAACACTCGAAATATGCCCTGCCTTGCGCCATCGGCAAGACCATCTCCAACGAGACCTATGTGTTCGATTTGGCCAAGATGCCGCACATCCTGATGGCTGGTGCCACTGGACAAGGTAAGTCAGTGGGACTGAACGCAATAGTCGCTTCGTTGCTCTATAGCAAGCACCCCGCTGAACTGAAATTCGTGATGGTGGACCCGAAAAAGGTGGAATTGACGCTCTACAACCGCATTGAGCGCCATTATTTGGCAAAACTCCCTGATTCTGAAGACGCTATCATCACCGATGTGAAGAAAGTAGTGCGCACGCTCAACTCATTGTGCGTCGAGATGGATGCGCGTTACGACCTGCTGAAAGCTGCCGAGTGCCGCAACATCATCGAATACAACGAGAAGTTCAAGGCTCGCCGCCTACTTCCTACTGAAGGCCACCGTTTCCTGCCCTATATCGTACTCATCGTCGACGAGTTTGCCGACCTTATCATGACCGCAGGCCGCGAGGTGGAACAGCCCATCGCCCGCTTGGCCCAGTTGGCACGCGCCATCGGCATCCACTTGATCATCGCAACGCAACGTCCTTCCGTCAATGTCATCACGGGTTCCATCAAGGCCAACTTCCCTGCGCGTATCGCTTTCCGCGTCATCTCAGCCGTCGACTCCAAGACCATCCTCGACCAAAGCGGCGCCAACCAGCTCATCGGTCGCGGCGACATGTTGCTTTCGACGGGCAACGAGCTGGTGCGTCTGCAATGCGCCTTCATCGACACGCCTGAAGTGGAAACCGTCACCGAGTTCATCGGAGCCCAACGCGGTTTCGCCACGCCTTACGAGCTGCCCGATGTACCTGAAGAAGGCGGCGATGCACCTGACGTAGAGGAAGACGGCGAGCGCGACAGCCTCTTCGAGGAAGCCGCCCGTATCGTGGTGCAAACCCAACAAGGGTCCACCTCGATGATCCAGCGCAAGCTGAAACTCGGCTACAACCGCGCAGGTCGCATCATCGACCAATTGGAGGCCGCTGGCATCGTCGGGCCGTTCTCGGGCAGCAAATCGCGCGAAGTGAAAGTGGGCACCGAAGCCGCTTTGGAACAGATTTTGCAGGACATCTACAACAAAGACAACGGAATCTGACAATGAAAATGAAAACGAAAAACATCATCGCCTGCCTGTTCCTTTTGTTTGCAACACAGGCACTTACAGCACAAAACAACGCAGACATGCTTATCCGTCTCGTGGTCGACCAACTGAAGAGCCACAAGAATGTTGAGATGGTTTTCAACTACCAAATCAGTCCCGATGGGAAAAACCTGGGCGAAAGCGAAAAAGGCCATGCTTGGCTTCAAGGCGAAGCCTACAAGATTGAAATGGCCAACCAGCAAACCATCAGCGATGGCAAGACCATTTGGTCGTATCTTATTGAAGATGAGGAAGTCATGGTCAGCAATGCCACCGATGGCACCGACAACACGCCCCTGAAGCTCCTCACCTCGCTGGACGAAAGCTATGTGGCCACACTAACCGGCATCAATGCGCAAGGTCTTGCCGCCATCGAATTGGCTAACCCAAAGGGGCAATACAAGCGCGTCACCTTGAAAATCAACACGAAAAAGGTGGAATTGAAGAATGCCGACATCTACATGGAAGACGGCAGCAAGCTCGTCGTCAACGTGGAAGAAATGAAATTCGACCAAGAATTAGACGACAAATTCTTCACCTTCGACACGAAAAAGCATCCCAAAGTGGACGTGATAGACATGCGATAATGCAATAAAAACAAGACAACGGATGTTATTGTAGAGACGTGCCACGGCGCGTCTCTACGACAAACGACAATGCAACAATCAACGATCAACAATTCAACAACAATATGAATCTCCTTCAAATCCAAGAGGCTGTCAACGACTTAGGTGCAGCCGCAGCAGAAACCGCAACCCAGCCTACGGAATTCAAGCTCTCCATCCTCGAACTCGCCACCAAAGGCGGCTGGATCATGATTCTTTTGGCCGTTTTGTCCATCATCGCGGTCTACATCTTCATTGAAAGGTACATCGCCGTCAGCCGTGCCACGAAATACGACAACAGTTTTATGGAACGCATCCGCGAGTACATGAAAGACGGCAAACTCGACTCCGCCAAGGCCTTGTGCCGTGGCAACTCCACTCCTATTTCACGTATGATTGAGAAAGGTCTATCACGCATTGGCAGACCTTTGGGCGACATCAACTCGGCCATCGAAAACGTTGGCAACCTGGAAGTCGCGCAATTGGAACGTGGCGTGAGCATTCTCGCCATGATTGCCAGTGCAGCCCCCATGATTGGTTTCTTGGGCACGGTGACGGGCATGATTCGCGCATTCTACAACATGTCGATGGCCGGCAACAACATCGACATCTCACTGCTTTCGTCGGGCATCTACGAAGCCATGGTGACCACCGTCGGCGGTCTGATTGTCGGCATCTTCGCCTATTTCTTCCACGCCATCCTCTCAAGCAAAATCCAGAAAGTCGTCAACCTGCTCGAAGCCAAGGCCACCGAGTTCATGGATGTTTTGAATGAACCCGCCTAAAACCAGCGCATTATGGCTATCAAATCAAGAAATAAGGTAGAGCCTACGTTCAACTCCTCTTCGATGTCGGACTTGGTGTTCCTGCTGCTGATTTTCTTCATGCTGACATCAACGTTGGTCGCGCCCAATGCCATCAAGCTGTTGCTGCCATCGAGCAACAGCAAGACCATGGCCAAGCAGACCGTCACCGTTTACGTCGACGAAAACTATCAATACCAAGTGAACGAAACCAAGGTGCTTGACGAAACCCAACTCACAGACCTCATCAACACCGCCATTGGCAACGACTCGCAAGCCACCGTTGTACTCCGTTCGGACAAGACCGTACCCGTGCAATACATCGTCAACGTGATTGATGCCGTCAACGAAATCAACAACGCGACAAGCAACAACCACAAAGTCATTTTGGCCACTTCGCCGAAAAAATAAGGAGGAACCATGGACAACAAAGAGAAGAAAGACAAAGGCATAGCCGTGGCGGGAACCATAGTCGTGCACGCTTTGGCCGTGCTCGTTTTGTTCCTTATGGCCTTCAGGACGCCTTTGCCCCTACCCGGAGAGGAAGGCGTAGAGGTCGATTTGGGCATGATGGACCAAGGCATGGGCAACATCCAGCCCGAAAAGCCTGCCATCCCCATGGCCTCGCAACCTGAGCAGCAACAGAGCAAGAGCAAGGAAGACATCGCCACCAGCAACGACGAAGAAGCTCCTGCGCTGGAAAAACCGAAAAACACCAAGCCAAAACAAGAAAAACCTGCCGAAGAGCCTAAGCCACAGGTGAACAAGAAAGCCTTGTTCAAAGGCAGCAACAACCCGCAGGCAGGCGGCTCGGAAGGTATCACCGGACAACCTGGCGACCAAGGCAAGCCCAATGGATTGGCTGGAATCAAGAAATATGACGGCCAAGGCGGAAAAGGCAATGGCACGGGCTACGACCTCGGTGGCCGTGGCGCGAAGAGTCTGCACCGCCCCAACGACGACTTCAGCGAAGAAGGCATCGTCGTTGTCGACATTTGGGTCAACCGCTCTGGACAAGTCACCCGCGCAGAAGTGGCCACCAAAGGCACCACGCTGATCAACAGCGACATGCGCCAAAAAGCAAAACAAGCCGCCTTGCGTTCCACCTTCGCCGCCGACCCCGACGCTCCCGAAGAACAACACGGCACCATCACTTATACTTTCGTCATCAATCAATAACAATGGACTACAAAGAGACCCTCGATTGGATGTTCAACAAACTCCCAATGTATCAGCGCATTGGAGCCGCCGCCTACAAGGCCGACCTCAACAACACCATCCAACTTCTTCAGTTTTTGGACAACCCACACCGTAACTTCAAGTCGGTGCATGTGGCTGGGACCAACGGCAAAGGTTCCACCTCGCACATGTTGGCCTCCGTCTTCCAAGAAGCAGGCTACAAGACGGGACTTTACACCTCGCCCCACCTCCGCGACTTCCGCGAACGCATCCGCATCAATGGAGAAATGATTCCCGAAGAGAATGTGGTGCAATTCATTGACACTTACAAAGCTAAATTCGAGGCGATGGAACTCTCCTTCTTCGAGATGACCGTGGGCATGGCCTTCGACTATTTCTCGAAAGAAAAGGTCGACATTGCCATTGTCGAAGTGGGCATGGGCGGACGTTTGGACTCCACCAACCTTATCACGCCCGAGCTGAGCATCATCACCAACATCGACTTCGACCACATGAAGTTCTTGGGCGACACGCGGGCCAAGATTGCCTACGAAAAGGCCGGCATCATCAAGCCCAACGTCCCTGTTGTGATTGGCGAGACCCATCCCGAGACCCAGCAAGTCTTTATCGACAAGGCCAAGGAATGCAACAGCCCCATCTATTTCGCCGACCAGATCTTCGACTGCGACAAAATCCATATCGAATCGCAAACCGAACAGCAATTTGATGTTTGGAAAAACAGCGAACTCTACATGGAAGCTCTCGAAATCCCGCTCATGGGCAACTACCAGCAGAAAAACCTCACCACCGTGATGTGTGCCCTCGACCTGCTGCGCGAGAAATTCAACCTCTCGGAAGACGACATCCGCGACGGCATCGCCAAAGTCATCAGAAACACCCACCTCATGGGTCGCTGGCAAATCCTTTGCAAAGACCCGCTCACCATTGCCGACACGGGACACAACGTGGCCGGCATCACCGAAGTGGTGAGCCAACTGGCCGAGATGAGCTACGGAAAGCTGCATTTCGTGCTCGGCATGGTCAACGACAAAGACATCGACAGCGTTTTGCAACTGTTGCCGCGTGGTGCCGAGTATTATTTCTGCAAAGCAGACATTCCCAGAGGATTGGATGCTAACATCTTGGCCGAAAAGGCCTTCGAGATGGGCTTGCGCGGACAAGTTTATGAATCGGTGAGCCATGCCTACCGTTCGGCGGTCAACAATGCCCATTTCGGCGACGTGGTCTTCGTTGGAGGCAGCAATTTCACCGTGGCTGAGGTCGTGTAAAACCTACATCAAGTTAAGGGAGTAATTCCTTCGCTTCCTTCCAATAACCAATCATTTCATCAATGGTGAGGTGCTGCACGCCCTTGCCTTGCTCGCGGGCGCGTTGCTCCACATGGGCGAAACGCTGGCGGAACTTCTTGTTGGTCTTCTCCAAGGCGTCGTCGGGGTTCGCTCCGATGTAGTTGCCGTAGGCAGCCAAGGCGAAGAGCAGGTCGCCATATTCCTCCTCCACGCGCTCGGCGTTGTCGGGCTTTTGCAGCTCGGCAAAGAGCTCTGCCTTCTCCTCCTCCACCTTCTGCCACGCCTGCTCTGCGTTGGGCCAACGGAAGCCCACGCCCGAAGTCTTTTGGTGCATCCGATAGGCCTTCAAAAGCGAAGGCAAGCCATCGGGCACGCCGCCCAGCACACTGCGATTGTGTTCGCGCTCCAATTTAATGCGTTCCCAGTTCTCCTCCACCTGCTCAGCGTTCTCAACATGCTCGTTGCCAAAGATATGCGGATGGCGACGAATCATCTTCTCGCAGATGCCGTTGAGGACGTCGGCAATATCAAAGACGCCTTGTTCCTGCCCAATCTTTGCATAAAAGACGATGTGGAGCATGAGGTCGCCGAGTTCCTTTTTCACCTCATTGAGGTCGTCGTTGAGGATGGCTTGGCTGAGTTCGTAGGTCTCCTCGATGGTGAGGTGGCGCAGGCTGTGGATGGTTTGGGTGCTGTCCCAGGGGCAGCCCGCACGCACTGCGTCCATGATATCCAAAAGCCGTTTGAAGGCTTGTAGTCTTTCGTCCATGATGAATTGATTTGAAGATGCAAAGGTATGGATTTTTGCGCAGTCGGGCCGACTAAGCGCCCAGAATTTTGTACCTTTGCAGCCCCAATGGAACGACAACGCCGCCATATCCTTTTCGCACTGTGTACCCTATTATTAATAGGAGGTCACGCGAAAGCGCAACTAAGCCACCGCAATTATGAGGTTGAGGCTCGTGTGCACTATGGCTACATGTATTTCCAAAACGATGAATTCCACTCTGCTTTAGGCCGTTACAGTCGGCACACGCCGAGCTACGAGCTGTCGATCCACCGAAACACCTACGGCGAAAACCGCTGGGAGGTGCTGCACAACTACCCTTCCATCGGGTTCACCTTCTATTATTCCAGCTTCGGCAACGACAGCATCTCCGCCGAGTTGGGCAAGGTGTTCGCCCTCTACCCGTTCATCAACTTCCCCATCACGCCGAGCGAGACGAGCAAGCTGACATTCAAACTGGGCGTGGGCGTCTCCTACCTAACCAACAAGTTCGACCCGAAGGAGAACTTCCACAACTATGCCATCGGCTCGCACGTGAACGCGGCCATCAACCTGTCGTTTGAATACCGGCAACGCATCGTCGATCGGCTGCATTGGGTGACCTCGGTCGGCCTGACACACTTCTCGAACGGTGCCACCCGCTCGCCCAACATGGGCATCAACATCTTCAGTGTGGCCACGGGGCTTTCCTGGTATCTGGCAGCGCCCAAAGCCCACATAGACAAGCGTTTGCGCCCGAAGAACTACCTCTTCGAGTTTGACGGCAAGCGGCATTTCGTCACCGACTACCAATACACGCTCGGTTTCAAGGACTTGAGCCAGCAATATGGGGCACACGAGTATTTCTTCGTTCACGACTTGGCCGCCAACTTCATGTTCCAGCTCACCGAGCGCGACCGTTTGGGACTCGGCATCGAACTCGTTTACGACAACTCCGACAAGATCACCAAGCCCGACTGGAACATGTATCTCAAACCAGGCTTCCTGATTGCATACGAGATGATGCTCGACCGCGTCAGCTTCATGTTCAACGTGGGCTTGCGCAACAACGTGCCGCTCAACTCATCATCGCTCGGCTTCCTGTTTTACCAAAAGGTGGCAGCCCGTTATTACTTCAACGACAACCTGTTTGCCACCCTCGCCTTCACCACCTACGACATCAAGGCCGACTTCATCAGCGTCGGCATCGGCTATCACATACAACACAAATACTATTTGCCGCGCCATGGAAAGAAACCACATCGCAGTCCTGTTTTTCCTCGTTAGCATAGCCATGGCTTCGTGCACCAAGGTGGACGCGCTCTTCAACAACGGCGAGCCTATCACCGAGCAACGCAGCGTGGAAAAGGATTTCAACGCCATCTCGATGTCCAACAACGTGAATGTCAAGTTGGTACACGACAGGCAACCCCGATTGGAACTCACATGCCCGAAGAACCTCATTGAGAAAGTCACGACAGAAATCGTTGGCGACACCCTATACATCAAAAACGAAAACGACTTCAACTGGCTGCGGAGCTTCGACTACAGCATCGACCTGACCGTTTATTACGACAGCCTGCGGCTCATCAACTACGCCTCCATCGGCAACCTGCTTTGCACCGACTCCATCAAAGGCATCGCCGAACAGACCATCGACTCGACAGAGATGGACATCGACACGACATGGACCAACAGCTTCTATCTCAACATCAACGAAGGCTGCGGCAACATCGACCTCACTTTCGACTGCGGTGTGCTGAAAACGCAATTCGGCAACGGCACTTCGGAAGTGACACTCAAGGGCCAATCGAGCTACACCGAAATCAACATGAGAAGCTACGGTGTGGTTCATGCCGAAAACCTCAACTCCAACTTCGTCAGGGTGCAGTCCTACTCGACCAACGATGCCTACGTTTGGGCCAGGACCAAACTCACCGTGTGGCTCCATAGCATTGGAAACGTGTATTATAAAGGCAATCCTTGGGTCGTCAAGGAATGCTATGGCGACGGTCAAGTCATCAAACTGGAATAAATGAAAAAACATCGGAAAAAAAACGGATTTTGGTATGAAATTTGTATATCACAAGGTGGATTAATGACCTATTCAAGAACAAATAAAAAGCATAATAAGATGAAAGCGTTAAGACTTCTCCCAATCATTGCGCTGATTGCCTTTGCCAGCTGCTCGTCGAACCGCAACATGGCCAAAGACGACACCTACTATTCGCCTTACGGCAACACGGGGCAGATGGCCACCGGCAACGGCTCATACGTGAGTCCCAGCATCAGCAGCAACTCGGAATACGACTACCAAGCCTACTATTCCGACAGCAAGAACTACGTCAGCAATGCCGACCCTGTCTACCAAACCACAGAAACAGTGACCGACACGAACGGCGTCGTTTACACCACCACCGAGACCTACTATGATGCCGACTTCGCCACGCGCATCAAGCGTTTCGGCACGCAGGCTTCCTCGTCGAGAGGCTACTATGACGACTACTACACCGGTGGCGATACCTACGTTTACGTGAACAACTACGACCCGTTCTATTGGGACTATTACCCAGGCGTCTATGTGAGCTTTGGCTATCGTCCTTACTGGCGCAGCTACTACTGGGGCTGGGATCCTTTCTGGGGTCGCCCTTACTATAGCTATTGGGGTTGGGACCCTTATTGGGCTCCCGCCTATTGGCATCCCTACCATCACCACCATCACCACCATGACTGGCATCACCATGGTGGTGGCCATCACCCTGGAGGCAACAATCACGGCGGCGGCAGTGGCTTCGGCAACTATGTGGCCAGCGTGCGCCACAGCAGCACCGGAGGCTCGATGAGCCACTTAGCCCCACACAATGGGCGCCAAGGAGCCAGCGTTGGAGGCAGCATGTCGAGCCGCCCAACCACGGCAGGCAGTAGCTCAGCTCGCGTCGGGGGCAGCAGCTCAGGACGCACCGGCACCAGTAGGCCAACCATTAGCAGACCCAATGCCAGCAGCAGACCCTCGGCAGGCGTGAGCAGCCGCACTGGAAATGCCTCGGCAAGCCGTCCGTCAAGCTCGGCTAACGCCAGCACGGGGGGTAGCCAAAGCAGCAACCGCCAATCCTACACCTCGCCAAGCAGCAGCCGTCCATCGCGTTCCAGCTCTGAATATGTCCGTCCGCAAGGCAGCAACTCGCGCCCCTCGTCGGCTGGCACCAGCAGAAGCGGATCCAACAGTGGCAGCTATAACCGCAGCAGCTCTTCGTCGAGCGGTAGTTACAGCCGTGGCAGTTCAAGCGGGAGCTACAACCGTAGCAGCTCTTCGTCGAGAAGCAGTGGAAGCTACAACCGCAGCTCGTCAGGCTCAAGCCGCAGCTCAGGAGGCAGCTACAGCGGAGGCAGCCGTGGCTCAAGCTATAGTGGCGGTCGCAGCTCAGGTGGCGGCGGAAGCCACAGCTCGGGCGGTGGTCGTTCGGGCGGCGGTGGAAGAAGATAAATTTCGGCCATCAAAGTCAATTTGAGAATAAAAGACTACCTTTGCGGTCGAAAAGCAAGGTAGTCTTTTTTTATCAGAAGCCATGAAGAGAATCCTTACCATAGCCATCACAATCGCCTTTGCCACAACGGCTTTCGCGCAGGGTGCCGACGACGCGTGCCTGTATTCACAGACTTACTACCAAGGCACGGCCAAAGCATTGGGCATGGGCAACGCCCTCGGTGCCGTGGGCGGCGACATGACCTCCATCTGCATCAACCCTGCCGGTATGGGCATCTATCGCAGCAATGAGCTTACCGCCACCTTCGATCTGCTCGACAACTTCCAGCAATCCACCTATTACGGCACTGGCAACAACGCCAACCAAATGCGACTCACCATTCCCAACATCGGTTGGGTCAGCGCCAAGCAAAGGAGCAACTACCGTCCCCTTCGCTTCACGCAATTCGGCATCGGGCTGACGCGCACCAACGACTTCAACATCCATTCCTTCGCCAAAGGTCTCAATCCGAACAGCTCGAAAATACACAACGAGAACTTCTTCTCACAAATTGACGGCCTCTCCCCCGACGACCTGCCCAACGATGCCTATTCCTATTGGCGCACCTACCTCATCGACGACCATCACGACGGCCAATCCTATTACTACACGAGCAACGTCCCCGAAGGCAACGTGTGGCAATCTGCAGACAACCAATTCAAAGGGCGTTCAGAAGAATGGAGCTTCACGGGAAGTGCCAACTTTCACGATTGCCTGTTCGTTGGCCTGAGCGTCAATCTTGCCCACATCAAACGAGTGGGAACCCGCACCTTTGAGGAAAGCCGTCCCAACGACGTCAACACCGACTTCAAGAACTGGAATTATTCCGAAAGCATCAAGAGCAACGCCATGGGGTTCAACGCAAAAATCGGATTCATCTATCTTGCCAACAGTTGGTTGCGCATAGGAGGAGCCTTCCACTCGCCCACCGTCTACGGTTTCGACGAGTCGTGGCAAACCATCACCGAATCGGACTTTGTCATGTCGGGATTTCACTCCTACACCAGCGAAGAATCCAACTACGAATACACTTTCATCAAACCATTGAAATGGGTTGGTAGCATGGCCTTCCTCATCGGCGAGCAAGGCTTGGTGAGCCTCGATGCGGAATACACCAACTTTGGTGCTGCACGCTTCAAGGCCAACGACTACGACTATGGAAACGTCAACGAAAACATCAAAGCCACCTATGGCAAGACGCTCAACCTCCGCATCGGCAGCGAATGGATGGTGGGCAACTCCTACCTCAGAATTGGCGCGGCCTACTATGGCAGCCCGTTCGGATTGGGCCAGACCGGCGGTAGTGTCAAGACCGCTTCGTGCGGCATCAGCGTGCCCGTGTCGCAAAGCACCACTTTCGACTTCGCCTACGAGCTGGCCTACGGCAAGTCTTTCGCCAATCTCTATGATGTCGCCGACCTCGAATCCATCACCTACAAACAGTTCAAGAACAACATAGCCGCCACGCTCAAAATGAAGTTCTAAACAAAAAAAGGCTACCCGAAGGCAGCCTCATTATCGTTTCAATTCCAGATTATCATCAAGCGTTATACTGCTCGATGATGCCCTTGTCGACAAGGATACGACCGCAATACTCGCAGACGATGATTTTCTTGTGTGTGCAGATGTCCAACTGGTGTTGGGGCGGAATACGGTTGAAGCAGCCGCCACAGGCTTCGTTATGGATACCCACCACAGCCAAACCGTTGCGGGCGTTCTTGCGGATACGCTTGTAGGCTACCAGCAAGCGGTCTTCCACCAGTTTCTCGCACTCAGCCGAACGTTGCAGCAGTTGCTCCTCTTCCTTCTCGGTGCCTTCCACCAACGTATGCAACTCCTCTTTCTTTTCCTTCAGTGACGACTTCAACTCCGTGAGGCGCAACTGGGCTTGGGCCACCTTGGCTGCCACATCGCCGTCCTTCGCCGTGATTTCCTTGATGCGTTTCTCCGAAAGTTGAATGTCAAGATTTTGATATTCAATCTCTTTTGTCAGCGAATCGTATTCACGGTTGTTGCGAACGTTATTTTGCTGGTCCTCATATTTCTTGATCAAGGCTTCCGTCTCCTTGATTTTGATCTTATAGTCGGAAATCTCGCGCTGATGTTTCTTGCTCTCTTCCTTGAAATTGGCGATACGGGTCTCCAAACCGGCAATCTCGTCTTCCATATCCTGGATTTCGAGGGGCAGATTGCCGCGATAGGCACGGATTTCGTCAATTTTGGAGTCGACCTGCTGCAAAGTATAGAGGGCAACCAACTTTTGTTCGACGCTCACTTCGACAGGGTCTTCCACCGGTTTGGGAGCCTCAACCACAGGAGCAGGAGCTTCTTCCTTGGGAGCTTCAACCGTCACTTCGGGAGCAGTCTCAGCCTTAGCGGCTTTCTTGGCCGGTTTTTTGGTTTCCGTTTCCTCAGCGACAGGCTCGGCGGATTCGGCCTCAGCCTTGGCTTTGGTGGTTTTCTTCGTGGTCTTCTTGGTTTCCTTAACCTCTTCTACTTCAGCAACTTCAGTCACCTCAGCGACTTCTTTTGTTTCTTTCTTAGCCATATTGATGATTACTTATTTCTTACAAAATAATGAACCGAATTGGTCTTCGTTTCAGCGATTTCGGCTGCAAAGGTAGGAAATTTTTTCCTAATCAGCTCATATATTAATTCTTTCGTGAATTGTTCGGTCTCAAAATGACCTCCGTCGATGAGCAACATGGCCTTTTCGGGAATGAAAAAGTCGTGGTATTTGATGTCGGCAGTGAGATAGGCATCGGCCTTTTGGCGCAGGGCTTCACCCATGAACGGACTTCCCGACCCGCCACACAACGCCACTCTCTGGATTTTTCGACCCGTCAAGGCGGAATGACGCAGACAAGGCGAACCGATGGTTTCGGCTATAAGTTCCAAGAAATCAGTTTCTTCCATCGGATTTTCAAATTCACCGATCATACCAGCACCTGCCTGCTGGAATTCGTTTTCAAGCGCAAACACATCGTAGGCCACTTCCTCGTAGGGATGCACCTTCAGCATGGCCGCAATCACCTGATTCAAAGCATGTTTAGGCACAACCGTTTCGATGCGAACCTCATCCTCGAAATGCACCTTCCCAATTTCGCCTACATAGGGATGTGCCGTTTCGCCTGCGCGGAACGAGCCTTGGCCTTGGGCGTTGAAACTGCACGAGTCGTAGTTGCCAATGCAGCCCGCGCCTGCCTCAAACATGGCGTTGCGTACCGCATCGGCAGCCGAAAGCGGAACATAAACCACCAACTTTTTCAGATGGCCTTCCAAGGGTTGAAGGATGCGCAGATTCTTCAATCCCAAACGCTCAGCAAGGACGCGACTCACGCCCAAACAGCTGTTATCCAAGTTGGTATGCATCGAAATCATGGCAATGTCGTGCTTGATGGCCTTCATCACGGAACGTTCGATGTAGGTTTGAGGGGTCAAATGCTTCAAACCTTTGAAAATCAGCGGATGATGGCTGACGATGACATTGCAGTTTTTGGCAATGGCCTCGTCCACAACTTCTTCCGTGATGTCCAAGCAAATCAAGGCTTTATGCGCCTCGGCGTTGAGGTCGCCCACCTGAAGGCCCGCGTTATCGTAGCTCTCTTGCCATTGCAGCGGCGCAATCTCAGTAATGCAGTTTAAAATGTCTTTTACGGTCATAATTCTTTTGGCGCGAGACTTCGTGACTCGGGACACGGGACAGTCTCGCGTCGCGTGTCTCGCAGTCCCGTGTCTTTTTTCTGAAATTTGGCTCAAAAATAGCGAAAAATCCGTAATTTTGACCCCCAGAATGCGAATTTTACTTTTACCCATAGCGTTAATCTATCATATCATCCTGATTATCAGGCACAAACTTTATGATTGGCACATCCTGAAATCGTGGCGTTTCGATGAGCCGCTGATTTGCGTGGGCAACCTCAACCTTGGCGGGACAGGGAAATCGCCGCACACCGAATATCTAGCTCGATTGCTGAAAAATGAGTTTAGCGTGGCCATCGTCAGTCGCGGTTATGGAAGGAAAACCAAAGGATTCAAGCGGGTGGACAGCACTTGCACCTATGAAGATGTGGGCGACGAGCCGCTGCAATATTTCAAGAAATTCCCCGACGTCCGGATTGGCGTCGACGAAGACCGCGTTGAGGGTGTCGAGAAGATACTTTCGGGCTTGGGAATCAACAAAGTCATCCTCTTGGATGATGCCTTCCAGCATCGCCACATCAGACCGGGATTCAACATCTTACTCACTGAATACGAACATCTTTACACAAAAGACTTCCTCTTTCCTGCCGGCACTTTGCGCGACCTGAAGTCAGCTGCCAAACGCGCCGACTTCATCGTTGTGAGCAAGTCGCCGAAAGACTTGGACGAGAACAAGAAAAAGGAAATCATCGCCCAGCTGAAGCCGCTGCCAAGTCAAAAGGTGTTCTTTTCCTATTTGGAATACAACGACCTGCAGCCTTTGAACGCCGCTGCTGAGAATTTTGATGCCAACGATGCAGACACTGCCTTGCTCTTCTGCGGAATCGCAAATCCCAAACCATTGATAAACAGATTGAAACAGCAATACAAGCATCTTGAAGTGATGACCTTCGCCGATCATCATGCTTTCACCGAAAACGACGTGCAAAACATTCTGGAACGTTTTGCACAACTTGAAAGCGAGAAAAAAATCATCGTCACCACCGAAAAAGATGCCGCCCGATTGACAAATTCTCCCTATCTTTGTCAATTTGAAATCGCGCCGATGTACGATTTGCCCATCAGCGTGCGTTTTCATGACGAAGCGAAGTTTAACGAAGAAATATTGGACTATGTACGACAAAATCAGAACCACAATTGAATACATCAACCTGAAAACGAGGAACTTCAAGCCAGAAATCGGTGTCGTTCTCGGCTCCGGCCTGGGTGGTTTGGCCCAAGGCATCGCCGTGGAATACGCCATCCCCTACGCCGAGATTCCCAACTTCCCCGTCTCGACCGTGAAGGGCCACAAGGGGCAATTGCTCTTTGGCACCATCGCGGGGCGGCGCGTCGTCTCGATGCAAGGGCGCTTCCACTTCTACGAAGGCTACCCGATGAG